>CAMMAZ010000007.1 GCA_946493765.1 uncultured Clostridia bacterium | reverse complement strand
CCGCCATTTCGGATCAAAAAATCCCGCAACGTGATCGAATCAACTGATTCAGAAATATAATAAGCGGTACTGTTTGCCTCAAAAATATCATAGACTGGTAAAAGCGCAGACAAACCGCGCATACGTGCGAGCGCACGCGCCAATTCCAGAAACTGATCCAGTTCCTTGTCAAAAACTGCCTGTGAATCCGAAAAAGATTTCACCGTTAAATTGATGCGCTCACAAAGGCCTTGCGGAAAATATTCTCGGATACGAACAGCAATATTCTGTGTCGTATCATAACCGATATAGGTAATGCCTTCTCCGTTGGAAGTGATAACTTTGCCAACAATATACCGATTTTGCAACACTGTTTTTACTGGCAGCGCAGGGCTTTCATTGTCCTGCCCGGCATCATAATGACAATAGGGGCACTCCGGTGAAAAATCCGGCTTTTCACGCATACACCCTAAACACAGCTTATTCAAATCTTCCATGCAGATTCAGTCCTCCTGTATCAAACCGTCTTTACTCCCCCATTTGGTAAGGATTATAGCATATTTCCCCCGAGATTGCAAGCATAGACAATTTTTCATAGATTTAACAAAATACATTGTAAAAACAGTTGCATTTCACAAATGGATTTGCTATACTATCCATGGTCTAAAAATAAGGACTTTTTTCTGTTATACAGAGAGGGCATTATGAAATGAGAGAAACAATTAAAAAGCGTCTTCGGCAGCTTTCGCCGATGAAAATTATTCTGTTGGGTTTTTGTCTGATTATTTTGACCGGCACATTGCTTTTGCATTTGCCTATCGCATCTAAAACGCCGGGCAACACAAGTATCAGCGACTGCTTTTTCACCGCAACAAGCGCCACCTGTGTGACCGGTCTTGTCCGCTTTGATACCTACACACATTGGACAGGATTTGGTCAAGCGGTGATTTTGGCACTGATTCAAATCGGCGGAATGGGTTTTATGACCTTTGTGGTGTCGATCATTTCTCTTACAAAACGTAAGATCGGATTGAACACACGCGTCATCACCCAAAATTCGCTTTCCGTGCCACAGGTGGGCGGTATTGTCCGGTTGACCAAACGTGTTTTTGTAGGAACGATTTTATTCGAAGCAATCGGCGCGGGACTGCTTTATTTTTATTTCTGCCCGATCCTCGGTCCGCTAAAAGGACTTTGGTTTTCAGTTTTCCACAGCGTTTCGGCATTTTGCAACGCCGGCTTCGATCTGATGGGCAGCGAGCAGAATCAATTTGCATCGCTTACCGGCGTTGCGGACAACGTGTATTTTAATGTTATTATCATGCTGCTAATCATAATTGGTGGTCTCGGATTTATCGTTTGGAACGATCTGGCAACGAATCGTTTTCATTTCAAAAAATTGATGCTGCACAGCAAAGTGGTTCTGATCGTCACCGGCATTTTGATTTTTGGCGGGGCGCTTGCGATTTTTCTGTTCGAACAAAACGGCTCCAAATTTGACGATGCATCGGTCGGAAACCAGATCTTGTATTCGATGTTCCAGTCGGTCACCGCGAGAACAGCGGGCTTTAATTCTGTAGACATGGGCGCCATGACCCAATCCAGTCAATTTGTGCTTATTATTTTGATGCTCATCGGCGGTTCATCCGGATCCACTGCCGGCGGTATGAAAACAACTACCTTTGCCGTTATGTTTATGAGTATCCTGTCAATATTCCGGCGCAAAAAATCGGTTGAGATGTTCGACCGGCGTGTCGACAGCGATACGGTGCAAACTGCATCCTGCATTTTCACGATTTATATTGCATTGTCGGTTATCATTGCACTGATCGTTGCGTCCATTGAAAAAATAACGGTTATTCAGGCCATGTTTGAAAGTGTATCGGCTATTGCGACAGTCGGATTAACACTGGGCGTTACGCCGACGTTGAGCTTTGTTTCGAAAATGTTAATCGCATTTCTAATGCTGTTCGGCAGAGTCGGTTCTGTGACTATGCTGTTGGCATTTTCAAATGATAAAAATTCATCTGTTTCTAAATTGCCGCTCGGCAAAATTCAGGTTGGTTAAGAGGGAAAAAATATGAAATCTATTTTAGTCATCGGACTTGGCCGGTTTGGCCGGCATATGGCAATGAAATTAATTGAAGAGGGCAATGATGTGTTGGCTATCGAGTATAACACTGAAATTGCAGACAAGATCGCAGATTCGCTGCCAAACATTCAGATTGGCGACGCAACGGACGAACATTTTATTTCCACCTTGGGTGTCAATAATTTTGACATCTGTGTCGTTGCAATCGGCGACAATTTTCAAAGCGCACTGGAAACGACCGTGCTGTTAAAAGACTACGGCGCAAAATTTATCCTGGCAAGAGCCAGTCGGGACGTCCACCGCAAACTGTTGTTGCGTAATGGCGCCGATCATGTAGTCTATGCGGAACGCGAGGTTGCAGAACGTCTGGCAGTCAAATTCGGTGCAAAAAACATTTTCGATTATATCGAACTGACACATGACATCGCAATTTACGAGATCGCCGTTCCCCCCTCATGGTACGGCAAAAGCATTATTGAAAAAGCCATTCGTTCCAAATACCACATCAGTATTTTGGCAATCAAAAAGGAAGGTCGGATCTATCCGCTGCCTTCACCGGAACATATTTTCACTTCCGACGAAACGCTGATGGTTATGGGCAGTCCCGAAAATATTCGCGAAGTCACTCGATAAAACACCGAACCCCCCTGCATATAAATGCAGGGGGGTTCGTGCAAGACGCCGTCCTTCCATCGCCAGCGCCGCCATACAAATTTGAAATAACATCATTCGAATGCGCGTCACACATCGCGCATTGCGGCAGTTATCATGAAAGGTATTGACAAAAGGTGTGGAATACTGTAGAATAATAGAAAACAAATATCCTTATCAAGAGTGGCGGAGGGACTGGCCCTGTGAAGCCCGGCAACCTGCGAAAAATTCGCAAGGTGCTAAATCCTGCAGAATATCTGTGAGATGAGGTTTTTGGCACAAACGTCTCATCCGCAGCTTAAAAAGCCGCGGATTTTTTGTTTTAAAAAGAAAGGACTTTAAGAATATGAAAAAACTGTTCACATCCGAATCCGTAACAGAAGGTCATCCCGACAAAGTCTGCGACCGTATTTCCGATGCGGTTTTAGACGCGCTTTTGCAAAAAGACCCCAACGCCAGAGTTGCCTGCGAGACCTTTGCAACTACTGGTATGATTACCGTGATGGGTGAAATTTCCGCTTCCTGTTCAGTTGACATTCCTAAAATTGCCCGCCGCGTTATCTGTGACATCGGCTATGATTCCGCTAGCGCGGGATTCGATGGCAACACCTGTGCGGTACTGACCGCAATTGATGAACAATCTCCGGATATCGCCATGGGTGTCGATCGTTCTTATGAAAGCAAAGAAGGCCAAACGGACGCCATGGACCAGCACGGTGCCGGCGATCAGGGCATGATGTTTGGCTTTGCCTGCAATGAAACGGAAAACTACATGCCGATGGCCGCGTTTTATGCGCATGCCCTTTCCAAACAGCTAACCAAGATTCGTAAAACAGGTGTTCTTCCCTATTTGCGTCCGGACGGCAAAAGCCAGGTCACGGTAGAATATGATGAAAAGAACCATCCTGTCCGTATCGACACAATTGTAGTCTCCACACAGCATCAGGACACGGTTGATATTGAAACACTGCGCCAGGATATCCGGCACCATGTGATCGACGCAGTCATCCCAGCCGGGCTCACCGATGCAGATACAAAATATTACATCAACCCGACCGGCCGTTTTGTTATCGGCGGCCCGCAGGGCGACACCGGCCTTACCGGCCGAAAGATTATTGTTGATACCTACGGCGGCTACGCACGCCATGGCGGCGGCGCCTTTTCCGGCAAAGACCCGACCAAAGTCGACCGTTCTGCAGCTTACGCCGCACGTTGGGCTGCGAAAAATATCGTAGCGGCAGGCCTGGCAGATCGCTGCGAAATCCAGCTGGCCTATGCGATCGGTGTTGCAAAACCGGTTTCCGTACATATCAATACCTTTGGCACCGGTAAATTTGACGATGCAAAACTCGCCGACGCGGTAACTGCTGTTTTTGATCTTCGTCCGGCAGCGATCATCCGCGATTTAAACTTGCGCCGTCCGATCTATGAAAAAACCTGCAATTATGGACATTTCGGTCGCAACGACCCGGATTTCACCTGGGAAAACACCGACAAAACCGAAGCGTTAAAACGTTATCTGGAACAATGAAAATCAAAACCACCAGTAAACTGGTGGTATGCACAGCCCCTAGAAGGGGCTATTACGGACTTAGTCCCTAAAAGGGACGCTGAAAGTTTGATACCGCATTACTATCTCAGGCAGCCGCTAAAGCGGCTGTCTTTTTTAGAGCCTACTTATTCTTGCTACCCGTAAACGGGTCTATATATTCTTTTAGACTTATCTGATCCTTTGCATAATCTTCTTCCAATTGGTTTCGGATGTAGTTTCTGACCGCAGTTTCGTTCTTCCCTACTGTATCTACATAATATCCTCTACACCAGAAGCTTCTCTGCCCATATTTGTATTTTAGATTTGCATGCCGATCGAATATCATTAAACTACTTTTTCCTTTGAGATATCCCATAAACTGTGCTATGCTTAAATACGGTTGTATACTTACAAGCATATGTATGTGATCCGGACAAGCTTCTGCTTCGATGATTTCCACTGCCTTCTGTTCGCACAATGTCCTTATTATTTCTCCTATATCTTTTTTCAGTTGTCCATATATTTCTTTTCTTCTGTATTTCGGTGCAAATACTATATGATATTCGCAACGATATTTTGAATGCGCAGTACTTTTTATTTCGTTCTTCATTTGTTAAAAACCTCCTTGTTGTTTTAGTAATGCGGTCGCCAAACCACTACTATTTTACAACATGGAGGTTTTTATTCACTAAAGTTTTTTCTTCCCCCTGTAAAACTGGGGGTTTATTTCTGCGCATAAATGCTCCAAACATAAAAAGGACGGCGTCTTTACGCCGTCCTTTTAAAATAGCTTATTGATTACGCTTTTGTTTTCGCTTCCGCTTTTGTTTTGGAAACCACAGCCGGTTTTTCGACTTTTCCGGCAGCAGTTTTTTCCGCTTTGACGGTTGTCGTTTTCTTTGCAGTTGCTTCTTTTTTTGCAGCAGCCGCAGCCGGTTTTTTCTTTGTTACCGTTTTCCGTCTGACCGGGGGCTTCTCGTAAGCTCTTGCCAGCATTTCAACCTGTGACAGGCTTCCTTCAACCTCCACTTCAATCTTTCCGGACGCAAGTTTCGCAATATCCGCCGACAGACCGGTTAAAAGCGCAGTGCGGTCGCAGTAATCATACGGTTCAACGGCAAACACGCCGTTGATATAAGCGATATAGAAAATGCCGCCGCAGTCTTCATCCGTCATGTTCACCTGAAAAGCGAACTGTTCGGTCAGCTTGGAAACATCAGCTTTCATCAGCTTTTTCTTCAAACTTTCAAACTTTTCAATAAAGGTCATCTTCCACACATCCTTCTTGTGTTATTTACTAAAATTATATCACCATTTATGTGCAATGTCAACAATAATGAAAAATTTAACATTTTTTCTGCATTTTGACGGCGTCTGCTCAATTCGATCGTCCGGTTTTGTGTATTCTAACAGGTTTTTTGCGTCGAAAACGCAAAACAAAAGGAATCGTGTCGTTTTCATAGAACGCCGATATCCAAGCGTTTCAAAGCTTTTTATGCACAGATGATATAAGTTTTGCTTGCTTTTATATCCGATTTATTATATTATAGTAATAAAGTGAAAAATTACCTGTCTGTTTAGGAGGCTGCAACATGAAATTTGGATTTTTCGACGATGCGAACCGGGAATATGTGATCAACCGGCCGGATACGCCATATCCCTGGATCAACTATCTGGGCAACAAGGACTTTTTCGGTCTGATTTCCAACACATCCGGCGGTTATTGCTTTTATAAAGACGCAAAGCTGCTGCGTTTGACCCGTTACCGCTATAACAACGTTCCGACCGATGCAGGCGGCCGTTATTTTTACATCAACGATAACGGAAAAGTCTGGACGCCGGGCTGGATGCCGGTCAAAACGCCTTATGAATCCTACCAGTGCCGGCACGGAATGGGTTATTCGGTCATCACCTCGGTGGTAGACAGCCTAAAGGCTGAGCAAACATCCTTTGTGCCGCTGGAAGAAACCTGTGAAGTGCACCGGCTCAAACTCACCAACAAATCCAAAGCGGAAAAAACCTTCAGGGTTTATTCCTTTGTGGAATTCTGCCTGTGGGACGCGCAGGACGACCGTTCCAATTTCCAGCGCAACTTCTCCACCGGTGAAGTGGAAGTGATCGGTTCGGAAATTTATCACAAAACCGAATATCGGGAACGCCGCAACCATTTTGCCGTTTTCAGTGTCAATGCCGAAATCTGCGGTTTTGATACCGACCGTGAATCCTTCTTCGGACTGTATAACGGGTTTGACAAACCGGATGTCGTGTTCGACGATCAGTCGAAGAACTCCGTTGCAAGCGGCTGGTCGCCGATCGGTTCACACTGTGTGAAAGTGACACTGGCTCCCGGCGAAACCAAAAGCCTCATTTATGTGTTGGGCTATTGCGAAAATCCGCAGAATGAAAAATTTGTAGTCCCCAATGTGATCAATAAAAAACCGGCGAATGAAATGATCGCCAAATTCAAAACCGACGAACAGGTTGACGCTGCATTGGCTGCACTGAAAGACTACTGGAACGATCTTTTATCGATCTACAGCCTGCAAAGTGCAGATGAAAAGCTCAACCGGATGGTCAACACCTGGAATCAGTACCAATGCATGGTCACCTTTAACATGTCCCGTTCCGCTTCCTATTTTGAATCCGGTATCGGTCGCGGCATGGGCTTCCGCGACTCTTCACAGGATCTTTTAGGCTTTGTGCATCTGATCCCACAGCGTGCAAGAGAACGGATTCTGGATATTGCCGCCACCCAGATGGAGGACGGCAGCGCATATCACCAGTATCAGCCGCTGACCAAAAAGGGCAACAATGAGATCGGCAGCGGATTCAACGACGATCCGCTCTGGCTGATTTTCGGCGTTGCAGCGTATATCAAGGAAACCGGCGACGATTCGATTTTGGATGAAATGGTGCCGTTTGACAACGACGAGTCCACCGCGCAGCCGTTGATGGAACATTTAAAACGTTCCTTCGATCATGTGACAAACAATTTAGGCCCTAACAAACTGCCGTTAATCGGTCGTGCCGACTGGAACGACTGTTTGAACCTCAACTGCTTCTCGGAACATCCGGGCGAATCCTTCCAGACGTTTGGTCCGAGTGAAGGCCCGGTCGCGGAATCGGTGTTTATCGCGGGCATGTTCGTTGCCGTTGCGCCGGATTATATCGCTATGTGCCGCAAAAAAGGGCTGGAAGCACAGGCACAAGCAGCGCAAGTCGCCTGCGACGAGATGCGCAAAGCCGTGCTGAATGCAGGCTGGGACGGTGAATGGTTTGTCCGCGCTTATGATGCTTATGGCCATAAAGTCGGTTCCAAAGAATGCGAAGAAGGCAAAATCTTCATCGAACCGCAGGGCTTCTGCGTCATGGCAGGCATTGGCCTTGACGATGGCAAAGCGAAAACGGCGCTGGATTCCGTTCAAAAATACCTCGATACCAAATATGGTATCGTGTTAAACAGCCCCTCCTACACGAAATATCACATCGAGCTTGGTGAAATCTCCTCCTATCCGCCGGGATACAAAGAGAACGGCGGTATCTTCTGCCACAACAATCCCTGGATTTCCATTGCGGAAACGATGATCGGCAGAGGCAACCGCGCGTTTGAAGTTTACCAAAAGACCTGCCCGGCTTATCTGGAGGATATCAGCGAAATCCATCGCACAGAACCCTATGTTTATTCCCAGATGATCGCAGGCCGCGATGCGGTCAATCACGGCGAAGCCAAAAACTCCTGGCTGACCGGTACCGCCGCCTGGACGTTTTACAATGTTTCCAGATATATTCTCGGTGTCATGCCGGATTACGACGGTTTGAAAATCGATCCCTGCATTCCGGATACCCTCAAAGAATTTACCGTGACGAGAAAATTCAGAGGCGATACTTTCAAAATCCATGTGGATAACACCGCCGGTGTGCAAAAAGGCGTCGTTTCCATCACCGTCGACGGCGAAGCTGTCGATCCCAAAGCGGCAATTCCCGCAAAAGGCGATGGCAGCGTCCGCACCGTGGAAGTTGTTCTTGGTTAAAATAGCATTATCAAATAAAACGATCCCGGAAACGAATGTTTCCGGGATCGTTTTATTTGATGCAACAGCCAAAATTTATATGTTCCTTAAAAAGAAGAATCCATCACCAACCAGTCTCTACCGATTTTAGCAAGATAAAATTCTGCTTCATCGCTGGCGTCATCCTCGCTTCCCTCAATCTCAGCTTCAAAGGAAACTTCACATATTTTTGTGATATCCGAAATATCCGCTTTCAGATAATCGCCAGCGGAACTGTCTTCTATATCCTCCCAATTTTCCAACAGATCTTCTGTCTTGCGTTCCGACAATTCCCGCACCCGTTTGATGGTAACGCTGGTTTGAAAATCATCGCCGTATTGGTCAGCCATCTCGTCGAGCATATCTGCCTGATAATCCTCTATGAATGCATCGATATCATCATAATCATCCCCCTCATCTTCCTCTAAAATTTCCATCAAATCAAAAATACAATATCGATCGGCTGTTTTAATATCTCCTAACAGCATGGCACCGATATATTTTTTGGCGGTCGCTTCGGCGCTCGCGGGTTTTAAAAAAACAATCAGCAAAACGATCAGCACGACCACCGCAACGCCAATACCGATGATCTGCGGCAGCTTACTGCTTTTTGATTTCAAAAAATTCTCGGCATTTTCCACCCAGTTTGTTTTTTTCGGTGCCGGTTTGGAATTTTGAATCCCCGCATCTTCCTGCTGTATGACCGCCTGATCCATTTCCTGTGCGCTGTTTTCCTGTTCCAACATTTTGCAAATTCCTCCTTAATCATTTTCTTTTTGTCATAATATTACAATAAATATTATTTGTCACCTCTATAGTAATAATTATTTTAAAAAATAAATGATATCCTATCTTTATAGCGATAAACGGAGGTAGGAAAAATGGATGTCGGCAAACGCATCACACAGCTGCGGGAAGAACTGCATTTAACGACCAACAAACTTGCGAACATATCCGGTGTGACCCAAAGTTATCTGCGGGACATTGAGCTTGGCAAAAAACAGCCGACAGTGGAATATCTGTCTTATATCTGCTATGGGCTGAATATCACGCTTTCCGACTTTTTCAAAACCGAAACGGACGATGCATTGGAAAAAGCGATTGCGAGACTCAATGAAGACCAAAAAAAGCGGCTGACCGCGTTTATCAACAGCATGCTGTGATGTCAAATTCATACAATATTCACAAATGTTAATTTTT
The DNA here is from genome assembly GCA_946493765.1 of uncultured Clostridia bacterium. Classification (GTDB taxonomy): domain Bacteria; phylum Bacillota; class Clostridia; order Oscillospirales; family Acutalibacteraceae; genus RUG11462. The sequence continues at coordinate 44,860 of CAMMAZ010000007.1, read as the reverse complement.
TGTCAATGAATTGCTAACACATCCGTTATTTCTTTCTGTTATGATAAGAACATGCAAACACAAAGTGTTTCCCCGCTTTGTTTGCATACTTTTCAAAGCTTGGACGATTTGCAATTCCAAGTTTTCATATTCTCTTCTTTTTCATTTCCTTTTTTTGCAGCGTCGGGGAACCGGCGCTGCAAAAGGTATGCGGGCCGGGCAACCGGCCTGTATATCTTACCTGCCACAGCGGTTTTTAAAAACCGCAATGCATTTTGCAGCAAAGGGGGTTGCTGCAAAGCGGTCATCTGACAAATGATAATCAAAAGCGGCGGAGGAACACCTCCGCCGTTCGCTTTTTGCGTAACACCGGTTTAAAGCCCGGTGTTTTTTATTTGGGCTTTTTCATCGTCAGGGAAATGCGTTTTTTAGCCGGATCGACCGACAGCACCCAAACGGTGACGATATCCCCCACATGCAGACATTCCGACGGATGCCGAATAAACCGGTCGGTGATCTGGGAAATATGCACCAGCCCGTCCTGGTGCACGCCGATATCCACGAACGCGCCGAAATCGATCACGTTGCGCACCGTGCCTTTGAGTTCCATTCCGGGCTTTAAATCCTCCATCGACATCACGTCCTGCCGCAGCATGGGTTTGGGCAGTTCGTCACGCGGGTCGCGCCCTGGCTTTTGCAGTTCTTTCACAATATCCCAAAGCGTCGGCGCGCCGATTGATAACTTTTCCGCCAGTGTTTCGACGCCTTGCTGTTCGACACGCTGTGCCAATCCTTTGACCGCACCATTTTTAACATCTTCAGCGGTATACCCGCAAACGGAAAGCAGCTGTTTGGCCGCCGCATAGCTTTCCGGATGCACACCGGTGTTGTCCAGCACGTTTTCACCCTGCACGCGCAAAAAGCCCGCGCATTGTTCAAAGGCTTTGGGGCCGAGTTTTGGCACCTTTTTGAGTTGATCGCGTTTTGTGAACACGCCGTTTTCCTGCCGGTAGGTCACGATATTTTTGGAGACCGTCCCGCTGATCCCGGCGACCTTGGACAAAAGCTGCGCCGACGCGGTGTTCAGATCCACCCCCACCGCATTGACACAGTCTTCCACCACGCCGTCCAGCGTTTCGGAAAGCCGCGCCTGCGGCATATCGTGCTGATACTGCCCGACGCCGATCGCTTTGGGATCGATTTTGACAAGCTCCGCTAACGGGTCCTGCAACCGTCTTGCGATCGAAACCGCAGAACGCAGCGAAACGTCGTATTCCGGGAATTCCTCCGCCGCGAGCTTGGATGCGGAATAGACCGACGCGCCCGCTTCGCTGACGACCAAATAAGAAATGCCGCAATTAAGCTCTTTGATGACTTCGGCGGCAAAAACCTCCGTTTCATGCGACGCGGTTCCGTTGCCGATGGCAAACATCGTCACATGATATTTTTCAACCAGCTGTTTGATGATCGTTTTCGCCTGCTGCGTTTTATTATGCGGCGGCGCCGGATAGATCACCCCGGTGTCCAGCACCTTACCGGTCGGGTCCACCACCGCGACCTTACAGCCGGTGCGGTAGCCCGGGTCCAGCCCGATCACTGTGTTGCCCTTGACCGGCGGCTGCATGAGCAGCTGCTTTAAATTCATGCCAAACACCTGAATCGCAGCTTCCGACGCCGTTTGTGTGAGCTGTGAACGGATTTCCCGCTGGATGGAAGGGCAAATCAGCCGTTCATAGGCATCCGCTGCCGCATCACGGACAAATCCGGCGGCTTTTCCCTTTCCCTTGACGTGACTGAGACAAACGATCTCCAATGCCTTTTCCGGATCAAAATCCACCGACACCTTCAAATATTCTTCCTTTTCGCCGCGGTTGATCGCCAGCACCCGGTGCCCGGCAATGCGCCGCACCGGTTCGGAAAAATCTTGGTACATTTCATAAACGCCCATGTCCTCTTTCACACCGGTCACGTTCAGCACGGCGTTGCGCATGAACACGTCCCGCAGGCGGCGGCGAACGTTTGCATCATCTGCGATCCATTCGGCGATAATATCCATCGCGCCCTGCAGCGCCGCCGGCATGTCGGGCACCTGCATGTTTTCATCGACAAATCCGGCAGCTGCCGTTTCATAGTCTTCCGCCGCGCTGTCCTGCGCGTAGATCAGCGCCGCTAACGGTTCCAGTCCCTTTTCCTTTGCAACCGACGCGCGGGTTTTGCGCTTTGGCCGGTAAGGCCGGTAAATATCGTCGATTTCTGTCAGCGTCGCCGCGGCGGCAAGCGCGGCGGCGATCTCATCCGTCCATTTCCCCTGCTGCTCGATCGCCTCTTTGACCTTTTGCCGTTGTTCCTCCAGATTCCGCAGGTAGGAAAGCCGGTCGGAAAGTTCCCGCAGCAGCTGATCGTCCAACGAGCCTGTCGCCTCTTTGCGGTATCTTGCAATAAACGGAATGGTGTTGCCGTCGTCGATCAGTTGGACGGTATTTTCCACCTGAAAGGGTTTTAAATGAAACTCTTCTTGCAGCGTTTTTAAAATATCCAAAATCTATTCTCCTTCCGGGATCACGCAAACATCTACAAAGCATTCGGCATTCGACAGCTTTTGCAGCTGTTCGATTGTCAATTCGATCGCCGAATTGCTGCTGCCACAGGCGGGATAGACCGTGTCGAACCGTTTTAAGCTCTCGTCTAAATAAACCTTGACGCCTTCGCGAATGCCAAACGGGCAAACGCCGCCCACTGCATGTCCGACCAGCCGTTCCACATCGTCGGCTGCCAGCATTTTCGCCTTTGTGCCAAACTGCGCTTTGAATTTTCCGTTGTTGACCTTCGCGTCCCCTGCGGCCACCACCAAAATCGCATTGCCGCCCACGTCAAACGATAACGTTTTGGCAATGCGCTGCCCGGCAACGCCCAGCGCTTTTGCCGCAAGCTCCACCGTTGCGCTGGAAACGTCAAATTCCAGAATCTGATCCTCCATGCCGAACTGTTTAAAATATTCCCGAACCTTTTCAATCGCCATAGCTTTATAATATCCTTTCTCTGCCCTATGCAATATTACCAGCCTGCGGCACCTCAAAACAGGTTATCAAAAACCGCCGGCTGTTTTTTATTATAGCTTTTCCCGACTGCTTTGGCAAGCGGTTTTTCAGGTTTATATTGCTTTTTAAGTTAAAATATGCTACCATTTTTATGATACAAAAAAGGAGTGAAGCGGATGTTCTGCAAAAACTGCGGGAATCAATATGATTCCCATTTGAAATTCTGCCCGGAATGCGGAACCGTCAATCCGGAGCTGCAAAGACCACAGTCCGGCACAGCGCCGGAAAACAACCGGCAGCCGGTGAAAAAGCCTTTGACTTCCGACCAGTTTATCGACCTGCGCGACGCGCGCGGCATGGAAGCCAAACAGCGGCAAACCCCGCCGCCCGCACCGGCGCCGAAAAAGAAAAAGGGTTCCAAAGCGATGGTGGCCACCATTATCGTTGTGATTCTGGCATTGGCGGCAGCGCTCGCCTTTTTGATCTTTACCCGTTTAAACGGTCAAATCGACGCTGATGCGATTTTATCCATCTATGAAAGCGACGAACTGTTTGCCGCTGCCGACGCATTTGAAAGCGCGCAGACGGATGAAGACAAAAACGCGGCGGTTTCAATGGCAGTCGATTATTTTGAACAGGCACAGCAGGCGGGCGATATTTCGGATTATCTTTATGATACCGACGAAAATATCATCTACTTTACCTGCGGCAATGCCAACTGCATGTTCAACCTGTCCCCGCTGGACGACAACTCCTTTGCTGACGCCACAAGCACAGCCGCCAAGCAAACCGACGGCAGCGCAAACGGCAGCGCGCTGATTTTGTCCGCATTTGCCAAAACCGATGAAACCCACGCCGTGGCCTACACTGATACCGCCCAAACGCTGGAGCAAAAAGGACTTTCAGTGACGGCTGTTTACGGCGCGGACATCGACGACTTTGCAAGACAGATGCAAAACCGCGACTTGATTTTCATCAACGCCCACGGCGGCAGCTACATGGGCAACAGCCTCATTTTCCCGAACGAAGATGTGACCAAAAAGAATTTGCAGGAAAATGCGGATTACCTGCTGCACGGGCAGGCGGTGCTTTCCGGCAATATCGGCAGCAAGGAAGCGGGATTCGGATTGCTGCCCGCCTTCTTCACCGACCGCTATGCCGCCGGTGATCTGCAAAACGCGTTTGTCTACAACAGCGCCTGCTACGGTTTTTCCGATTCGATGCAAGATGCCTTTGAAAGCGCGGGCGCATCGGTTTATATCGGTTATTCCGCCAAGGCGGGTATTGCCTACGACAGTCTCTTTTTAAAATCCCTTTTGCCGGCGCTCGAACAGCAACCGGCAAAGGATGCGTTTTTGACCGCAAAGGCTTATGCGGATGAAAAAGCCAAGGACACCTCGGTGATCTCCTTTGCGGGACAAACGGATCGCGTCCTGCTTCCGACCACGACGACCACCGCCGCCAACACAACGGCAACCCGGCAAACGACCACGACCACCGCGACGCGAACGACCGATGCGTTTTTGGAGGTTTCCGGCTATGTTTCGTCGGTGGAGTTGCAGCAGGACGGTTCGCTGCTCGCTAAGGTTTATATCAAAAACGATGCGGCGGATCCGATCACGATCTCCAAAGTGCGGATTTTGTATATCTTAAACGGGGACGGCGAACGCATCGTGCCGGACGAAGCGGTTTTCAACATCAATTCGGTCAAGCTGCAGCCGAATGAGGACATCACCGTCGAATGCGTTTACAGCGCCGATCAGGTGCGGCTCAATTACCGCGACAACCTGTCCTCTAAAATTGAAATCAGTTAAAACACATATAACAACACTGCAAAGGGGCTGTCTTATCGCGACAGCCCCTTTTTCTGCATGATTCAAATACCTGCTTAAATCTGTTCCAATGATTTTTGCAGGAACGCAATCGTTTTCTCGCTTTTGGGATTTCCGAACACCTCGTCCGGCGTTCCCGTTTCCTCCACCCGGCCGTCGGCCATGAAAATCACCTTATCCGCCACATTTTTGGCAAAATTCATTTCATGGGTCACGACGATCATGGTGCTGTCGGAAGATTTGAGTCCCTTAATAACCTTTAAAACCTCTCCAGTCAGTTCCGGGTCCAGCGCGGAGGTCGGCTCGTCGAAACACAAAATATCCGGATGCAGCGCCAGCGCCCGTGCGATCGCCACACGCTGCTGCTGTCCGCCCGACAATTCGCATGGGTAGGCTTTGAGCTTATCGCTCAATCCAACCCGGTCGATCAGCGCTTTTGCGTCCGCTTCGATTTTGGCGAGCATCTCCTTGTTTTTGCGCGATACTTTATGAAGCAGCTTGACCGCTAGCGTCACATTTTGCAAAACGTTATACTGCGGAAACAGATTGAACGACTGGAACACCAGCCCGAAATGCAGCCGCTTTTTGCGGATGATATCCTCGGAATCCCGCCGGGTGTTTTCCCCGTCGAACAGCGTTTCCCCGTTTAGCACAATACTGCCGCGATCCGCTGTTTCCAGAAAGTTTAAACAGCGCAGCAACGTGGTTTTCCCGCTGCCGGAGGAACCGATGATCGCCAGCACTTCCCCCTTTTCAAGCGCGAAGCTGATGCCTTTTAACACTTCGGTTTTGCCGAACTGCTTATGGATGTTGTTGACTTCTAATAATGCCATCGCTTTTAACTCCTGTAATAATCGAGCTTTTTCTCAATATAACCGAACAGCAGCGTTAAAATGCCGCAGAACAGCAGGTAATACGCGCCGGTATAAAACAGCGGCCAGATGATGCCGTCGAGTTTGATGTAATTCTGGGCGGTCCAGATCACCTCATAGACCGAGATGATCCTTGCCAGCGACGTGTCCTTGACAAGGGTGATGATCTCGTTGCTCATCGGCGGGATGATCCGCTTGATAACCTGCATGAGCACCACTTTAAAAAAGATCTGCGTCTTTGTCATGCCCAGCACCTGCCCGGCCTCATACTGCCCTCTGGGTATGCCTTCGATGCCGCCGCGATAAATCTCCGAAAAATACGCCGCATAGTTGATCACAAACGCGATCATGACCGCTAAAAACCGATCCATCACGCCGATACCCGCAAGCCATTGTGTGAACACATTCGGATTTTCAACCGCCGCCGCCCAATTGGATAAAAGACCCGGCCCATAGAAAATAATGATCAGCTGCAGCATCAGCGGCGTGCCGCGGATGATCCAGACAAAGGTGCGCACCAGCCAGCGTACCGGCCGAAAGCGGCTCATTGAACCGAAACTGATAATCAGCCCCAACGGCAGCGCAAACAGCAGCGTGAGTGCAAAAATCTGCAAAGTCGTGCCAAAGCCTTTTAACAGTTCGAGTGTAACATCCAAAAACATAAATCAAAATCTCCCTGATTGACCCTTGGTAGCTAAAAAGCAGAGTATTTATTTTAAACACTCTGCTTTTTGAAATACCGTTGTTTCACAAATCGACAACCAACACTTATTCCGCTAAAGTCAACTCATATTTATCCGCGAGTTCCTGCAACTTGCCGTTTGCTTTCAAATCCTTGATGATTTCATTGACTTTTTCGGTCATGTCCGAACCGAGGCGGAAACCGATTCCGTATTCCTCGCTGGTCAGTTCCATCGCGGTGGTCAGATCCGCATAACTGGAGCCTTCACCGGTCATTGCCGTCGCCATGGTGATGTCGATCACACAGGCATCCGCCGCACCGGACTGCACTTCCAGCAGCGCGTCCGACTGCGCGGTAACGGTGGTGAGATTGTCGGTGCCAAACGCATCTTCGATCGCGGCAGCCCCCGCCGAACCCGCTTCCGCGGCAAAGGTCGCATCTTTGAGCACATCTTTTGTTGCATATTTATCCTTATCTTCCGCGCGCACAACAACCACCTGGGCGTTGATCACATAAGGATCGGTGCAGGACATGGATTTTTTCACTTCATCCGTTAATGTCATGCCGTTCCAGACCGCGTCGATGGATCTTGCATCCAGTTCAAGCTCTTTGTTGTCCCAGTCGATCACTTTGAATTCTGCTTCAACACCAAGCTCTTCGGCAACCGCCTGTGCAAACTCGGTGTCGAATCCGGTCCATTCCTTGGTTTCTTTATCACGGTAATTCATCGGCTCATATTCGGTGATGCCGATCACCATTTTACCGTTTGCTTTAATGTACTCATAATCACTGTCGCTGTTGTTGGCGGCGGTTGTCGCGTTCACATCGCTGGTCGTTTCTTCCGGTGTGCTCCCGCAGCCGGCAAAACAAACCGCACAAAAGGTCATTGCCAGCAGCAACGCTAAAATTTTCTTCATTTCATTTCGCTCCTTCAAAATCATGATACTGCATAAAAATACTTTATTATATTACCATGCTAAAGCGCTTTTGTCAATCCCCTATTCCTCCGGTTCAAAATCGCCGACGATCCGCGTTGCCAACCAGTCCTTGGACATTTCCTTGTGCGCCTGATGCAGCGGGTGTGTCTGGTAAGCATCCAGCGCCTGTTTGGTGGCAAATTCCGAATAGAAAATAAAGTCGCAGCTGCCGCCCGCCAGGTTCGGATAGACCCCTGCGGTAATGAGCCCGTCGATCTTGCCGACCATGTTTTGTGCAGACGCGTGCATTTTTTCGATCATGGCCGCCGTGTCCCCCTTTTTTGCCTGTTCGTTGAACGTCCAAAAAAGAATATGTTTGATCATGCTTTTTCTTCTACCTTTCCGCGATAAGTTTACGGCAAAGACCGCAAAGCCGCAATTGATTTCTTTTATCATAACATATTTTTTTGGACTTGACAAATCAAATTATTGTGCTAAAATAAAAGAAACCGATGAAGCGGAAGTAAAATCGGAAGATGTGCATCCAGAGAGCCGGGATTGGTGGGAGCCCGGTTGCGGCAGTCCGAACAAATGGTCCGCTGAGGGCATGGCCAAAGGCAGTGTGCTGAGTATTCCATGACGGTGTTCCCCGTTACAGGAAGGGAATATGTTGGTATTCCGCAAAGCGGGCGTTTTGAAAACGCCAATCAAGGTGGCACCGCAGGTGTAGTGTTTGCAATTCGCACCTGTCCTTGGAAAAATTCCAAGGACAGGTGTTTTTATTTTTTATCAGAAAGGACAGAAAATGAAAATGAAAAGAAAATTTTTAGCAATGCTTATGGTAATCGCCATGCTCTGCGCCGTTTTGACCGGCTGCGGCGGCAACACGGCGGAATCCGACCCGCAAGCGTCGACGGATGCAGGCAGCACAGACAGTTACAAAGTCGCCATCGTGCAGCTGACGGATAACGGCGCGTTCACCGAAATGATCACCGCATTTCAGAATAAGATGCGGGAACTCGGTTACGACGAAGATAAAATGACCTTTGAGATCAAAAACGCACAAGGCAGCACTGCGACGCTTAACAGTATCTGCTCGCAGCTGAAAAACGAAGACTATGATTTGATTGTCCCGATTGTCACCCCTGCAACACAGGCGGTGGTCAACGCCGAAGTGAGCGCTCCCGTGGTGTTCATTTCCGTGACCAGCCCGGTCGGCGCCGGTGTGATGACCAGCCTTGAAAAACCGGACAAAAACGCGACCGGTACCTCCAACATCGTGCCGGTGGATGAGATTTTCAAACTTGGCAAACAGCTCACACCAGACATGCAGGATATCGGTATTCTTTACTGCACCGGTGAAGAAAACGCTGTGCAGACGGTTGCAAAAGCGAAAGATTATCTGGAACAGAACGGCTACAGCTACACCGAAAAAACAGTGACCAATTCCAGTGAAGTCCAGCAGGCGGCCATGGCGCTGGCGGGTTCGGTCGATGCGATCTATGTCCCGATCGACTCCACACTCCAAACAGCAATGACCCAGGTCGTGGAAGTTGCCAACCAGAACAACATTCCGGTCTATGGTTCCGACCCAGTTATGGTGCAGTCGGGCGCGCTTGCCAGTGTGAGCTGCTCGAACACTCAGCTGGGCGAAAAATCCGCCCAAATGGCAGACCAGATTTTAAAAGGCACACCTGTTTCGGAAATCCCGGCGGTTGAACTGACAGATTATCAATATGTCGTCAACAGCGCGACTGCCGAAACACTGGGTATCGAATTACCGGATATGGAAAACCTCGTCATTATCGGAGACTGATTTTTATGAACATTCCCTTTTTCATTGATTCGGCGATGCTTGGCCTGCAATATGCTATGCTGGCCCTGGGTGTGTTTATCACCTTTCGCATTTTAAATATTCCCGATTTAACGGTGGAAGGCAGCTTCACCTTCGGTATTGCGGTTTCCGGTATTTTAACGGCAAACGGCCATCCCTTTTTGGGACTTTTGCTGGCGGTGCTTGCAGGCGCGGCGGCAGGTATTGTGACCGGATTTTTGCAGACGACCTGCGGCATCCACCCGATTTTAGCGGGTATTTTGACGATGAGTGGATTATATACCGTGAACATCACGGTGCTGGGCGGTCCAAACGTGAACCTTTTAGACTGTGATAAATTTTTCACCTTTGCTGTGAATCTGTTTCCTTATGCTTATCGCACTGTGGTGAAGGGTGTTTTGATCCTGCTGATTTGCGCGCTGGCGGTTTTCCTTTTATCGCTGTTTTTCAAAACCGCTTTCGGGCTGAGTATCCGCGCGACCGGCAACAACGAGGATATGGTGCGCGCTTCCTCCATCAACACCACCAAAACCAAAATCACCGCCATCGCGATCGCAAACGGTTTGGTGGCGCTGTCCGGCGGGATCGTCTCGCAATATCAGGGTTTTTCGGATATCAATTCCGGCAGCGGCATGATCGTCATCGGTTTAGCGTCGGTGATTATCGGCGAGGTGATCTTCGGACGCCGGTCGGTTACCATCGGGATTATCTCCGCTGTGGTGGGGTCGGTGGTCTACTATCTGATCATCGCGCTGGCGCTTTCCGCCAACATTTTCTCATCGAATGCGCTCAAATTACTGTCTGCTGTGATCGTCGGCATCACGCTGGCATTTCCGACCTTTAAAACCAAAATCGCCGAATATCAAATGCGGCGGCACGCACTGAAAACGAGGAGCCGGTAATCATGCTTGAAATTCGTCATCTTTCCAAAACCTTTTTCAAAGGCACCCCCAACGAAAATCCTGCGCTGCAGGATATTGATTTAACGCTGCAAAAGGGCGATTTTGTCACAGTGATCGGTTCCAACGGCGCCGGAAAATCCACCCTTTTCAATGCGATTGCCGGGTCGTTTCTGTGCGAAAGCGGAACCATTCTACTCGATGGGGAGGACATCACCTACCAAAAGGAACACAAACGTGCCCGCAACATTTCCCGGATTTTTCAAAATCCGATGGTGGGAACGGCTCCGGATTTAACGATCGAAGAAAATCTGGCGCTGAGCTTTAATGGGGCAAACAAACATGCCTTTGCAAGAGCTGTGACCAAAAAGGATATCGCCTATTTCCGGTCGCTGCTTTCCACCTTAGACATGGGGCTCGAAGACCGCTTAAAAACCAAGATCGGTTTGTTATCCGGCGGGCAGCGGCAGGCGGTGTCGCTTTTGATGTGCACCATGACGGTGCCAAAGCTTTTGCTGCTCGACGAGCATACCGCGGCGCTCGATCCGGTCACGGCGGAAAAGGTTTTATCCCTTACCAGCCAAATCGTCAAAGAAAAACAGATCACCACCATGATGATCACCCACAACATTCAATCCGCGTTGGCGCTTGGCAACCGCACCATCATGCTCGAACACGGCAAAATCGTTTTGGATCTAAAAGAGGAGCAGCGCCGGAATTTGGATGTTGCAGGTCTTTTAAAGCTATATCGGGAACTGTGCGGCAAGGAGCTGGACAACGACCGGATGCTGCTGACCAACGAATAAAAAGGGGATTTTGCACAGTTTTCCATGCATTTGTTCCTTTCTGTGCATTCTTAAAAAATGATAAAAGAGGCAAAGCATGCTTTGCCTCTTTTTTATTTTCCCGCAGTATTGCCTTTTCAGCCTGCAAAGGTTTCTTGCAGCTTTTTGAGAAACAGCTGCGCGGCCGGAGAGAAAACCTGATACTTTTTCCAGACAATATTCAATCCCAATTCCAGCCGGGGCTTGAGCGGACGAAAACACAAATTGCTTCCCGCTGCTGTGTTCACCAGCTTGTCCAGTGTGATCGCATACCCGACCCCGGCTTCCACCAGTATGGCCGCATTATACACAAGATTATAGCTTGTTACAACATGAAGCTTTTCAAGATCCCTGCCAAACCAGTCGGCAAATCCATTTTCACTCTGCTGCGGCATCATCACCTGTCTGGAACAGATGAGCGGAACATCCAGGAGATCCCATTTTTCAACAAACTTTTTTTGCGCCAGCGGGCTGTCCTTTCGCATCACAACACCCCAAACGTCTTTTGCCGGCAAATTCAAAAAATCGTATTTTGAAAGGTCGGCCGGTTGTATCAAAATGCCGAAATCCAAAAGCCCCTTATCCAGACGGTCGGTAACATCCTGGGCATTTCCGCTGTGCAGATGATAATGGATGCCCGGATAGTCCTCGCGTAGCTCTTTGATCAGTTCCGCTACCTGCCGGATGGCCTGGGTCTCCCCGCCGCCGATATAAATATCGCCGCCAATGGTGTTTTCCATGGAAGAAAACTCCGCTTCGGTTTTATCCACCATCGCAATGATTTCTTCAGCCCGTTTTCGCAAAAGCATCCCCTCCGGCGTCAGCACGATACGGTGGCTCTTTCGTATTAAAAGCTGCTGTCCCAGCTCTTCCTCTAGATCCCGGATCTGCCGGGATAATGTCGGCTGTGTCAAATGCAGAAAATTGGCGGCAGCGGTGATATTTCCCTCTCTGGCCACCGCAAGAAAATAACGAAGCACCCGAATCTCCATATTGTACGCCCTCCTTTGCTGTTTTTATTATATCCGGCAATCAAATGCCTGTCAAGCATATCACATGATAGAAACAAAGTATTTGCTATTTTGTTGCGACTGGCGTACAATAAAAACAGCAAGGTGTGTTGCCGGAAAATGGCGGGTTTCTTCCAAACGGCCATGCAATAACCTGCATCAACGACTTGTCCATTACAGAAAGGAAGCTTTTATGAAAACAATTGAAAATCAGAGTTTTGATGAAGAACGGGCGCTTTATGGGAGCGACGGCATGACCATCAGAAACTGCCGGTTCGACGGTCCTGCGGACGGTGAGAGCGCTTTGAAAGAAAGCCGGAATATTCTGGCGGAGCGCTGCTTTTTCAACCTGCGCTATCCTTTCTGGCACGACCACAATCTCACCATTCGGGACAGTGAAATGACCGCGCTTTGCAGGGCGGCTTTGTGGTATGCAGACCATATTTCGATCAGCAACACCAAGCTGCACGGCATTAAGGCGCTGCGGGAATGCCAAGACGTTCATATCGAAAACTGTGACATTCTCTCTCCGGAATTCGGGTGGTCGGTAACCGGTATTCAAATGAAGGACAGCACCGCCCAAAGCGAATATTTTCTCATGCGGGCAAAGGATATTTCCTTTTCCAACGTTACCTTTAAAGGCAAATATTCGTTTCAATATATTGAGAACGCAATATTTGAAAATTGCCAATTTGACACCAAGGACGCTTTCTGGCATGCTAAACATGTGACCGTTAAAAACAGCGTGGTAAAAGGTGAGTATCTTGCGTGGTATTCCGAGGATCTGACGCTCATAAATTGCAAAATCATCGGAACACAGCCGTTTTGCTACTGCAAAGTGTTGAAACTGATTGATTGCGAAATGATCGACACCGACCTGTGTTTTGAAAAATCGGAGGTTCAGGCGACTGTTACCACGCCGGTCATCAGCATTAAAAATCCTTTGGCCGGACGGATTTGCGTTCCCGCGGTGGGCGAAGTGATCATGGACGACAAACAGGCAAAGGGGGAAATCCTGATTCAAAAAAACAAAAAGACTGCCTGCGCGTGAAAACGGTCAGGCGGCAGGAACCAAAAAGTCTGCCACGATGCAAATAAAGTCGGAAAACGCGGGATATCCTGCTCGGGAGGCAGCTATGAAACGGTCAAAAACATCCTCTAAAAAAATAGTCGTGTGGGCTGCAGCAATGTTGTGCGCGCTTTCTTTAACGGCCTGTCAGCAGACCGGCACGCAAAATTCGGTTTCCGGGTCGGAGCCTTTGGAAGAAATCACATCCACGGACATTCCCCTTACAACCGATGCCCAACAGCAAGAAACGGAGAACACCAATATGCAAAACCTTGAGATCATCGTTGCGGGACAAAGCTTTTCGGCACAGTTATATGATACCGAAGCGGCAAAAGTGTTTGCCGCCATGCTGCCCCTGACGGTGGAAATGCAAGAACTCAACGGGAATGAAAAATATTACTATTTACCCGACACCCTGCCGACTGACGCCGGCAACCCCGATTGGATCCACACCGGGGATTTGATGCTTTATGGCTCGGAATGTCTGGTGCTGTTTTATGAAGATTTTCCCACCTCTTACAGCTATACCCCATTAGGGCGCATAACGGATACCGGCAATTTGGAAAACGCCGTCGGAACCGGAGACGTTACAGTCACCTTTCAATTTACAAACAGCACTTCCAATTGAACACCAACATAACAAAAAAGGACAGATAGAAAATCTGCTTTCATCTGTCCTTTTTCTTTTAACCTTAAAAAATATAAAGTCCGAGCACACCGCTGACAATTCCGATAAGTGAACCGGCCACAACATCTTTGATAAAATGCACACCGCCGACCACCCGCAAAACTGCCAACACCGCGCCAAGCAACAAAAATACAATTCCCAGTGGCAAACAGATATAGATAAATGTCATCGCGATAACAAAAATAGAAAACACATGGCGACTCGGAAACGAGCTGCCTTTTTTACTTTTATGGATCGCACCAGTCCGGGATAACACTTCATAAGGACGCGGCGCATGCACAAAATATCGCAAAAGGGTAACGAGCACAAAAGAAACTGCCGCCGTTAAAAGCACGCGCAGCACGCGCGGATCCCGCGTGAACAGCAAAAACAGCACCAGCGCCGGGTAAGCGATATAGGCCGCAGCGGTAATCAAAAGATTCGCCCTGCCAATCCACTGTGCAACAGTCGGATGCGCATCCATTTTATCCAGAAGGGTTCGATAGGTTTCCAGCCGCATTGTCAACTTCCTTTATCACGCTGTCTCATTTGATCTGCTTTATTCACGATGCCATTTCGTGCCTTCTCTGGTGTCTTCGAGCAGAATTCCCATTGCTTTCAATTGATCACGGATCGCATCGGCGCGGGCAAAATCTTTTTCCCTTTTTGCTTGGGCGCGCTGTTCGATCAGCGATTCGATCTCGGCATCATCCTCTTTGTTTTCTTGCCTGTTTGCAGCCGCTTGCAGAAGTCCCAGCGACAACACCCGGTCAAAATCTGCGATCAGATAACGTTTTGTTGCATCATTGATGTCCGCTTTTAAAACATCATAAAGTGCCGTTATGCCAAGCGAGGTGTTCAGATCGTTATCCATCGCTGCTTTAAACTGCTGCTGCAACGGCGCTGCTGCAACGGTATCCACCTCACCGTCTTCACGAAGAGCTGCAATTTTCAAAACCAGTTTATCATAGGCGTTGGCGGCATTATCCAGCCCTTCGTAGGAAAAAACAAGCGACTTGCGGTAGTGCGACTGCAAGCAGAAAAAGCGGTAAACCAACGGATCATAGCCTTTTTCCTCCAATAGCGACAATGTTAAAAATTCGCCTTTGGATTTGCTCATTTTGCCGCTGGTGGTATTCAGATGCAGCACATGAAACCAGTATTTGCACCATTCGTGCCCGAGATAGGCTTCACTTTGTGCAATTTCATTGGTGTGATGCGGAAACGCATTGTCAATACCGCCGCAATGGATATCCAAATGTTCGCCTAAATGCTTAATGCTGATCGCGGAGCATTCGATATGCCAACCTGGATAGCCAACACCCCACGGACTGTCCCATTTCAGTTCCTGATCCTCAAATTTGGATTTTGTAAACCACAGCACAAAATCGCTTTTGTTGCGTTTGTTCTGATCTTCAAAAACTCCCTCGCGCACACCGACTTCCAGATCTTCGGCATCGTGCTTATGAAACACATAGTATTCTTTGCATTTGGAGGTATCAAAATAAACGTTGCCGCCCGCAAGATAAGCATAGCCCTTTTCGATCAGTTTTTCAATCATTTGAATAAAAGAATCAATGCAGGCGGTCGCCGGCTCAATCACATCCGGTATTTTAATATTGAGTTTTTCGCAATCCTTAAAAAAGGCGTCGGTATAAAATTTTGCAATTTCCATCACGGTTTTGTGTTCGCGTTTTGCGCCTTTGAGCATTTTATCCTCGCCGGTATCCGCGTCACTCGACAAATGTCCCACGTCCGTGATATTCATCACCCGTTTGACGGCATAGCCCGCATAGGACAAATATTTTTCCAGCACATCCTCCATGATATAGGTGCGCAGGTTTCCGATATGTGCGAAATGGTAGACCGTCGGTCCACAGGTATACATGCCGACCTTACCGGATGTGTACGGGACAAATTCCTGCTTATCGTGCGTCAGCGTATTATAGAGTTTCATAAAATTTTATTCCTTTCCGATCTCCTGCAATTTTTTCTCCAACTGTTCAATTTTGTGCTCCAATGCGCAGATTTTCAGCGACACGGGGTCCGGCATGTGCACCTGATCCAGACAGTCGATCTTTTGACCGGCACGCCGGACGATCCTGGCCGGTACGCCGACCGCCGTTGAATCCGGCGGAATTTCTTCCAGCACGACCGCACCGGCGGCAATTCTCGAATTATCCCCCACCTTGAAAGGTCCCAGCACCTTTGCGCCGGCGCCGATCATAACGTTATTGCCAATGGTAGGATGCCGTTTACCGACATCCTTTCCGGTACCGCCGAGCGTGACGCCCTGATAAAGCGTCACATCGTCGCCGATCTCCGTTGTTTCCCCAATCACCACGCCGGTGCCGTGGTCGATGAAAAAACGTTTGCCGATCTTGGCGGCAGGATGAATTTCAATGCCGGTTTTTTTCACGCAGCGCTGCGAAATCCAGCGAGCGATAAAAAACCAGTGGTGCCGGTAAAAGAAATTGGCGCGCCGGTGCATGCGAATCGCTTTCAGTCCCGGATACAGCAGCAAAATCTGCAAAGATGATGTTGCCGCCGGATCCCGCATTTTTACTGTTTTGATATCTTCTTTCATCCGGTCAAACACAAATTATCACTCCCTACACAAATAAAAAAACTCCGTTGCCAAAGTTTTGGCAACGGAGGCGAAAAATTCCGCGGTTCCACTCCTGTTTATCGCTTTTGATTTGCCGGATAACGGCGGCTGCCCGTGCCGGGATACTTTGTTTTCCCCCGGCCGACTAACATAAGCGCACTTCACAAAAACATTCCTGCATCCGGTCACAGCCTTTGCCGGTTGCTCTCTGAAAGGCGTTTTTTTGCTACTCTGCTTTGCTGCGTCTTTCCCAAATTATTGTTATCATAACATAAAATTCCGATTTTGTCTACGTCTATTTATCAATTTTAATAAATTCCCTGCTGCCAATAACATATGTGACACCGGCGATAATGGTGAATATCGCAGAGATCCAAAGCAAAATCGAATAAACGCCTCGCAGCGGATCCACGATCATTTCCAGACCCAACATTGGAACAAATTCTTCAATTAAATACTCAAACAAAAGTGTTGTGATGATCGCAACCATCTGCATGACTGTTTTTAATTTACCCCAAAAATTTGCAGCGATCACTTTACCGTTATCCGCCGCAACCAGACGCACGGATGTCACGACAAATTCCCTTGCCAGCACAAAAAAAGTGATCCAGATGATTCCCCATCCCATGTGCAAAAACAAAAACGCCAAAAACGCGGAAGTTGTGATCATTTTGTCAGCAATCGGATCCAGAAATTTACCAAAATTTGTAATCAGTTTGCGTTCTCTTGCAATTTTCCCATCAAACAGATCCGTAAGCGACGCAACGATAAATACCACCAATGCCACCGCATAATGATGCTCAAAATCAATCAGCATCAGCGCTAAAAAAATCGGCGCCATGATAAATCTTGCAATTGTCAACTTATTCGGCAAATTCATGCTCCGACAACCTCTCCCAACAAATCATAGTCAATGGTATCGATCACTTTGACTTTCAGTATCTCTCCAGGCTGATACGTCTTCTTTGACATAAAAAACACCTTGCCGTCAATTTCCGGCGCATCGGCTTTGCTTCTGCCATACCAGCACTTGTTCATCCCGTCATACCCTTCAACCAAAACGTCGATGGTGGTTTCGAGCATTCTACCGCAGATTTCCTCGTTGACAACCGACTGCTCCGTCATCAAAATCTCCTGTCGCCTCGATTTTACCGATTCATCAATCTGTTCCGGCATTTTAGCCGCCGGTGTCCCTTCCTCCGGTGAATAGGTGAAACAGCCCATGCGATTGAATTTCGTCTGTTTGACAAACCGTGCTAATTGTTCAAAATCCTGTTCTGTCTCTCCGGGGAAGCCCACGATAAATGTGGTGCGGATAACAATATCCGGCACCGCTTTGCGGATTTTGGCAATCAGTGCCGACAGACTTTCAAAATCACCGGTGCGGTTCATTCGGTTTAAAACAGTCCCGCTTGCGTGCTGCAACGGAATATCCAGATACGGCAGCACCTTTTCCTGCCGTCGAATCGTTTCGAGCAGCTGGTCTGTGATTTTATCCGGATAGGTATATAAAATCCGAATCCACTGAATGCCCTCTATCTCACACAAACGATCCAGCAATTCCGGCAGACACAGCGTGCCATAGAGGTCCTGCCCATATTTTGTTGTATCCTGTGCGATCAAAATGATTTCTTTTGCACCGGAACGCGCCAGCGTTTCCGCCTCTTTTAAAATATCTTCCATTTTTCTGGAACGGTACCGGCCACGGATCATCGGAATTGCACAATAGGTGCATTTATTATCGCATCCGTCCGCTATACGCAGGTAAGCGCTGTAAGACGGTGTTGTTAAAATCCGCGTGTGATCCAATTGTAAATTTTCTTTTTCCAAAAACTCATTATAGGGACAGCCTTGCAGTGCCGCATTGACGATGGCGGCAATATGCATATTCGATCCAATACCGACAACAGCGTCCACCTCCGGCATCTCGGACAGGATTTCATCGCGATACCGTTCGGCCATACAGCCGGTGACGATCAACGCCTTTAATTGCCCTTCCGTTTTTAGCTGCGCGACTTCCAGAATATTTTCAATCGCTTCTTTTTTCGCATCTGCGATAAAACCGCAGGTATTAATAATTATGACGTCTGCCTGCGTTTCATCACCGGTAATTTCATAGCCATTCTCGGACAAAACCGACAGCATGATTTCTGCATCCACTTGATTTTTGGGGCATCCCAGCGATACCATCCCAACTTTATACGTCTTCATCCAGTTCTCCCTTTTGTTTTTGCCGGATCACCCGCCGGATCACATCATAATGATAGCCTTTACGCTGCAAAAAGCCGGCCATCCGGCGAACGGCTTTTTCATCCGGCAGTCCGTTCGGATACTTTTGGTCAATCAGCGCCAGCGCCGTTTGTTCTTCGTCCGGGGCACAACTTTGTGCCGCCTCCTTGGCAAGTTCCCTGTCGATCCCCTTTTTTTGCAGTTCAAAGGCAATGCCGGTCGCCGACAGATGTTTAAAAGATGCCAATTCTTTTGCATACTGATAAGCAAAACGCCTGTCGTCCACAATGCCGGATTCACAAAGCTGCAAAACAGCGGTCTCCGCTGCGTCCGGATCAAAGTCCGATTGCAGACGCCTCATCAATTCCTTTTTGGAATATTCCCGCCGGCCGATCAGCCACATGGCTTTATTACGTGCACGAACCAGATCGGATTGATATTGCAGTTCACAAACCGTTTGTTCATCCAAAACATCCTGCAGTTGCAGATGCGAAGTTACAAAAACCTCTTCGTCAATGCAAAGTGGTTGTTCCCGTCCCTGTAAAACAATCTCTATCAGGTGCCGTTTCCCTTTTTGAATCGAAAGGACCTGCATCAGTCTTCGACCGCGATGTCAATATCCACATTCGGATAATTTGGTTTCGGCGCGGGTTCCTCAGGGGCGGATGCTGCCGCAGGTTGTTCTGCCGCAGCAGGTTCAGGTTTAAACCTTACCCGTTTGGAACCGACAATTTTGTCCTTGTTTTCCCGAATCTTTTGTTCAATTTCTTTTGCAACATCTGGATGCTGCATAAAATAAATTTTGACATTTTCACGGCCTTGTCCGAGCCGTTCCTCACCATAGGAAAACCAAGCGCCGCTTTTTTTGATCACACCGGCGATCACGCCAAGATCACACAGTTCTCCTTCTCGGGAGATTCCCTCGCCATACATGATATCGAATTCCGCTTCTTTAAATGGCGGCGCCACTTTATTTTTGACAATTTTTGCGCGTGTGCGGTTACCGATGATTTCATTTTGCAGCTTTAAGGTCTCTGTTCGGCGGATATCAATACGCACGCTCGCGTAAAATTTCAGCGCGCGGCCGCCGGTGGTCACTTCCGGATTGCCGTAGACCACGCCGACTTTTTCACGCAGCTGGTTGATAAAGATAACCGCACAATTGGATTTTGCAATGCAGGAGGTCAGCTTGCGCAGCGCCTGCGACATCAAGCGCGCATGCAAACCAACATGGGAATCACCCATCAAACCCTCAATTTCGGCACGCGGTGTCAGCGCGGCGACTGAGTCGACGACGACAACATCGATTGCGTTAGAACGCACCAGCGCTTCACAGATTTCGAGCGCCTGCTCACCGGTATCCGGTTGCGAAACCAGCAGTGAATCAATATTGACCCCCAGCGCCTGCGCATATTCAGGGTCCAGCGCATGTTCCACATCGATAAAAGCAGCTTCACCGCCGTTTTTTTGCGCCTGCGCCACAACATGCAATGCAATCGTGGTCTTACCGGAAGATTCCGGTCCGAAAATTTCGATAATTCTCCCTTTCGGAACGCCGCCGATCCCCAACGCTAAATCCAGCGCGATCGAACCGGTTGAAATTGCTTCCACATTCATGGCCGCATTTTCACCCAGCTTCATCACAGCGCCTTTTCCATAAGTCTTCTCAATTTGTTCGAGCGCAGTCGCAAGCGCTTTTTGTTTATCTGTTGCTTTTTTTTCCGCCATTTTTATAAAACCCCATTTCTCCGCCGGCCATCTTCATTTCAATGAAAAACAAAACGGTAAACCCGGCGGTACGCCGCTTTGTTTGTGAAACATTCGGTTTTACCTTCCACAAAAACACAGCGGCACCATAAATTTATTATATCGCAGCCGCAAGGCCGAATAATGAATCAGCTGTTAATTTTGCCGTCCGCAAACCACGCGCGGGATGCCACAAAGATCCTTTGTGATTTCAATGGCGGTAAAACCGTTTTCCTTTAAAATTATAGCAGTTTTACTGTCCATTAAAACGCCCACTTCAAAACAAACTGTCACGCCTTTTACCGCCTTGAAATTCGCGCAGATCCGGCGATAAAACAAATAAGGATCCGAACCTGCAAAAAGTGCGGTTTCCGGTTCCTTTCGCACTTCTCTTTGCAGCGTTTGTTTCTCTTCCAGCGCAATATACGGCGGGTTGCAGGTCACCAGATCATAATCCCCGGTAAAAGTCAGTGCATTACCACGCACAGCCTGCACATTTTTCGTTTGGTTCAAAACGATATTTCGCTGCAAAAAAGAGAACGCTTTTTCATGCAATTCCACTGCTGTAACAACAGCATCCGGCCGGTGTTTCGCAATGGACACCGCAACACAGCCGCTGCCGGAACACAAGTCCAATACACGCGGATTTGACAAATCTTTTATTTTGGAAAGTGCACAGTCCACCAATGTTTCGGTATCCGCACGCGGAATTAAAACACCGGGGCCGACCAGAAAGGGAAGTCCGTAAAACTCGCATTCGCCCAGCAGGTAATACAACGGTATTCCGCCATTGCGGCGATCGACCAGTTCCTCACAAATACGCGCTGTATCTGCTGGAACCGGATCTTTCGCATGTAAGATATAGTCGCTGCCACCCATTTTCAATTGATGCAAAACAATCTGTCTTGCTTCAAAATCCGCATTTTCCGTTTGCAGGTGTGCTGCGCATGTTTTGCACAATTCCCGAATCGTCAAGCCGGTTACTCCTTTTAAATCTGATCTTCTCCGTTTTCCGGAATCACCGGGTTCATAGATGCGATGGCGACTTCGATCATATCGTCGTCCGGCTCTTTTGTGGTGATTCGCTGCATCCAAAGACCGGGTGCCGCAATGATCCTTGTCAGCAGATTATCATGCCGGCCGCAGAATTTAATCAGCTCATATCCCACACCGCAAAACAGCGGAATCATCAAAATCTTGATAATAACCCAGACCGCAGCGCTGTTGGTCAACCAGGGAAACAACTGCTGCACCAGCAGGGAAAACACGATGCCGACCACGATCATCAAAAACATAAAAGAGGTTCCGCAGCGCGGATGAAAACGAATTTGTTTGCGCACGTTTTCTACCGTCAGCGGCAGGCCTTTTTCATAACAGAAAATCGTTTTGTGTTCCGCGCCGTGATATTTAAACAGCCGTTTAATATACTGTGTTTGGGAAACAAGCAGCAAATACACGATCAGGATCACAATTTTCATACCGCCCTCAATCAGCGTCCTGTAGTTTTCCAAGGCATCGGTGGAAATTCCTTTGATACCATTAAAAATCAAGGTTGGCAGCACCATGAACAGCACCACGGCCAAACACACACCCAAAACGCCGGATATCGCCATGAGAATATTCATGAACACTTCCATGCCTTTGGAATTTTCTTTGCTTTTTTCTTTTTCTTCCAGCTGTGCTTGAACCGTTTCCCGATCCGGTATCGGTTGCCCGTTCCGTTTTGCTTTTCTTTCTGCTTTTTTTAAAGCTTTTTCAAGTTTTTTCTCTTTGTCCTCTTCCTCTTCAATCTCCAGCATACCGGATAATTCGGAAGAACGCATTAACGTTTTATACCCTGTGCGGAGCGAATCGACAAAACCGACGACACCGCGAACCAGCGGCAAGCGCAGAAATTTATTGCGCTGCGATGCCGGTTTGCTCGGTACATCCTCCACGGTGATTTCTTTTGTGAAGGTATTGCGCACGGCAAGCACCGTTTTCAACGGCCCCTTCATCATAACGCCCTCGATAACTGCCTGACCGCCGATAGACGTTTTTTTACATAAACAATCTCTATTTTGGTTATTCAATCGCATTATTCCTTTCTTGTTCATTCGATAAAATATACGGTAAAATGATACGGACAGTGGTTCCCGCCCCTTCTTTGGAATCGATCTCTAAAATACCATCGTGCATTTTAATGATTTCATCCGCGATCGCAAGGCCGATTCCCGATCCCCGTACTGTTTTATTGGCTTTATAAAAACGTTCCTTGACCCGACCTAAATCTTCTGCGGCAATACCGCAGCCGGTATCAATCACGGTAATTTTCACATAAATATCATGTTGAGAAGCTTCTACCAACACCTGGTCGCCGCTTTCGGAATATTTGATTGCATTGTCAATCACATTGATAAACACCTGTTTTAATCGTTCCGGATCTGCCATGACCGGTGGCAAAATCGCCGGTTCGATATATTCCAGCTTAATACCTTGCTGCTTGGCGATGTCTTCATACATATACACCGCTTCTCCAAGCTCTGCCAAAATATCGATTTTTTGTTTGTTAAGTTCCATTCGGCCGGCTTGCATTTTGGAATAGTCCAGCAAATCTTCCACTAACCCGGAAAGTCGTGCAGATTCGTTGACAATCACATCAAGTCCTTTTTCCGCCAGCGCCGGATCGTTCTCAATCGATCCACGCATTGTTTCCGCCCAGCCTTTAATAACGGTCAAGGGTGTGCGCAGTTCATGCGAAACCGAAGAAATGAATTCATTTTTCATTTTTTCAGTCGACTGCAATTCCGACGCCATATAATTGATGGTATCGCACAGTTTTCCGATCTCGTCTGCATCCTTAACCGGCAGCCGGTCTTCAAAGTTTCCGGAAGCAATGCGAAACGCAACATTTGTAATTGCCTTGATTGGTGAAATAATGGAACGCAAAAACAATGTCCCGGAAATCACGGTAAATGCAAGCAAGACAAGACAAACTGCCAGCAACAATAAAATATTATATAAAATATTGCGATCGATCTGGGTCAATGACGCAACAAAACGGATCGCACCAACGCTGACATCGTTTGTTTGCGGGACCAGTTTGGTGACCGCCATCACCTTTTCACCATTTACATTTTCGCCGATCCATTTTCCATAACCATTGGCGTCCTGCAACGCAGTTTGATAATCGGCAAAGTCCTGATCGTTTGGCAAAAAACCGCGAGAAGAAACAATCACATTCCCGTTTTTATCCAACACCTGCAATTCCAACGCGTTTTTATCCGGAAATTCATCTACATAAGCTTTCGCGGCAATTTCAAAATCCGAGTCGGACACGCCGCTGTTTTTGGACAAAAAACCGCTGGACATGCTGATTCTGGAATCAATGCCCTGCTGAACGGCATTATAATAAAAATTATAGATTAACACAGAGCAGACGATCTGCACAACAGCGAGCACGATCACAACTACGCCGATAATATTCAATAACCACCGCGTTGTCAGGCCTTTGACCTGAATATCGCCCGCTCGCATGTTTTCCACCTGCCTTTAAAAATTACGCTTATTTATACGCTCCATTTATATCCTCTTCCCCAAACGGTAATCAAATGCCGTGGGACAGAAGGATCATCCTCAATCTTCATTCGCAGCCGCCGGATGTTGACATCCACAATTTTTTCTTCGCCGATATAGGATTCGCCCCAAACGCGTTTTAGAATATCCAACCGGTCGATCGGAACGCCGGGAGAGGAAAAAAGATATTCGATAATTTGAAATTCCACCGGTGTCAATTCAATATCCATGCCGTTTTTCTGCAATGTCCTGCGGCGCAGATTCAAAGTGAATTCTCCCTGCACCACCTCATCGGAATTGTTAGCAGACCGCATCGACTGCGCCAACATCTCTACCCGGCGGTGCAACGAATCCACCCGCGCGACCAACTCGGTCGGTGAAAACGGCTTTGTCATATAATCGTCCGCACCCATCATCAGTGCAGACACCTTATCCATTTCCTGACTTTTTGCGGTCAGCATGATAATGCCAACCATGCTGTTCTTCGCACGAATCTCTTTGCAGACGGACAAACCGTCGATACCCGGCATCATAATGTCCAATAAAACGACCTGAAAATCAGGATCAGCTGCAAAAATACGCAGCGCCTGTTCGCCGTCCTCTGCTTCCACCGTTTCATACCCTGCTCGTTTTAAGTTAATGACAACAAATTCCCGGATAGCCGCTTCATCCTCAACAACCAAAATTCTTTTCATTCATTCACCGTCTTTCTTTTCATCACTGCATTATAACAAAACAAAATGATCTTTTATCTGCGTTAATGTCATCTGGTAACTGGATGTGTTCTTTTCATTGATATTCACCGTATAAACGTTGTCGCCACTGACAGTAACCACTTTATAATCATCATTGTCCTCTGATTGCCACGCACGCTTGGTAAACACTTTAATGGTAAAGAGTTCATCCCCCGCCTTGGATTCATCAAAATTCCAATCATAAAATGTTCTTGTTTTTAACCCTGTGTCCGAAACAAAGGTTATACTTTCCAACCAATCGATATCTTTTTCTAAATTTAAATAATAGCCGTCCACTGCATTTAAAACACCGGCAGACTTCATCTGAAATCCCGTTTTATCATAAGATCGCCATATGGTGTAATAATTACGTTCGCCGATAGCTTTATCGGTATAGCCTTTAATCACCTGCGCCGAAGGAATCTCAATGCGGCCGTCTTGATCGATGTCACGGCACAGGATCGGCGCTTCTCGCTTGGTTTCACGCGTTTCTCCAAGCGTTGCATCATAGGACGCATTGATCAGTGTGTTGTCAAAATATAAAATTTCTGTGATCATTAAATCCGACCCTTTATTGGCATCTACATAAATGGCTTTATCGGAGTCGTTTAATAAACCAGTCGTGATATTGGAAAATCCGGTAATATTGGGATCCAGTTCCACTCTGCCGGTTTCCACCACAGTGTTTTGGTCACCAAATGTCAAAAAGCGTGCAAAAGCGCTCTTTTGCACATTGGATGCATCTTGCAGATTTGATTCTTCCTTGACAGCTACCTGCGTTTGAATGGAGAGCAATAAAATCTGGGGTTTTACATTTTCCATTATATCCACAATGGAATAAGAAGAATAGTTCTCCTGTGACAATAAAGAAAGTGTATTTCCCGCTAATGTGAAAATATTCAGCTGCTTATCTGTCGCGCTATACATATTACAGCCGACCATAATCTCCAAATTTTTATCGCCGCAAACATCCTGAAAATCAACACGATCCAACCCAGAACATGCAAATTGTGTTTCAAAGGCGGATTTCCAGGCTCCGTCATTTTCTGCAAAAAAGTTCATATGAATCATAGAGGAATCGTTTTTTAATCGATAAAAAACAATCGCTTCGTTTTTGCTGTCTCCATTTAAGTCTACACTGATACAGGAAGATCGATTTTCCCCGGCACTCGGATAAATAAAACTGAAATCTTTGCCGACCGCCGCATATAACGCCTCTTCAATCCCTTGCAATTCACCGTCTGCTTTTGGTGGAGAAATCAAACTCTCCGGATCGGCAAGCACGCCGGTGCAGGAGGTCAACAATAGCGCCACGGCCAGTATCAGCGTTAATAAACCGATTTTTCTGCGCATAGCCGTCCCTCCTTTTTATCTTTTTAATATCTTAAGCCATCGTTAATTCTTCAAGTGATTTAAATCGGAAATCTGCTGATTGCAGCGCTTTGAAGTTTTGCATCGCAACAATTGTCCCGCGTGCAACGCAAGTTTTGGGTTCTCGGACAGTATTGACTTTCACACCGGTATAATCTGCGATAAATCGATCTAAGCCGAACAGCAAAGATCCGCCGCCAATTAATGTGATACCATCTCTGTCAATATCCGCCGTGATTTCCGGTGGTGTTTTTTCAATGACCGCCTGAATTGACCGGCAGATTGATAAAGCGGTATCATATAGCGCCGTAATCATTTCGCTGGTATTGATTTCAAAAGTTTTGGGCAGGCCGGTGAACTGGTGCCTGCCTTTTGCAAACATGGTCAATTCCAACGGCCGGGGTAAAACGCAACCGATCTGACGTTTAATTTTCTCCGCCGTGTGGTGCCCAATCATCACATTTTGTTCCTGCTTTATGTAGCGCGAGATCGCTTCATTAAAACTGCTGCCGGAAACCGGAGAAGATTCAAATTTGACCACGCGTCCCATTGATAATGTTGCAATATCCGTTGTGCCGGCGCCAATATCCACAACAATTGAGCCTTTAGGTGTTGTAAAATCCAATCCGATTCCAAGCGCCGCCGCAGCCGGCGCTTCGATCAGGCAAACATCCCGTGCGCCGGAAGCAGAAAATGCATTATATAATGCGCGTTTTTGCATCTCAGTGATCGCGCTGGGCACAGCCGCCATCAATCGGGCCTTGAACAGCTTATTATCGGCGACAGCATGCAAAAAAGCGGCGATCATGCTTTCTGCCAGATCGTATTGCGCAATAACGCCGTTCACAATCGGGCAAACCGCAGTGATGCTTTCCGGCGTGCGGCCAATCATTTGATAAGCATCATTTCCTGCGGCGATCAGATCACCGGTATAGGTTTCATAAGAAATTGCGGAATATTCATCCAGCACAATGCTTTTTCCGCTACAAATCACTGTGCGCCGGGAACCCAAGTCGATTCCAAAATCGGTAGCCAACGAAGATGCCTGCCTTCCAAAATAAAAATACACAAATATACATTGAATATTATACTTGAAAATCAAAGCTTTTACAAGCTTTATCACATGATTTTTGCAAAATTCATAAAAATTCAATAAATTAAAAAGAAAGCGGGACATTCTCTGTTGCATTCTGGAAATTGTTTTGTTTTCTAATTCCTGCAAAGTAAAAATTCAGCAGAGTCTAAAGACCCTGCTGAATTTTAGAGCATTTATTTTCTAGTTTTTCTTACGGGTTTTATAAACCGCATAGCCTGCTGCGCAAGCCGCCAGTGCGATACCGATCGGTGCCGCTACCGCGCCGGTCGACGGTGAACCGTCAGCGCCAAAGCCCGGGAAACCTACCAATTGTGTTACATCAATGGTATTGTACAGTTCCATCAGCACACCATAATCATCCATGGTAATACCGTATTTTTCTTCCAACACTTTCTGTGTCGCAACACTTGCATCCGCATAAGCCTGCACAAATTTCTCCAGCGCGAGGAATTGATCATAAGTGGTGTAGTCGCTAGCATTTGTACCCGGCAGTGCATTGTACAGATCCGCGATGTATTTTGCTTCGTCTTCATCCGCAGGCACAGTTACCTTCTGTGTAGTCTGCGCCATCTGGTCGTTACCCGGAACATAAAGCGGGGAGAAATCCACATCGACGTCAGTGCAGCCGCAGGCGTTACCGGTATCCGGATTGACGTTCGCATAGTTCTGTGCCACATAACGCAGCATCTGCACATCGTCCGGATTCAGTTCCGAAACATCAAGGAACAGTGTGCCCGTCTGTCCAACGCTGACCCACTTCATCACGTCAACACTGAACGCTGCGTCGAAGGTATGAATCATGACTTCAATCTGTGCGCCGCAATCTTCTTTGGTTGCCCCGTGCTTGCAGGAATTCACAGTGACATCCACTGCAAGCAATCCGGCGGCATTCTGCGCATATTCCACACATTGCCGAACCTGATCGGAATAGTCAAATTCCGGACCGTCATAGCCGGTTTCGCGTTCCGCCATATATTCCGACGAAACATACCAACCCATTTGATGCTGCTGCGAAACCTTCGTCGGGCTCTTTAATTTGATGATCGGTCCCAGATAATCTTCATCGTCGCCAAGGTAAGTCGAAGTATAGGTATCATCTTCAACGGAGGATTTGCTCGCAATCGCCTGATCCTTCAGATTCACTGTCGTGATTGCGCCTTTTTCGGTAATCACGATTGTTTCCGGTGCATTACCAAAAGTATCGTCAAAGTTGGTAGAAGTCATTTCTAAGAAATGATAACCTGCACCTTCCACCTCAGCATTTGGATCCTTAGTGGTCGTTGTAGTTGTTGTCACAGTCCGAGTAGTGGGAGGTGTTGTGTCGACGCTGACGGTGATCGGAGAAATGTTCGCTTCCATGTTGATCGCGATACCTTTATACTCTTTGCCGTCTTCTTTATTGCCGACAACGTTACCGTCCAGATCCACATAGGAATCCTGCTTACCGTCGCCATCGGTGTCCGCCCATTCGCAAATAACGCCATCTTCATTGTAGTAAGCATAGTTCTGGATCGCAAAACGAACGCCCTTGATCATGTTGATGTCATATTGCGACACATCAAATTTATAGGTAGCCGATGTGCCGGGCTGCTGCCATGCATTTGCAAAGATCTGCATGGTTTGGCCATCGATCTTCTCATAGGTTTCAAACATGAATTCTATTTCTGCCACAACAGGCTGATCTTCCTGATCCACGCAGCTAATCAAGTCCACTGTGACTTCCATGGTTTTCGAATTGCCTTCCATGTTCGCAACTGTCAAAGCATAGTTTGCAGCGTCACGGTCAAATTGATAATAAACCTGCCATTGATTCAGCGGGTTGTTCAGTGTCGCTCTCAGGTTCGCCCAACCAACAGCTTTCGGGGTGTATTTTTCACCGTCTGCACTATAGTTGACTTTATCGGGATTTCCGCCGTAATCTTTTTTGTAGATGCTATTAAAGTTAAAGAATGTCGCAGTCTGTGTGCCGGGTTCCACTTCAATCGGCGGCAATTCCGGCAGTTCGGCAGAGCCGGAAACCGTCAGGTTGGAAACCACGATGGTCTGGGCTTTTCTTTCCCAGTGGTACATTTCAACTTTGATGCCGGTCACATCATCCAGATTTTCCAGAACGACCGGCTGTGTGACAGCTTTGCCGGAATCGTCCAGCACCGGATTACCGTCGGCATCCAAAACCGTTTCGGTATAGCGCATCGGAATCGCGATATCAAGCTTTGTCTGATACATGTCCATATAAGTGGTAGAAACACGTCTGAAAGAACCGTCTTTCATCTGCAGAGAAAAGACAACCTGTGTGTCTACCATGACGGTTGTATCCACTTCGCCTTTTCTATCCAGATTGTATTTCTCTGCATTTTCCACATAAACAGAAGCATAAACCGTCGGTGCGGCAGGCGAACTTTTTGCATAGGCCTCTTTTTCAGCTTCTGTTTCTTTTGTGGCGATCGTCTCGTCATAAACCTTCTGGCCGTTTTCCTTGGCGATTTCCCACACTTCAGGATCACGGGCAGTATCATCCAGTGAAAAGATCGCACTGGTGCCCAGAACGCCATAAACTGTTTCGGTTTCGCCCTGGCTGTTCTCAACTTCCTGTTCGACAAGCGATTCCATACGGAAAGAATCCTCATTATAGGTCATGGAAGCAGCCGGGACCTTGGTGTCCACTGCAACGCCGTTGGCTTCCCATTCCCAGGTGCCGGTCTTGGTGTACAACCCATAGTCCACAAAATTATCTTCCGTGAATTTCTGGAAATAAATTTTCTCTGCTGCCGCTTCATCCTCCGCACTTGCAGAGAAGGACGCAACCAGAGAAACCGTTGAAACGATCATTGCCAAAGCAATGAGAACGCTTACAAAACGTCTTGATATTTTCATATCAAATCCTCCTTTAAATGTTTTGTGTTGCATAAACAGACAAAACGCCTTTTAGACATATTAATTATATAACATTCTTTGACTTAAATCAATAGCAATTTCATTTTCATTCATCTTGCCAAAAAGTTTATTCACAAATTGTGCACAATGACAATTTGTGTCAATCAGGCCGAAAAATCCGGTCTTATGACTCAACATTGCCCGCTGCTTTGGCTTCTTCAATGACTTTATTGGCAACTGCGGGAGGCGCTTCCTCATACCGTTCAAATGTAAAGGTAAAGCTGCCTCTGCCTTGTGTGACAGAACGCAAAGTGGTTGCAAAGTCACTCATTTCCGCCATCGGAACTTCCGCTAAAATCTCCTGATAACGGTCTTCCCCCGGATTCATGCCAAGCACCCTGCCCCGCCGTTTATTGATGTCGCCGATAATATCGCCCATATCGTCGTCCGGCACAACAGCCTTTAGTGTGCCGACCGGCTCAAGCAGCACAGGGGACGCCTGCGGTAAACCGTTTTTGAACGCAATAGCTGCCGCCATTTTAAAGGACATTTCGGAGGAATCTACCGGGTGATAGGAACCATCCACCAGCGTCGCTTTCAGACCAACAACCGGATAACCGGCCAAAACGCCTTTTTTCACACAGTCCAAAAGTCCCTTTTCCACTGCCGGGAAAAAGTTTTTCGGAACCGCGCCGCCAAAGACCTTTTCTTCAAATACCAGCGTATCCGAATCACAGGGTTCAAATTCAATCCAGACATCGCCGAATTGCCCGTGACCGCCGGATTGTTTTTTATGCCGTCCCTGCACCTTGACCTTTTTGCGAATGGTCTCGCGATATGCCACTTTCGGCGGGGTGAGCACGACATCTACGCCGAATTTAGATTTCAATTTGGAGACTACCACATCAATATGCTGTTCGCCGAGTCCGGATAAAATCTGCTCGTGGGTTTCACGATTTTGCACAAAGGTAATGCTCGGATCTTCTTCCATGATCCGCACCATCGCCTGTGCGATCTTGTCTTCATCGCCTTTTTTTGCGGGTGATACCGCCATGGAAATTGACGGGGCAGTAAAGTCGACGCCCTTTAGTTTCACCACATTATTAGGTGCACACAGCGTGTCGCCGGTGTTCACAGCGGACAATTTGGCTACCGCGCCGATATCGCCCGCAACGACGGCGTCCACATCGGTCTGTTTGCCACCAAACACCTGCATGACCTTGCCGATACGTTCCGTCTGACCCGTTCTGCTGTTGACAACGGAGGCATTGGTCTGCATTTTGCCGGAAATGACTTTAAAATAGGATAGCTTTCCGACAAACGGATCGGCGACCGTTTTGAAAACGACTGCTGCAAGCGGTCCATTGGGATCGCAGGGAATTTCCACTTCTTTTCCGTCTTTTTCGGCGATCTCACCACCGATTTCAGCTGCGCTCGGCAGAATTTTCACCAACGCGTTGAGCAGGATATCAATTCCTTCGCAGGTTTGACCTGCACCGCAGTAAACCGGCGCAATTTCTCCTGTTGCGACGCCGTTTTTGAGACCCTCAAACAATTCGTCTTCCGTGAAAGGCTCTCCGGAGAAGAACTTTTCCATCAATTCTTCCGAAGTCGTCGCCACAGACTCGCACAACAGATTATACATCTGTTCAAATTTACCGCCCATATCCGGCCGTTCACATTCAATCGCTTTTCCGTTTTCATAACGCCAGGTCTTGCCGCTCACCAAATTTACATAACATTCAACCTTGTGATCGACTGCATGCGGAATAATGACCGGACAAATCGCATTGCCGTAGACCTCTTTTAAATGGTTAATCACATCACGGCAGTTCGCATGTTCGGAATCTGCTTTTGTGATAAAGAAAATCTTTTTGAGACCATATTTGGTGGCAGCCTTGTAGGCTTTTTCCGATCCGACATTCAAACCGGATTTTGCAGAAAGCACAATCAGCGCGGTGCGTGCGGCGCGCATCGCTTCACTGACGCCGGTTGCAAAATCAAAAAGACCTGGTGCATCGATCAAATTCAGCTTGGTCTCTTTCCATTCGAGTGAAGCCACAGAGGAATAAACCGATACTTTCCGCTTTTTTTCTTCCGGATCGAAATCCATCACGGTATTGCCGTCTGCAACTTTTCCCAAACGGTCGGTCGCGCCGGAAACATAAAGCATCGCTTCTGCGAGCGTTGTTTTGCCGCAGGAGCCATGCCCGAGTAACGCAATATTTTTGATGTTTTTGGGATCATATTGTTTCAAGTTGATGCACCCTTTCTTTATAAACAGCTATATGCTGTCGGTTGTTGTTTCAGTATCAAAAAATTACTGATATTTTGATTTTAACACAACCCCAAATGTAAATCAACACCTAACTGCACATCCGATGACAATATTTGTGAATGCATTTTGTGCAATTTAAACAAAGAAAAGCGTCGTTTTTACAAACAACGCTTTTCGCAGCTACCTTGAAAGCAGAAAATAACCCAGCACCAACACGCCCAACACGATTCGGTACCAACCGAATACTTTGAAATCGTGTTTTTTGATATAGCCCATCAAAAACTTGATCGCCAACACCGATACAACAAAGGCTACTACCATGCCGACAAATAAGATAATCAATTCTTCCATCGAAAAATCGAAACCGAATTTTAAAAGTTTTAACGCACTGCCGCCGAACATTGCGGGGATGGCAAGAAAAAAGGTGAATTCCGCCGCAGTGGTTCTGGAAATACCGATCATTAAAGCGGCGACGATCGTCGCTCCCGACCGGGAAGTACCGGGAAACGCCGCAGCAATCAGCTGGAACACGCCGATAAACAGTGCGGCTCGATAGGAAATGCCTGAAATGGATTGCACCATCGGATGCTGATTGCGATTGTGGTTTTCCACGATAATAAACAAAATACCAAATAGGATCAGCATGATCGCAACGGTTTGATAATTATAAAACAATGCGTTGAGCTGCTCATCAAACAAAACGCCCACAACGCCGGCAGGAACCGAAGCTACCAAAATTTTTAACCACATGATCCAGGTGGCTTTATCAGATTTCAGGATTCCGTTTTTATAGGAAAACGGCCAAAGCTTTTTGAAAAACAGCACAACAACCGCCAAAATCGCACCAAGCTGAATGACGACTAAAAACATATCCCAAAAATCCGCTGATACATCGAGTTTCACAAATTCATCCAGCAAAATCATATGTCCGGTGCTGCTGATTGGCAGCCATTCGGTGATTCCCTCGACAATACCAAACAGAATTGTTTTTAAAATCTCAATAAAAAAATCCATCCAATCTCTCCTTTGCCTTACAAATTCATTTTATGTATGATTGGTATTATAATAGCATAAATCAGTCAAAAAAAACAGTCTTATTTTGTAATATTAAGACTGTTCTTTTTGCATGTATTGATTTTGTTATTATATTTTACCTATAAAAATGTTTCAATCGATTTTCCCTAAAACGCCATTCTTGCCCAGCCTTTTTCATCTTTTTCAATCGGTTCTCTGCCGAGCAGTTCGCGGCCAAGCTGCACATAATACTTATAATTTTCAAGCGGCGTGCCGTTCGGAATACGATGATCCAGTCCGAAAACCGTGCCGCCCTGCTGCATCAGCGGCTGCATTTTATAAGTCAATTCTTTTTTGATCTCTTCCTTTGTGCCGCGCAGAACATGCTTATTGATGCCGCCTTTAAAGGCAAGACGCGTCCCGTATTTTTGACGCAGTGCCACAATATCCATTCCGCCGCAGGGCTCCGCCGGATACATGATGTTAATGCCCGCATCCAAAAACGCGTCGATCACGGGGCTCATATCGCCGTCGCTGTCCTGGGAAAAAAGGCGCGTTCCCTTATTGGATAAAAGGTTCCAGATTTTTTGATAATACGGCGCAATGAATTCTCGCACCTGTACCGGACCGATCAACGGTCCGGATTTCCCCGCCATATCTTCGTGCACATGCAAAAGATCAATGGTCACAACATCGCTGACTGCATCCAACACCCGATAAGCTGTCTCTCCTGCGGTGTTTAATATATCCGCAATCAGTTCGGGATCTTCATAAAACGCAATACAAAGGTTTGCTTCTCCCATCAGTTCGCGTGGCAGGTCAAACCCGCCGGGAATATTCGCGGTAACCAGCGCACCGTCTGCCTGCAATTGTTTGGCGTGCATCACCTTTTGTTGATCAACACGGTCGGGGCGGTATTGGAACAACGGTTTGATTTTCAGCCATGAATCCATATCGGTGACCGGATAGTCCATCGGCAGCGGAATGGTGGCCGCCGCTTTACACAGCTTCATACGCCGCCCCAGGGTATCGATAGAAATGGTAAATTCCTCGTTTTCTTCAACGATCACTTCTTTTGGCCCGCCAAAAGCGCCGCAAACACCGCCGCAGGAAACGGTGGGCACATAGTCCCAGCAAAAATCGGTCATATCCATTTCACCGGGCGTTGCGCCCTGAGCCCTCCATTCCGGCTCTAACTGCTTCATCGGTCCGAAAAGTTCCGAAAACATCTGTTTTTGCGGCTTTTGAAAAGTCATCAAATCGATGTATTGCTGCCGTGTGAATCGCATATCGTATCCTCCGATCCGGCCGTCGTTTCACAACGGTCTTTTCTGTTATATAATGGTTTTGCCGGCACGCCTACCATCACAGAATATGGCGCGACGGATTTTGTCACCACGCTGCCGGCGCCGATCACGCTGCCTTTGCCGATCGTCACACCATCTAAGATTTTACAGCCTGCACCGATCCAGACATCGTCTTCGATTACAATTCCTTTTTTCGTCAATCCCTGTTGATAGATCGGTCGGTCTGTCGATACAAACTTATGGTTTGCCGGTATCATCACTGTCTGTGCCGCGATCCGCACACCGTTTCCAATTTGCAGTCCACCGTGCCCATAAAGCACGCAAAACGGATTGACGGTGGAATTCTCCCCGATTTGAATAGCTCCTCCGCAACAGGAAAGTACCGCAAATTCAAAAATCCTGCTGTTGGCGCCGATCCGAATGCTGCCGTTTCCATAAGTATGGGTATCCAGCACTGCTTTTTTTGAAACATTCGCCGACGCATCCACCCAAATTCGTTTTTGATGGAACCGCAGCCGGTTTTTTAAACTTTTAAACATCTTTTTCATCCTTTATGACCTGCGGCACACAGTGCACCCTGCAAAAATCCCAGGGGACCCGCATATCCGGAAAGGCGAGGTGTGCCGCCATTTTGATCGCGCCCATATACATCAAAGTTCCCCACATATCTCCGCGATCTGTGAAACCATCGGTCATGCGGATAAAAAAGTGTTCCGTCATTGTTTTGTTATGATAAAAGGAAAAACCGCCGTCCGCCTTTTGCACCCGCAAAAGCTGCGGCAACGCCCGTTGTGCCCAAGCAGAGACTTCATTTGCTCTGTGGTTTGTGTATTGCGACGCGGAATACAACACGACCGCCAAATCCAGATCGTTGCAGGCAAAACCGTTTTCCCAGCCGTAAAACGCCGGATCATCTGCACAGGAAAGGCAGATATCAATCATTTTATCCGCATGCGGATACGGCTTCCCCACAACGTTCCAGGTTGTTCGCAGCAGATGAAAACACAAATTGATATACCGGGTATACGGCGGTTGAATGGATGTATCCGACCAAAAACCGGTTTGCGGATCCTGCGTTGTCTCTAGATAATCACAGGTTTTCCAAAATGCATCCTCAGCGCACTGATCGCCGCGCTTTGCGTTGACGCGCAAAAGCGTGCCGTAGTTCCCGATACCATAAGGCCCACCGACTGCATTGGTTAAAGTTGTTTTTGAAACCAATTCATCGGGTGACGATTCCGTCAGATACCGGATCGGATAGCGATAGGTCGTTTTCAATGCCTCTAAAGCGCTTGCGGCAGTCATGGTGAAAAAGAAGCTTGTTTTGCAGGCAGTCTCTCTGTCGCAATCGATATACCGCCCCTCCCACGCCGGATCATAAACCAAACCGTTTTCCGGCTGCTGATACTCCTGCAAAACCGCTGTTGCCTGCTGTTTTTGTTCCATGTCCATCGGCAGTCCCAGCATGACCCACAGTTCTATTCCGCCGGTAGAAGCGTTCAGTTCATACGGCGCCATCGCACCTTCGCAAAAGGAAAACCGACCAAACGGTCCATCGGAACACCTCCGTTTGTCCAGCCATTCGCCAACCTCTGCCTTGAGCGCAAACAGGCGGGACTGCAGCGTCTGTTGATTGAGTCTGTTTTCCGGCATATAAACAACCCCCTTTTGGCACGCTACATTCTGAATGAGGTTATTATATAGCGCTTATCATGGAATGTCAACAATCTGAAAAAAACAAATAATTTATTTTTTATGAAAATCAACCAATTTATGCTATACATTTTTATAAGAAAAACCGATTCTATTTCTTTTGAAAGTATGCTATGATAATAGCCGGAAATGAATGGTGAGGAGTTTTGATGATGGAACAGCGTGAAAAACTGGGTTCTCGCCTAGGCTTTATTTTGTTGTCTGCCGGTTGTGCAATCGGTATCGGGAACGTGTGGAAATTCCCCTATATTACCGGACGTTACGGCGGCGGCGCATTTGTTTTGATCTATTTGTTTTTTCTGATTGTCATGGGCGTGCCGATCATGACAATGGAATTTGCCATCGGCCGTGCCAGCCGCAAAAGTCCGCTGCTGGCTTTGAAGGTGCTGGAAAAGCCGGGTCATAAATGGCATTTGCAGGGTTACATGGCGCTGGCCGGTAACTATCTTTTGATGATGTTCTACACAACGGTGTCTGGCTGGATGCTGCATTATTTTTATCTGACGGCAACCGGTACTTTTGTGGATACTGAGGTCAGCCAAGTTGAATCCGTTTTCAACGACATGCTGCAAAATCCCGGTATTATGACTATGTGGATGATTATCGTTGTGATTGCGGGCTTTTTAATTTGTTCTTTCGGCGTGCAAAAAGGTGTTGAAAAAGTCACGAAAGTCATGATGATCCTGCTGCTTTTGCTGATTGTGGTTTTGGCGGTCAACAGTATGCTGCTTGATGGTAGCGCAGAGGGTCTTAAATTCTATCTGCTGCCGGATTTTGAACGCATGGCGGATATCGGAATCGGCGAAACGATTGTCGCTGCAATGAACCAGGCATTTTTCACCCTGAGTCTCGGAATCGGCGCAATGGCGATTTTCGGCAGCTATATCGGCAAAGAGCGCGCGCTGTGCGGTGAATCGCTGCGTGTTGCTGTTCTCGACACTTTTGTAGCGGTATTTTCCGGTCTGATCATCTTTCCCGCCTGCTTTGCATTCGGCGTCAGTCCCGACAGCGGTCCAAATCTGATTTTCATCACACTGCCGAATATTTTTAATCATATGCCCGGCGGTCGCGTTTGGGGCAGCCTGTTTTTCCTCTTTCTGGCGTTTGCCGCCTTTTCAACCGTTATTGCGGTGTTTGAAAACATCATCGCCTGCGGCATGGACATGACCGGACGCAGCCGCAAAAAGGTTATTGCGGTGAATGTCGTCGTCATGATTTTATTGTCACTCCCCTGCGTGCTGGGCTTTAACCTGCTTTCCGGCTTCCAGCCGTTTGGAGAAGGTTCCACCATCATGGATCTGGAGGACTTTATCGTCAGCAATCTGATTTTACCGTTGGGGTCACTGATTTATCTGATTTTCTGTGTGTCGCGTTACGGTTGGGGCTGGAAAAACTTTTTAAAGGAAGCCAACACCGGAAAAGGACTCAAAATGGCAAACGGGCTGCGATTTTACATGGCCTATATCCTGCCGGTCATCATTTTGCTGATCTTGATTATCGGTGTCAAAGACAAATTCTTTTAAATTGTTCAAAAAGCAAAAAAGCTTCGGACCCTTTCAGGGTTCCGAAGCTTTTATCTTTTCGTTGCAAATTGGTCATCCGCCGGACGCACCGTTCCAACGTCCTCCTTCTGCAATGTCGAAAAAGCCGTCTGCACCTTCTTTGGCACATCAACATGCGCGATAAATCCTGCTCCATTCGGGCCATAGCCGTCTTGATCATCCGACAGGCGCCGAATTTCTCCCATCAGCAGCGATGCATAACGCCCGACATCCCACATGCCTTTAGGGGGATTGTCAAAAACCAGCTTTTCATTTTTAACACACACCCTTGTCCGGTACGCCGCGTAATTGACAATCGTCAATCCATCTGCTGCATATTTGCGCAATCCCGCGTCCATCCGGCGCTGCATCGTCGCATCCTGCACCAGAATCATGCGGGGAACCGGAATCTGTTTTTGATGCAAAAGCTCCAGTAAAAAAGTAATGTTATTCCCACAATTGGTGGACCTGCATTCCAAAAAATCAGGCTGCAAACTGTATTTTTCTTTTAAGTATAATGCAAACATCTCCGCTTCCGACAGTTCGGCCGGCAAATTTGCCGAAAGCTGCGCACGCATGTTTTCCCGCAACGTTTTTGTTGTGTGTCCGACGCCGCCTACAATTCCATATTTTTTTGCAACACCGGCTTTCATCGCACTGGCAAGCACGTCCCCGCCACATAAAATGCTGCCGCCAAACAGCACCAGCACGTCCGCTTGCAAAAATCCGTATTTTTCATAAAGCGCCGCCGGTGTCAGTTCGGGTATATCCCGCATGCCGCAAAAATCGCCCAGCCGGTTGATACTCTCGGCAATCTGCAATAAATTCAACTTGTCTTTCCTCCATAAAACAGCATACGCCGATTTTGAAAATCGGCGTATGCTTTCTTTTATTCATTTACATAATTGTCAAAATATCCCTGCACCAAAACGACCGGTGTGCCTTTATCACCTGAACCACTGGTAAGATCGCACAGCGAACCGATCAGATCCGTTAACTGCCGCGGCGTTGTGCCCTGCGCCGCCATATTACCGACCAGACTGCTGCCATCTTTTTGACGGATACTGTCCGAAATGGCTTTTTGCAATGCTTCGCCGCTTAAATCCTTAAAATCATTATCCGCTAAATATTTTAATTTCAATTCATTTGGCGTGCCGACAAGTCCGTCGGTAAATGCCGGAGACACACAAGGATCTGCGAGCTCCCAAATCTTTCCCTGCGGATCTTTGAATGCACCATCACCGTAAACCATTACTTCTACATGTTTACCGGTACGCGCCAAAACATCTGCCTGAATGGTTTTCACAAGCTCCATGCATTCACGTGGAAACAGTTTAACTGTGTTTTCATCCGATTTGTTGGAGCCGAGCAGCCCGAATTTTTCGTTATAGCCGCTGCCGTCCACCGAAGCGGTCAACAAATCGTCCAAACCGCAGACACGTTTTGCGCCCGCCGCTTTCAAAATGCGCTTGGTGCGCGCACGGGTATGGATATCACAGGTTAAGACGCTGTCGGTATAATTCAAAATCACCTTAGGTGAATTGGCAAAAACAATCTCCACCTCAGCGCCGCATTCTCTGATCAATTCACTGTAATAGGAAACATAATCCACACCTGTAAAGGGATGCTTATTCTCTCCAAACAGCCTGCGGTATTCCGATAACGTCAACACATCACTGTAGGGATCAACCCCCGCTTGATCCAACGCATCGAGCGACACGAGTTCATTGCCCACTTCATCGCTCGGATAACTGAGCATCAAAACAATCTTTTTGGCTCCTTTGGCGATACCGCGCAGGCAAATGGCAAAACGATTGCGGGATAAAATCGGGAAAATGACACCGACAGTACCACCGCCCAGTTTTTTTTGCACATCTTTTGCAATTGCATCCACACTCGCATAGTTCCCCTGCGATCTTGCGACAATCGACTCCGTGATACTGATCACATCTCTGTCCCGCAGTGAGAAACCCTCGCTTTGTGCCGCGTCCAGCACGCTATCCGCTACAATTTTAGCAAGATCATCTCCCTGCCGGATGATCGGACAGCGAATACCCATGGAGATAGTTCCGACTTTTCTTTCCATTGCTTTTCACCTTTCTGTTTTCCATTGATTCACTTCAAACAGATTTATTATAATATATAACTGAATATAAGTAAAGATATTTTCTAATTACATGATATATAAGCTGTGCTTATATATCAAAAAAACGAGACTATTTCGTTTTTCGTTTCAACCGTCTGCAAACACGGACGGCAAGCATGCGATTCAGTCCATCGAGCTCTTCCTTCTGTTTTTGCAGCGTTTCCTTTTGCGCTTGCATCTGTTCCCGGCACAGCCGCAGATCTTCCCGGCAGCGATCGCATTCTTTTTTTCGCGCCTCGATCTCCCTTTGGTATTTCCTGATTTCGCCGTCTTTTCTGCGAAGTTCTGTGAACCGCGCCAGATAATGCTTCTCTGCCTTTTCAAGCTTGACGCGAAGATCAAATGTATCCTCTTTTTCGATCCTTTTCGCATCTGCCGCCAACGCCGCGGCAACGGTTTCAAACGTATAGGCCGGGGTATCCTGCGCTTTTTCGCATTGTTCCAGCACTGTCCGGTACAAAAAATTATAAAGCGACATTAAATATTCCGGATCTAATTTTTCCGTTTCTTTGGTATCTAAAATTGCCGTGATCTGTTCAAAAACGATTTTAGCATCCCAGTTTTCAAACACAAGCGCTCTTTCCGGATGTCCTATGTTGTCATAGAAAAACGGGATTTTGTCGTTCCAGACCAGCGCAACAGAGGGGATCCCGAACGCATAGGCGATGATCGACGAATGCATCCGAAAGGTAGCAACTGCCTCGAATCCCGCCACCGTTTCAACAACTTCCCGCGTTGTCTGCGGATAGACAAGGTTTTGTTCCGGAATTTTATATTCCCGCGCAAAATAATGCAGTGTGTTGTTATCCAGAACGCTTCCGTTGGTATAAAAGATGCAGGAAAAACCATCCGCTTCCAGCCGTTTGCGCAAATCATCCAGATAGCGCAGTTCATCGGTCATGCCCCAGTCCTTTTGATTGTCTTTAAAAAGACCGCCGCGAACAACGTTGATTCCAATGGTTCGTGTTTTCCGAGTCGCGCGCAAATGATAGATATATTGCGTCCACACCGCCGGGTCACAGACCGATTCGATGCGAAAATCACAGCCTTTCGCATACGTTTTAAAAAAGTCCAGATTTTCCCGCACCGAAACCGCCTTGATGCATTTGCGCCGCAAAATTGTTTTCAGCGCTTGTTCACCATCGGCAGTAGCGTTCATATTGTTGATGCCGATTGATGAAAAAACAACAGGAATGCCCTTTTCATCCGCCAGTTTTGTGATGCTGTCCAAAAAGGGGAAAAAATTGAGATAACTCATCCCGAATAAACCGCCGCCGGCAAAAAAGATAATATCCGCACCCGCGACCAGATCGGCATCAATGCTTTTGAGCGGCATTTTCTCGATCTGACATTCATTTTCGGACAGCCCTAAATTGCGCAAAACGACCCGCAGCAGCTGTTCAAAACAGATGCGGATCAGATTATCGCCGAAATTATCATCAACATAGGAAACAATCAGAATTTTCATTTTCATCCCGCCCAATCTGCGCTTCCCCCTGTTGTTATCGTAACATTTCTTGCTTTTAATTGCAAGCATTTTATTCCATTGCAATAAAAAAAGCCGTTTTTTTCGTGTATTGTAACATAGTTTAACAACGCTGTTTACTGCATTTGTTTGAACACTGTGCCGATATCCGCGTTGATACAAATCGACTGCTGTTCGATTGCATCCGGACAAAACGCCTCGCCGAAATTCACGCAGACATAGACCGCTTTTGGATTTTTTGCAGTCATCTGCCAGAACGGATATTTAATGATAACCGGGGTGTTTGCCCCAACGCCCAGTTCCAAAAATAAAATATGCAGTCCCTTATGGCGGCGGATAAAATCTTCGTATCTTCCGGCGGCGGCATACCAACCTTCGTCCTGCACAAAAGTGTCGTCCGATCTTAAATTCATCGTCATCGGCACGCCGCAAACAGGACAGCGTGGAACCAAATCTGTCGGCACTCGCATATCCTTTTGCTGCTGGACCATCCGGCGAACTTGCTCTTCATTATCATAGGTTTTGTCATGACAAGGTTTGGAACATTGCCAAAGCCCATAGTCTCCCTGTGTGTAAAACAGGCGCTTTTTGTCAAATCCGGCTTTTTGGAAGCAGTGATCGACATTGGTGGTGAGAACAAAATAGTCCTTGTCCTTTATGCAATAATATAAGTCTTCATAAACCGGTTTGGGTGCGTCGGTGTAGCGATTGATAAAAATATACCGGCTCCAATAGGCCCAGTGCTCCTCTAATGTGCTATAGGGATAAAACCCACCGGAATACATATCGCGAAAGCCGTATTTTTGATGAAAATCCGAAAAGTTTTTTGCAAAGCGCTCGCCGTCATAGGTCATGCCGGCGGAGGTGGACATGCCAGCCCCTGCACCGATCACAATAGCGTCGGCGGTCTCGATCTCCTGTTTCAATTTTTCAATTTGTTCCCAGCAGTTTCCGGTAGATGTTGAGATCGGTCTCCTTAAAAACATTGAATATCACCTCAATCTTGCTGTTTGTTCGTTCTTGATATGCTTTCACCGTCTGGACCGCGATCTTCGCCGCCTGATCGTTCGGAAAATGGAATTCTCCCGTTGAAATACAACAAAATGCAATGTTTTTTAGGTCATTTTCCACTGCAACTTCCAGACAGGAACGATAGCAGGAAGCTAACAGTTCCCGCTCCCGTTTTGTAACGGATCCGGAAATGATCGGCCCCACAGTGTGGAGAATATATCTGCAAGGCAGATTAAAGGCGGGTGTGATTTTCGCCTTACCGGTTTCCTCCTCATGCCCTTGCCGCTGCATCAATTTTGCGCAGGAAGCCCGCAGCTGGACGCCCGAAAAGGTATGGATAGCATTGTCGATGCAGCCGTGACAAGGAACAAAGCAACCCAGCATTTGCGAATTGGCCGCATTGACGATCGCATCGCAGCGCAGGGTGGTGATATCGCCCTGCCAGAGATAAATCCCTTTCTGTACCGGCTGCAGATCGGCAAGGTCGGTGATGCCCTTGCGTCGTGTTTCCTCCTGCAAATAAACGTCCTGTACCGCCAGAAAATCCCGACTGGCCGGACAGGGCATGCGAATATTGAAAAGCGAGCGAAGTAGCGTTTTCTGTTGCTGTTCGTCTTCCGGAATTTCTATTCCCGCATATGCCGGTTGCTCTTCAAGCAAGGCGTGAATCAAATAAAGCCGCCTTTGTTCCTGTGTCATGCTATCTCCTCCTGTATCACCGCACTTTGCGGACAAGCCGCCATGCATTCCAACGTAAAAACACATGGCGGCTGTCCGAAAAATCATTCAATATATGCCTGCCAGAAAGTTTTCATTTTTGTCGTTTTCAGGCAAAGAAGAAGCCCGCCGTCATATCCAGATAATTTTGCCCGCTATAGGCCGGATACTGTTTTTGCACTGCCGCCTTGAACTGTTCGGCGTCATCGCATTCTGCTGCAATGGTTTTCAAATTTTTAAGATAGTCGATTTTGGTTTCGGCATCCTTCAAATCTTCAGGGGTATAATGCGAGGTCAGAATCAAATCATATCCTTTTGTGATATAGCCGTAAAGCTCGGCAATCATCGCATCGGCGTGACCGGCTCCGGCAACAATGGAATGGCAGTCATGACCGAGCATGTGGGTGTAAACGGCGTTGATTTCGGGAATTTCCACATCAAAAGCCTCTGCTGTCTGTTTGATCACAAAATCAATGCCGCCGATGTTGATTTTCCCCGCTTCGATCACATGGGTGATTGGATGCACCGTATTGTCAAAGCTTTCTCCGAATGTGTTGGTGAAATTGTCAATTAACCCTTTGCCACC
This sequence comes from uncultured Clostridia bacterium, assembly GCA_946493765.1. Lineage (GTDB taxonomy): Bacteria > Bacillota > Clostridia > Oscillospirales > Acutalibacteraceae > RUG11462. The sequence continues at coordinate 1,225 of CAMMAZ010000007.1, read as the reverse complement.
GCCCGTTTTGGAATAATCCAACGCATTTTGCGTTGCATATTTAGGAACGTTTGGCAGAAAGGTTGCGCCCGCGCCGTGGTAGGCGACCAGCATGCCCGCGACTTCCATATCTTTCAAATAGGCGGTCAGTTCCGCAATATTGTCAAAGAAACAGGGAGATTCGATGATAACGGCTTTGCCGTTTTTCTCAACGATGAAAACTTCATCGTCGATAAAGTCATTGGTTTTGTAGGCGTGCAGTTTCACACCGCCGAAATCATAAACGTTCATTTCGCCCTTTTTAAGCTGAACCGTTTGAAATGTGTTTTTATTCATGGTAGGGTCCTCCTTGGTATTCAAATGTTTGGCATTACCCAATTGTTTTTCAACAGGTATTTTTTCTTTTGATTTGTTGCTTCGAGTCTTAAGATCGGCCGTTTCTTTTGCTCTTGCTTTTATTATACGAGTTGTAGTTTTTTTGTAAAGTAAGCACTTTTTTGTTGTGTAGTTACCAAAAGGAAACAATTGGACGGTTACCCAAAAGAAACAATTGCGCTATTTTGCGGGTTTTTGGCTTTTCCGGTGCAAGAAAAAATTTTTATTTTTTATGTTGCGGCTATTGATTTCCAAACGGCTAGTATCTTATAATAGGATTGCTGGTTACAAAAAGAAACCAATGAAAGGAGACCGGATTGATGCGTGAAACGAAAAATGTAAAAGCATTGCCGGCTTGCCCGGTAGAAACCACTTTAACGCTGATCGGCGATAAATGGAAGGTTTTGATCCTGCGCGATTTGATGCCCGGAACCAAGCGGTTCGGAGAGCTGAAAAAATCCATCGGCAGCGTGTCCCAAAAGGTGCTGACCGCCCAGCTGCGGGATATGGAGGCAAGCGGTCTGTTGACCCGAACCGTTTACCCGGAAGTCCCGCCGCGAGTGGAATACACATTGACGGAATTGGGACAAAGTCTCAAGCCGATCCTCGACGCTATGAAAAATTGGGGCGAGGGATACAAAGCGTCGCTGCATTAAGGCGGACGCTTCAACAAGTAAAAAAGCATTGCCGTTTTTGGCAATGCTTTTTTATTTCACAAATCTTTGCATGCGTTGGCAATGTAAGAGGATTTCCAAATCTCAATCTGCTTTTGCATCCAAAAAAACTGAATATTCGTGCAGATTATGTTTCGTTTACTCCCACTCGTTGCCGAAAGCCACGACTTAACGCTTTTTGTTTATAAACCGTGTAG
>CAMMAZ010000006.1 GCA_946493765.1 uncultured Clostridia bacterium | reverse complement strand
GGTACGGAAGAATTGGCACATTTGGAAATGATCGGCGCGATTTTGCATCAGTTGACCAAAGGGATGACAATGGAACAAATCAAAAAAGACGGTTACGACGCCTATTTTGTGGATCATACCGCCGGTGTGTTCCCGCAGTTTGCGTCCGGCACGCCATGGACAGCTTCAACGATCGCATCCACAGGCGATGTGATCGCCGACTTAAACGAAGATTTGGCTGCCGAACAAAAAGCCAGAGTATCTTACGATAACCTGTTAAGACTGGCAGACGATCACGATGTGCGCGATCCAATAAAATATTTGCGGGAACGTGAAATCGTGCATTACCAGCGTTTCGGCGAAGGGCTTCGCAAAGTGCTGGATAAACTGGATGAAAAGAATTTCTATGCCTTTAATCCGGCGTTTGATCGGGATGCAAACCAAAAACGGTAAAATTACGATTTTATTAAAACCGAAGCGGATTTTAATTCGTTTCGGTTTTTCTTATGCCGATAAAAAACCACTTGCTATGCAAGTGAGTGTCAGGATTGAAAAAGAAACTCCGTTCTGATAAAGTAGAATGAGGCTACCAACCGCATTCAACAGAACGGAGGACATTAGAATGAAAAACAAAGCTAATGACACATACAGTTTATCACACATAAGTTATAAATGTCAATATCACATCGTATTTGCCCCGAAATATCGACGGAAAGTAATATATGGGAAGCTAAAAGCAGAAATAGGAGTAATACTAAGAGAACAGGAGCACGAAGATATGATAAACGACCAGCTTACACTGAAAGAATGGAGCGATCCATTTAAGCAATAAAAAATAGAGCTGAAAGCGGTAGGGAGCTTCAGCTCTATAAGTACCTCTTTAGAGGTATGCCAGTATTATGCCCTTTAAGGGCTGCTTTAAAACCATCGGTTTCGCCGGTGTGATATTTATTTAATCTTCTTTTGCAATCCGCCTGCCCATTAAAACGCCCATGACCGACGCCATCATCAACCCTCTTGTCCATCCGCTGGAATCACCCAGACAGTGGAGATTCTTGATGTTGGTATTAAAATCGGTATCCATTTTCACGCGGTTGGAATAGAATTTCAGTTCCGGCGAATAAAGCAGCGTTTCGATCGACGCAAAGCCCGGAACGACATGATCGACCGCTTTGATGAAATTAATGATATTCATCATCGCGCGATAGGGCATCGCAGCGGTGATATCACCGGCGACCGCGTCCGGCAGCGTCGGTTTGATGTTGGATTGTGCAAGCTCCTTTGGCCAGGTTCGTTTTCCGTCCAGAATGTCACCGAACCGCTGCACCAGAATATGCCCTGCGCCGAGCATGTTGGTCAGCTCACCGACTTTTTGGGCATACAAAATCGGCTGATTAAACGGCTGATTAAAGTTGTGTGAACACAAAATCGCAAGGTTGGTGTTGTTGGATTTTAAATCTTTATAAGAATGCCCGTTGACAACAGCAAGATCATTATCATAATTCTCCTGCGCCACAAAGCCGCCCGGATTCTGGCAGAAGGTGCGGACTTTGTTTTTAAACGGCTGCGGATACCCGATCAGCTTGGACTCATATAAAACGGCGTTGACCGTTTCCATGATCTCATTGCGCACTTCCACCCGCACGCCGATATCCACCGTGCCGGGCTGATGTGCGATCCCATGTTCCGCACACAGTTTTTCCAGCCAGTCTGCACCGCGCCGCCCGGTGGCGACGATGGTTTTTGCGGCCTCGATCGTCATTTCAGTTTTGCCGTCGTTGACAACAACGCCTTTGCAGGCGCCGTCTTTAAGCAGCAATTCGGTGCATTCGTAGCCGAACAGCAATTCAACGCCGTTGTTTGCAAGATATTGCTCGATTTTATAGTATAGATCCTGTGCTTTTTCGGTTCCCAGGTGGCGGATCGGACAATCAACCAGTTTGAGCCCCGCCTGAATCGCACGTTTGCGGATCCGTTTGACCTCTTCCGGATGGGAAACCCCTTCGATATGTTCATCCGCGCCGAATTCCAAATAGATCTTATCGGTATAATCGATGGTTTCCTGTGCGAGATCATCGCCGATCAGCGACGGCAGATCGCCGCCCACTTCGCTGCACAACGACAGCTTTCCGTCCGAAAAAGCGCCGGCGCCGGAAAACCCGGTTGTGATATGACAATAAGGCTTGCAGCCGACACATTTTTTCGTCTGTGTTTTCGGGCATTTACGCTTTTCCACTGACTGTCCTTTTTCAACGATCACAATGCTTTTTTTGCAGTTGTTTTTGAGCATTTCGATCGCGGTAAAAATACCGGCAGGACCTGCGCCGACGATAACGACATCTTTTTTCATGTAAACCCCATCCCCATTTTAAAGTGATGAATGGCCACATTTGACCATTTTCTATTATACACGATAATTTTATCAAAGTCAAAAGGCAAATTTTGAAAATGAAAAAAGCAAACAGACGTTTGACCGCGTCCGTTTGCTTTTTTGAATGTGTAGAAAGTTATTTGTCGAACTGGTTGTTCTGCTGGTTGTTCTGGTTATTCTGGTTATTTTTCTGATTCTGCTGATTCGGATTGTTCTGGTTATTTTTCTGATTCTGCTGATTCGGATTGTTCTGGTTATTTTTCTGGTTGCCCATTTATAAAAACTCCTTTCAATTTTAAATTTATCATGTGAAATATGAAAAAAGAAAAATCAAGAAATATCCCAAATTTCCTTTCTCATATCCCGTTCTTATTTTGTAAAAAATTTTTGGAATTATTCAAAAATTTAAAAAATTTTAAAATCGCTGTTGTGAAAGACGGCCCCGATATGGTATCATAATAAAAATCAGAGTTTGTTGGAGGTGAATCGGATTTGCTGCATTTGATTTTTGCGCGGGCAGGGTTCGGAAAGACATGTTATTTGCATCGCGTGATCCGAAATATGCAAAAAAACGGGGAAACGGACATGCTGTTGCTGGTCCCGGAACAGATTTCCTTTGAAAGCGAAAAAGAAATTCTGGAAATTTTAGGCCCGCAAAACATGCAGAGCATTTCCGTTTTCAGCTTCACAAGACTGGCCGATGCGTTTTTTGACCGTTTCGGCGGCAGAAAAAAACGCAGCATCGATTTTACCGGCCGGTCGGTGGTGATGGATATTGCGCTGCAAAATGTGGCCGGTGAACTCACCCTGTTTCAAAAACAGATCGCGTCTCCCGCGTTTGCCAAAAGCCTTTTGAACATTTTTGAATATATGAAACGCGCCAACGTCACCCCCGCACAGCTGATGCAGCAGGCGGAAAAACAAACCGGGATTTTCAGCTCCAAGCTGCGGGAGACGGCGTTGATTTTATCGGAATATGCGCAATTGTTAAACAATGAATTTTATGATCCGCTGGACGATTTGACATTGATGGCCAACATGCTGCCGTCGCACGACTTTTTTGGTGGAAAAACCGTGTTGATCGATTCTTTTTCCGGTTTTACCGCCCAACAGTTTGCTTTGCTGGAAAAGATGATTTTCGCGGCAAAGGATGTGTATATCACTTTGGGGTTCGACGGAATGGTACACGGGGAAGACCTGTCCTTGTTTTCCAACATGTCCAAAACCGCCGAGCAGTTAAAAGCGCTTGCAAAAAAAAATAACGTCAAAATCGCAACCCCTGTTATTTTAACCGAACATAACCGTTTTCAAACCGAGGACCTGCGCCATCTGGAACAAAATTTGTTCATGCCGGATTTTGAAATCATGGAGGAGCCGGCGCCCAATATCACCGTCTGCCGGGCAAGAACCGTGCATGACGAAGCAGATTTTGCCGCGCGGACGATCCGGCGATTGGTTCGGGAACGGCAGATGCGCTACCGGGACTTTGCGGTGATCGCCCGCACAGCGCAGCGGTATGACGGCATTATCGATAAAGCCTTTGCAAGATATAACATCCCCTGCTATGTCGATAGCCGAAAAGGCGTGGAACACCTGTGTGTGTTTCGGTTTGTGTTTTATGCCATGTCTGCGGTGCTGGGCACATTGGATACCGGCAACATCCTGTCGCTTTTAAAAACAGGATTGACCGGGCAGGACATGGACACCGTCTGTGCAGTAGATAATTATACCTCCATCTGGCGGCTGTCCGGCGAGGATTGGAACACAAAATGGGAAGGACATCCGAAAGGAAGCGACGCTTCTTTTGACGAGGAAGACAAAGCGCAGCTTTCGCGCATCAACGCCTGCCGAGCGCAAACGGTGGAATTGCTAACGAATTTTCAAAAAGAATTTTGCACACAGCACCCGGTGCGCATGGCAAAGGCGATCTATCGGCTGCTGACCGAGTCGAAAGTGAGCGCACACCTTTTGCAATATTGTGAAAAGCTGGAGCAAAACGGCCAGAACGAACAGGCGGATTTGGAACGCCGCAGCTATGACCTGCTGATCCATCAGCTCGATCAGATGGTGATGGCGCTGGGCGACCGGGAAATCACGCCGCGCCGTTTTCTGGATTTATTCGAACTGTCTTTATCTTTTTGCGATATCGGTTCTCTGCCGCAGGGACTCGATGAAGTGGAAATCGGCTGTGCCGACCGCATGCGCCCGAAATCGCCGAAAATCACCTTTATTCTCGGCGCCAACGAAAGCGTTTTTCCGGCGGTGCTGCAAAGCGAGGGATTGTTTACCGACGCGGAATACGCCGCGCTTTACAAGGCGGGCATCCCGCTTCCGTTTTACAATGAAGAAGCGGCGGTGGATGAAAATTATCTGGTTTATTCAGCTGTTTGCAGCGCATCGCAGGCGGTTTTTATCACCTATGCGGCGGCCGATCCCGCCGGCGCGCCGTTATCCCCCGCGCTGTTTGTCGAAACGATCTGTGAAATGTTTCCGCATTGCAACAGCATTGATGCAAACGACGGGGAAATCGAAAACGAAACCGGCGCGCTGGACGTCCTTGCAAAGGATATGCGGCTTTCAACGCCGCTTGCCGCCAGCGTCGACGCTTATTTTAAAGCGCATCCCACACCGCGGTTTCAAGCGCTGCAAAATGCCTGCCAAATACCCGCGTTTTCACTGTCGCCGGAGACGGCGACCGCTTTGTTCGGGAAAAACATCCACACCTCCGCTTCCAAGATCGATGTGTTTCATAAATGCAAATTCTCTTTTTTCTGCCAATACGGCCTGAAGGTGGATCCGCAGCGGGAGGTGCGGCTGGACGTTTTGCAGCGGGGGTCGCTCGTGCATTTTGTTTTGGAAAAAACCATTGCAGACTACACGCCGGACGCTATTTTGCAAATGGACGACGAAGCGTTGTATGCGGTGGTATCGGCGCTGACGGACACGTTTTTAAAGCCGATGAAGGTCAATAAAAAATCCGACGCTGCGGAATCCTATTTTGAAACCCAGCTCAAACAGATGCTGACCCAGCTGGTGCGCAGGGTGTTCGCCGATTTAAAACAAACGGATTTTGAGGTGCTCGGCACCGAAATTGAAATCGGGGGCGACACACCGGATGTGGAGGCCTATGAACTGCCGCTGCCCGACGGCGGAAAGGTCACTTTGACCGGAAAAATCGACCGGGCGGACATCTATCGAAAAGACGGACAAAATTATGTCCGCATTCTCGACTATAAAACAGGCGAAAAGGAAATGCGGCTGTCGGACATGCTCTATGGACAGAATCTGCAGATGGCGGTCTACATGATGGCGCTGCAAAAGCACGGTTACAAGGGAATGGATTCGATTTTGCCGGCCGGGATGTTTTATTGGCAGGCAAAAGAGAAAACAGCGTCGCTGCCGCCCGACAGCAGCGACCAAGAAATCGGCGATGCGCTTTTAAAAGAACAGCGCATGAACGGGCTGTTTATCGACGATATCGACTGCGTGCACGCGATGGAACCGGACGGGAAGGGGCTGTTTATCCCGGCGTCGTTTACCCAAAGCGGCGCGCTGAATAAACGCAGCGTCAATTATTATTCATTAGAGCAGTATGGGATCCTGACCCGGCATATCGAAAAGCTGCTGGTGCAGATGGGGCTTGCATTGCATAGCGGCGACGTGAGCGTCCATCCGCTGGATGGCAGCCGCGGCGCATGCGATTACTGCGCGTTCGGCGGCATCTGCCGGCACAACACGCAGGAAAACGATCAGATCAAACCGATGAAAAACGCCGATATTTTAAAGGGCGACACACTGCGCAGGTTAACGCAGGAGGAACCGGAAACGCCCGAACAGGAAAAATAATTGAAAAACAGGAAAGGAGGACAGCAGATATGGCGATGACATTTACCGCCGAGCAGCTGCATGCGCTGGATGCAAAAGGGCGCGTGCTGGTTTCCGCTGCCGCGGGATCGGGCAAGACCGCTGTTTTGGTGGAACGGACGGTCGGACACATTTTAAATGAAGAACAGCCGGTCGATGCGGACCGGCTGCTGGTGGTGACCTTCACCAATGCCGCCGCTGCGGAAATGCGGGAACGCATTGCGCTGCGCCTTGCATCGGAAATTCGCAAGCAGCCCAATAATATCCGCTTGAAAAGGCAGCAGTTTCTGCTGTCCAAAGCCATGATCACCACCATCGACAGCTTTTGCATTTCGCTTGCAAGGGAATATTTTTATAAGCTGAACATTTCACCGGATTTCAAGGTGGCGGACGGGGCGATGATCCGTTCGATTGAAAACGACGCCATGCAAACGGTGCTGGACCGCTTTTTTGCAGAAAAAACGGAAGGTTTTTTGAAACTGGTGTCGGATCTTGGCGCGCAGCAGGACACGTCCGCGCTTGAAACAGCGGTTTTCGCACTGTATAACCATCTGCGCACCCTGCCGTTTCCCGAACGGTTTATGCAGGCGGTATTGCGCGAATATCAGGCGTTTGATCTGCAAACCTCACCTGCGGCGGATATTGTTTTTTCCCATGCAAAAGAGCTTGTCTGCCATGAAACGGCGGCTTTCAAAGCGGCTATTGCCGAACTGGAACAGGAACCGGCGCTGGCCGCCTGCTACCTGGTGGGGTTTTTGCAGTCGCTGGATGCGTTAAGGCAGCTGCAAGGCGCGCTTTGTGATAAAGATTGGGACAGGGTATATGAAATGTGCAGGACGCATGTGAATCCGAGTATAAAAAACGCGCCGCGCGGCTATGCCGATCAAGATTTCAAGGAACAAATGCAGCAGGCAAAAAAATCCGCCGACGGTGTGTTTTCAAAATTGTTAAAACTTTTTCATTTGCCATCCCGGAAGATAAAAGCGGACATGGCGAAATCGGCGCCGGCGATCGAAGCGCTGCTTTCGATCATGCGCGCTTTCAAGGAAACGACCGACAGTCAAAAACGCAGCAAAAACTGCATGGATTTTGCGGATGTGGAGGAAGCGGTGCTGCATTTATTGGTGCAGGATATCAACGGGCAGACGGTTTACACCGATGTGGCAAAGGAACTGTCCGGCCGGTACCACGAAGTGCTGGTCGATGAATACCAGGACACCAACGATTTGCAGGATACCATTTTTATGGCGCTGTCGGACGGCGGCGCGCATATGTTCATGGTCGGCGATGTCAAACAGAGCATTTATGGTTTTCGCCGCGCCAATCCCGGCAATTTTATCCGCAACCGGAACGCGCTGCCTGATTTTGAGCCGGGATGCAATAAAAGCCGGGTGATTTTGTCCGGCAACTTTCGCAGCGCGCCACAAGTTTGTGATTTTGTCAATTTTGCGTTTTTCAAGCTTTTGTCCGTATCGACCGGACAGATGGATTATGAACAGGCGGATATGCTGGATGCAAAGGCGTCCTTTTACGATATCGATATTCCGCGCGTCGCTTTTCGGCTGATCGACGGGAAAGGCGAAAGCGCAAAGCGGGACGAAAGGGCGAAAGCAGAAGCGGAACATACCGCGGCGTTTATTTTGCAAACGATCGCCGGCGCGCCGGTCATCACCGAAAACGGTGAAAAACGCAAAGCGCAGTATCGCGATTTTGCGATTTTGCTGCGGGACCGCAAGGACATGGCATGCTATGAAAAAGCGCTGTATAACGCGGGGATCCCCTGTTGTTCCGACACGCCGTCCGACTTTTTGCAGACCGAGGAAATCCAAACGATCTTAGCGCTTTTGTCGGTGATCGACAATCCCCATCGGGATATTCCGTTTTTGCAGACATTGTTCAGCGACCTGTTTTTGTTCACCGCCGAAGAAGTGGCGAAAATGCGGGTGCGAAACCGCCGGTCGGATTTATACGGCGCGATGCTGACCTGTGAAGAAAAGAGTGAAAAAATCCGGTCGTTTTTAAAAACCATCGACGCATTCCGGCAAACCGCCGTTTCGGCGGGAGTCGGCGATCTGATCACGTCGATCTATGACACGACCGGCTATTTGCAGATCGTTTCTGCAAAAGACGGCGGCGAACAGCGGCGGCTGAATTTATTGTATTTGCTGGAAATCGCCAAAAACGGAGAACAAAACGGCATGAAAGGGCTGTCCGCCTTTTTGCGGTATATCCGCCGCAGTGAGAAAAACGGCGTGGCGTTCGACCAGCCCAAAGCGGTAAATGAAAACGACAACGCAGTGAAGATCATGACGATTCACCATTCCAAAGGCTTGCAGTTTCCCATCTGCATTGTCGCGGGACTTTCCAATCCGCTGAAAGCCGGTGCGCCGGGGGGAAACCTGCAAATCAGCGACCGCTGCGGGATCGGCATGCAAACGGTGGATGAAAAGCGAAGGATCCGTTATGCAACGGTTGTCAAAAGCGGCATTTCCATTGAAAAAACACAGTTTGAACGCGCGGAGGACCTGCGGGTGTTATATGTCGCGCTGACCCGTGCAAAAGACATGCTGGTTTTATCCGCTTTTCTGCCCGATGCGTCCAAAACGATGCGGCAGATCGCATCTAACCTTAGCGCGAAAGGAGAAAACAGCCGGTTCGATCCGGTCTTTGTGCGGCAGGCAGGGTCTTATATCGAGCTGCTGCTTGCCTGCGCCATGCTGCAAGAGGACGGACAGCCGCTTTGTGAACTGGCCGGTATGCAGCAGCCGTCGGCGAACAGCTGCCGGTTTGCCGTAGAGATCGTGCAGCCGGAAACAATCAGTCTTCAAACAAAAGAAGAAATGATACCCGCTGCCGACCCGGATTTGGCGATCGTCGACAGCCTGCAGCAACGATTGTCGTTCGTTTATCCGTTTGAGGGGATCAACGCGATCGCTGCCAAACAAACCGCGTCCAAAGCGGCGCACCGGGAAGCGCAGGCGGAATACACCTGCACAGCGGTTCCTTTGTTTTTGCAGCACAAGACCTTGACCGCGGCGCAGAAAGGAACCGCAATGCACGCGTTTATGGAACTGTGTGATTTTGAAAAGGCATGCGCCGGCCCAGAAGAAGAGATCGACCGGCTGGTTAAGCTTGGCAAAATCACAAAGGAGGAAGGGGAGAGCTTGTCTGTTGCAAGCATTCGCGCATTTTTTGCATCTCCTTTGTATCAACGGATCGCTGCCGCACGCCGTGTTTATAAAGAACACAGCTTTATGGTGCAGTTGCCGGCGCATCTGTTCGACCCATCGCTGCCGGAACGGTTTGCAAAAGAACCGGTCGTGGTGCAGGGGATCGTCGATCTGATTTATGAAAACGAGCAGGAACTTGTGATCGTGGATTATAAAACAGACCGTGTCCAGTCGATGGAAACACTGCGGGAAAAATACCACCGGCAGCTGGAAATTTATAAGTTAGCGGTGGAACAAACACTGTCGCTGCCTGTTCGACAATGTATACTTTATTCGCTTTTCCTAGATCAGGAAATCGATGTCTGAATTTTAGAAAAGTTTATCGATTGTTTGAAACTATCTATTGAATTTTACCAAAAGATATGCTAATATAAAAGTACAGCACAGACATGGATTAAAATGAGTGAGGGATATAAAGATGGATGTTTTAAAAGTTTCGGCAAAATCGATGCCCAATTCGGTTGCCGGTGCGATTGCAGGTGTGATCCGGGACAGCGGCGCGGTTGAAATCCAGGTGGTGGGCGCCGGTGCTGCTAACCAGGCGATCAAGGCCATTGCGATTGCAAGAGGCTATTTGGCGCCTGTGGGAATTGATATCGTTGTGATTCCCGCTTTTTCCAACATTCAGATCGACGGAGAAGACAGAACGGCAATGAAATTGATTGTGGAACCAAGATAAATAAAAAGGCCGCCGGTATTAAAGGCGGCTTTTTTGATACATACTAAAAGTAAAATATAAGACGGGAGAGGAAAAATGGAAATCACACAAGCGCTGCAAAAACAGCGTGCTTTTTGGAACAGCGGCAAAACGCTTGATTTGGGATTTCGGGCGGCGGCGCTTAAAAAATTAAAACAGGCGGTGGTTGGTGCAAAACCACAGATCGACGCGGCGCTCAAAGCGGATTTGAATAAATCCGCCGCCGAAGGATTCCTGTGTGAGATCGCGCTGGTTTTGGAAGAGATCCAATATATGCAAAAGCACCTGCGAAAGCTTGCAAAACCGGAACGGGTCGGCGCATCGCTGTTTCAGTTCCCGGCAAAGGCGTGGGTTGAAAAGTGTCCGTTTGGCTGTGTTTTGATCATGAGTCCGTGGAATTATCCGTTTTTATTAACGCTTGAACCGTTGGTGGACGCGATCGCCGCCGGCAACACGGCGGTCTTAAAGCCAAGCGCCTTAGCGCCGCGCACCAGCGCAGTGATCCAAAAACTGATCGAATCGATTTTTCCGCCGGAGTATGTGCATGTCGTTTGCGGAGGCAGAGAGGAAAACAAACAACTGTTAGAGCAACCGTTTGATTTGATTTTTTTCACCGGCGGGAAAACGGTTGGGAAAATCGTGATGGAAAGCGCCGCAAAGCATTTGACGCCGGTTGTTTTGGAGCTGGGCGGTAAATCGCCCTGCATTATCGACCGCACCGCGGACATTGCGCTGGCGGCAAAACGCATTGCGTTCGGCAAATTTTTAAATGCGGGGCAAACCTGTGTGGCGCCGGACTACCTGCTGATCCATCCGGCGGTCAAAGCGGAATTTATCCGTTGTTTTGAAAAAAGCGTGCGGCAGCTTTACTGCGAAAATCCATTGCAAAATGAAGATTATGTCCGCATTGTCAATGCAAAACATTTTGAACGGCTTTGCGGCCTGCTCAAAGGGGAAACGGTCGTGTTCGGCGGACAAAGGGATGAGAAAACGCTTAAAATCGCGCCGACGCTTTTGGATCATGTGCAGCCGGACGCGCCGGTCATGCAGGAAGAAATTTTCGGACCGATCCTGCCGATGCTGGAATGCGATTCGCTGGACGCCGCCGCGCAGTTTATTTTGTCCCGCCCGCGGCCGTTGGCGCTTTATTTGTTCACGAACGATCAAAAAGCAGTCGAAACAATCAAATCGCTGCCGTTTGGCGGCGGGTGCGTCAACGACACGATCATGCACCTGACTTCCTCCCGTCTGCCGTTTGGCGGGATCGGGGAAAGCGGGATGGGACATTATCACGGCCGCTATGGTTTTGATGCCTTTACCCACAAAAAGGCCATGCTCTATAAACCGAAAGCGTTTGATATGCAGGTGCGCTATCCGCCTTACCGCGACGGCGGTATGCTGAAATGGCTGCAAAAGAGACTGCTCAAATAAAATATTGTGCATTTGAATGCATTAAACCAGATCTATAGTATAGAACAACAGGACGAAATGCGAAAGCGTTTCGTCCTGTTGCGGGTTAAAACCGACAGGCAGAAGATAAGCCGTCTGCCGGCATTCGGGAGGCATAAACGAAGATATCAATTTTACTGTTTTGCAGATAAAACCGAAAGGATCGCGTCGGATGTGTAATTTGTAAAACCATAGGTGTCGATCACCGTATCCGCACAGGCCGCATAGGTGTCTGCAAAATGCGGGTTGTTGTAGCTGATAAACACAACCGGCGTTTGAAAGCGCATCCAGCCGCACATCATGTTTCTCGCCATGGGACCGCACAATTTTGCGGTATTGGTGCCATATGCCCGTTCTTCAATGACCGAACAGACCATCAGGTCATAATTGCCGCTTTTTGCAATTTCACACAGTTTGAAAGGCCCCGGATCTGCAAACACATCTACCGTTCCCGCCCTGTCGGACAGCTTTTGCGTCAGCATTTTTGCCGGCCGCAGATCCTCTGTCCATGGAGTGTTTAACACAATATGCGCGATCTTTGTGCTGCGATTGATCGCAAAGGGCAGGCGTTTTGCACGGTCGCGTGTGATCTTAACTGCTTTTTGCGTCATTTCCGCGGCAACACGCTCCGCCGCCGTCCGGTCAAAGACGATTTTTTCGCCGAGTGGATGCTTTTCAAAATATTCATTGGCAAAACACAACAGACGATACGCCCGGTTTCGCAGCGTTCCGATAGACAGTCTGCCCTGTTCAACACATGTTTTCATTGCCGACAGATAATCCGCGTGTGCATGCATAAACAGCAGACAGTCGCCGCCGGCTTCCAAAAAGGCGGCCGCCGCATGATAGAGATTCATATAACCGCAAAAGCCGCACATGTTCACTGCGTCGGATATGATCAGTCCCTCGAATCCGAGTTTTTGCTTTAAAAGACCTGTCAGCAGGTGCTTCGACACCGTTGCAGGCGGATAAAGTCCCGTGCTGCGGTCGATCTCATCATAAGCGGGCAGCGCGATATGCCCCGGCATGATGGCCATCGCGCCCTGATCGATCAGGGTTTTATATACCCGTCCGAAACGCTCGTCCCATTCCTGTGCGGACAGCGGATTTTGCGGAAGGGTAACATGCTGGTCGTCGGTGCAGTAGCCGTCTCCGGGAAAATGCTTTAAAGTTGCGATCAGTCCGGTGTCCTGCAACCCTTCCATATATGCGCCGCAGTATTGGATAACGTCGTCGGCGTTTTCACCCGCAGTTCGTGTTGTCACGATCGGATTTTCTCGGTTCCCCAGAATATCTACGCAGGGACCGAAAGTCCAGTGATACCCTGCGTTAATGGCCTCCGTGGCGGCGATTACCCCCATTTGATAAGCAAGATTCCGATCTCCCGCTTCTTTTGCCGCGCGCATGGAGGGAAATAAAACAGCATCCCGGATCGCAGTTCCCGCGCCGTATTCCATATCGGAAACGATCAAAGCGGGCTCTTTCCTGTGGGAATTGATTGCTGCTGCCGTTTCACGGGCTTTTTGGGAAGTGGTCGGATGGATAAACACCGCGGACGTTTTAGCGGGCAGGGGATCTCCCACCGAAATGTTCGGGCAAATCACCGACCGCAATAACGTTTCAAGATCCATTTGTTCCACTTTTTTCTTGAGGTGCGGATAATCTTTGATTTTATATTTCACTGTTCAACATTCCCCTCAAGCTTTTGAAATCACGAATTTTCTTTTTTATAGCACATTTCCTTTTGAATAGCAAGCGCCTTTTTCAGTATAAAGAAAATGCAATATATTTTGTAAAGAAACGCTATATACAATTGCAGCGCCAAATTATAATATAAAAAACGTAAAACAAATGAAAAAGCGGAGGAATGGCGATGCAAAAAGAATGCTTGTCCCTTTCACCTGAAACGGTGGTAACACACGCCGCGCCGGTCGATGAATGGGATTTACCGGCCGATCAGTATGTCGCGAAAATCAAGGCGGGCTGGAACTACGGCAACGGGCTGGAAGACAACAATGTTTCCGGTTATTATGATACGAATTATTATACCGATTCAAACCCGTCCGGTTGGCACAACTGTAAATTCAACGGCTATCCGACCGACTGCTACGGCAATACGGTTACCGACCCGAAAGTCTGGGAAACGACAATGTCTTATTCTGCGCAGTGGCCGCTGACAAAGCAGATGCTGGCAACGGTACACGACGCGGGCTTCGATGCGCTGCGTCTGCCCTGCACCTGGTTCAACTGGACGGATTATGATTCGGGTCCCTTCACATTGGGCAACGGCGTTGTCTGCAGCGGCGACAAAATCACCGCGGCGTATTTGGAGCGCGTCAAAGAAATCGTTGATTGGGCTTGTGAACTGAAAATGTATGTCATCATCAACATGCACCATGACGATTCGATCTGGCTGCGTGTTGACACCTATAATGAGCACAACTGGAATTTCACCAAAACAAGATACGAAAATCTTTGGAAGCAAATCGCTTATTATTTTAAGGATTATGGCTCCAATGTCATGTTTGCCGGCATGAATGAAATTGTATGGGGCGAAACGACGGCTTTCTGGGAATACAATGAGATGCGCACAACGCAGGCAAACTGTGATGCGCATATGGGCGAGCTTTATCAGCTGTTTGTGGACACGGTGCGCGCCACCGGCGGCAACAATACAAAGAGATATTTGTGCATCGCGCCAATGGGTGCGATCGCCTGGCGGCAAAACGAAATGATTTTGCCCAAAGACCCCAAGAGCAGCGGCGGGATCAACCGAATCATTGTTGAAGTGCATGAATATGTCGCTTTTTATAAAGAAAACGCGGGCTATAAATGGAATTGGATTTTTGCACAGGCGGGACCCAGAAAGCAATTGGGCTACGGACTGCTTATCGGGGAAGGCGCTTTCAAGGATGCAACAACCAACACCGATAATACGCCCCGTTCCCGGGAATCTTTTGAAATGCATACGCTCGCAAGAGCCTACGGCGTTCCGATATTCCAGTGGGATAACGGCGGGATCGGCGGCATGAAATCGTCGCTGAACCGATTGCGTCCGGGTGCAGAAAGCAAGCCTGGCTATCTTGAAAAACAGGAGGTGTGGTCGTTGCTGCAACGGCGCGACGGCGCCTGGCGGTTCCCAAAACAAATTGCCGCAATTATGCACAACGCCTACGATGAACGAGATATCGTGTCGGCACCGGGGCAGCCGGATTACTATTATTGGAAAGAGGAAACTTACTGTAAAGTCGCTTTGCATAAGGGGCTGTTTGCGGGCAAGGCGTGGAAAGCAGGCGGCTACACGCCGGACGGCAAAATCGACACAACTGCCGCCGGTTCCGTTTATATGGAGCCGGTCGCCGTTCAGCCCGGTGCGGAATATACATTAAGAAACAATGTGTATTCCGGCGATTCGTCGCCTTTCTTCTTTTCTGTTTATGGGCTTAAATCCGACGGTACTGCCGTTTGCCTGAAAGCGGGCCGCAAAGCAAAAGGACTGCAATATCTTCTGATGAATCTTGCGGACCCGGATGCAGGTCAAGCGGTGGATATCAGCAAAGCGTTTGATAAAGACGTCGTGTTCACGGTGCCGGACGACGTGACTGCACTTGCGGTTTCGATCCACGGTGCAGATCAGCCCTGGGTTGAGGCAAAGCACCTGCTGTCTGCGATAGAGGCCACCGCCCTGAATCCGGCGCTGTTGATCGGTGAAACACCGGTTTATCATAACGCGTGAACCGTTCGTGCAAACGCATTTGCCCGGCGCCGAACGGAAAGATTTTTGTGTGCAGGAAAGCAGATTTTCAGCTTTAACTGTTTTCTTGTTTCTGGTTTTTCCGGCGAACCGGCGAATCGCCAAAGGTTTTTTTGTATGTTCTGAAAAAAGCTGTGTAGGAATTGAAACCGCACATTTTTGCAATGGTATTTAATGAAAAGTTCGTGTGTTCCAATAAATGCACCGCTTCATCCAGCCGTATTTTGATCAAATACTGTTTGAGGGACATTCCCGTGTAACTGCGGACGATTTCGTTGATTTTCCAATCGGAAATGTAATAGTGATTGCTGATGATTTGATAGGTGATATTTTCAAAACAATGCTTGTGAATAAAATCCATCACTTTTACCGCGATGGAATCCGTCTCAAGCGTTTGCGGGAAATATTTTTGATCGTAATAAATGCACATGTCCGAAATGACGGAATGGATTCTGGGCAGGATATGCTCCCGCGCCAGTGATAATTTGACTGCAAGAATGATGCTTTGCAGCGAATATAAACTTGTTTGCAGTTGAGGAGATCCGTTTTTTAAATTCAAAATCGGTTCGGCATTTTGATAGGCATCGGAAAAGGGACGCAGAAAGCGCGTGTCCTCCGTTGTTTGAATCAGCGACGGATGGATCTGTATAAAAAGAAATTCGCAAAAATGATCTGCCGCAAATTCCAGGTTGATCCGTTGCTTCATATCGATCAGCATCAGCGAATCTGCGTTTGCATTATATCTTCTGCCCTTGTAAAAAATATTGCATTCGCCGTGCACAATATAAAGCATACTGTATACACCGTCATAGAATTTGCATTTTCGCAGGATCATCGCCTGTTCGCAAACATCGTTCGCATCTATTCTTCGATAATAGATGCGCAGATCGTGTTTAAAATAGGCAGGCGCATAAAACATAAGATCCCCTCTTTTGTGCGGTTAAAATTTTGTTTCATTATAAAAGTAAACCTGCAAAAATGCAATACATTTGAAAGGGAAAGATATTTGAAACTTCAAAAAATAGTTTCTCATCTTACACAAGAGGTGAAAGATATGGATAAAAATAAATTACCGCCGGCGCCGGAATACATCAAAAGATTTGAACAGCTGGGATTCGGCATGTTTGTACACTTGGGGCTATATTCGATTTTGAATAGAGGCGAGTGGATCTATCATATCGGCCATTTGAATCAAGACGAATATATAAACCTGATGCACAGCTTTGATATTCGCGGCATGTCGGAAATCATCGGTGTTGCAAAATCAGCCGGCTGCAAATATGTCGTGCTGACAACGCGGCACCATGACGGCTTTTCCCTGTATGACACCAAAGGATGCAACGATTATGACATTATGCATACGCCCACCGGGCGCGATATCGTTGCAGAATTTGTGGAAGAATGCCGCAAGGCCGATCTTGTTCCGTTTTTTTATCATACCACGCTGGACTGGATGCGAGAAGATTTTGAAAAAGATTTTGATGCGTATTTGGATTATCTTTATAAAAGCGTTGAGATGCTGTGCACCAACTATGGAAAAATCGGCGGTATATGGTTCGACGGAAACTGGTCGAAACCGGAAACCGACTGGAAAGAAGACCGCCTATACAAAATGATTCACCGCTATCAGCCGGAAGCTATGATTATCAATAACACCGGTCTTTCGGCACGCGGCGCGTTCGGCGCAGATGAAATCGACGCCGTCACCTATGAACGCGGTAAACCTGCGCGCAGAGATCTGCGCGGCAGAAAGAAGTATGTGGCGGCGGAAATGTGCCAGACGCTCTGCGACAGCTGGGGCATTGCGGACGATATCCACTTTAAACCGGTGCGGCAGTTGATCGAGGAACTGTGCATATGCCGCAGGGAAGGCGCGAATTTTCTGTTGAATATCGGACCTTATGCGGACGGCGGTGTTTCGACCATGCAAAAGGGCATTATGGAATGTATCGGTCGCTGGATGTCCAGCTTCGGCGAGGCGATTTATAACGGCAGACCTTATCTTTCCTATGCAGACAAACCGGAATTCTTTTTGCAGTCCGTCAGTGATCCGGATCTTTTGTATTTATTTTGCTTTGATCCGCAGCAGACTGATGGTAACAAACATGTCACATTGGATTTTGAAGAGGATCATCAGAACGTTCCGGTGTTTGACGGATTTATGAGAAAAATAGAACGCATATCCTGGCTGGATAATAACGAGGCGCTGTCTTTTATCCAAAAGGAGGATAAGGTGAAGATCGATTTTACCGGTTTCCCATATGGTCAAAATCTTTGCGTGCGTGTGGCAAGAGTCCAACTGAAACCATAAGAGGGAAAAATATTTCAAAAGCATACGTGATGCAAAAACGCCCGGTCGCAGACCGGGCGTGTTTTGATATGGCTGTGGTCGGCACACGGTATTTGCATTTTGTCTTGTGCAGATCGTTTTAAATCCTATTGTTGTTTTTTTCATAAAGCAGGCGGTCGGCTTTGGGTGCTAGCTGAAACTGCCGTTTATAAGCGCGGTAAAAAGCGGAATAATCATGAAAGCCGCATTCTGTGCAGGCTTTGGTGGACGGTGTGCCGCCAAGGATCATTTGCCGGGCACTCATCAGCCGTTTTAAAACAATATAATCCCAAAGAGAAGAACCGGTCGCCTTTTTATAAATGCGGTTGACCTGTGAGCAGCTTAAATAAAACCGGTGGCTGATCGACTGCAATGACAGGTCGGAAAACAAATTTCGGTTGACATAATCGACGATTTCCACGGCGATCCCGTTTTGCAGATTTTCATCCGCCTTATCCGGCCGCCGGTCAAATGCGTCGCTGATTTCGGCAAGCAGCGATAAAAGATGGCTGAAAATCAAAACGCTTTGTGCTTTTTCGCTGTCGATTTGAGAAAGGATCGCGTTGATGCAGGACCGATAATGCTTGCCGGAAAAGCAGGTTTCGTCATATTTGTTCAGCCGCCCGATCGCCCGCGCGTTAAAGGGACGCAGCAAGGTTTCCTGTTGATCGACTTTGGAAATCAATTGCGGCACAAAATGGATCGACATGCGTTCATAAGGCTGTGTTGGGTCCAACTGGATCATATGCGTTTCGCTCATGCGCATAATCAAAATAGTATAAGGCTCCAGCGGATAGCTGTTGCCCTCCACGTTATATTTGGCGCTGCCGGATAGAAAACAGAAAATCTCCATCATTTCATGGGCGTGCATAAAAAAATCGTCCGCTTTTGGCTGATCGTCCAGCGAATGGCTGCAAACCATGCCGGTGCTTGCAAAATCATATCGAAATCCCATGTCGGTTTCCGTCCTTTGCTTTGGTTTTTTTATTATAACACTAGATGCGCGAAAATGCAATATAAGATGAAAATAAAAGCAATAGCTTTGTATTTATAATTGTATTACAATAAGAAAAAATCTTTTTCAATTGAGAAAGGAAAACAGGATGAAAGAACGTTTTTTGCTTTACAATGAAACGGCGGCTTACTTGTATGAAAAGGTCAAAGATCTGCCGATCTATGACTATCATTGTCATTTGTCGCCAAAAGAGATTTATGAAGACAAGGTTTTTGATAACATCGGTGAGATGTGGCTTGCCGGCGATCATTACAAATGGCGGCTGATGCGGCAGGCGGGAGTCGACGAACGGTTCATCACCGGCAGCGCCTCCTGGCATGATAAATTTATTGCATTTGCCAAAACCATTCAGTGCGCGGCAGGCAACCCGCTGTATCACTGGAGCATGATGGAACTTTCGATGTTTTTCGATATCGACACGCCGCTGGATTCCTCCACCGCGGAAGCAATCTGGGAAGCGGCCAACGCGGTGATCTGGGAAAAGCAGCTGTCCCCGCGCAAACTCATCCGCAAAGCCGGGGTCGCTTATATTGCCACGACCGACGATGTGGCGGACACGTTGTATTACCATGAACTGCTGCAAAAGGATCCAAATTTCGATGTGATGGTAGCGCCGTCCTTCCGCACCGACCAGCTGCTTTTGATCCGGCGCAAGGATTACCGGGAATATATCACGCGGCTGTCAGCAGCGGCGGGTGTGATGATCCGGGATATCGAAGGCCTTTTGCAGGCGCTCGAACGGCAGCTGACCCGTTTTCTGGCGATGGGCTGCAAATTCACCGATGTGGGGATTCCCGATTTCCCGCTGCGTGTTTCTTCTAAAATGGAAGCTGACCAGACCTTTTCCAAGGCGCTGCGCGGCGAAGAAATCAATGATTATGAATATAACGGTTTTCTGGGCTATATGTACACTGTGCTGGGGCGGCTGTATAAACAAAACCAGCTTGTCATGCAGTGGCATCTGGCGGTGTTGCGCAATACCAATTCCACTTTGTATAAAACGCTTGGTCCCGACTGCGGCGGCGATTGTGTCGGCGACGTGATTGCAGGCAGCGATATTGCAAAAATGCTGGATGTCCTCGAACGGCTGGACGCGCTGCCGGAAACGATTCTTTACACCTTAAACGGCGCGATGCTGCGGCAGCTGTGCTCGGTCGCCGGCAGCTTCAGAGGCGTGCATATCGGCGCCGCATGGTGGTTTGAAGACCATAAGCAGGGCATAGACGAGACGATCTGCACCATTGCACAAACGGGATATATCGATTCGTTCCTCGGCATGCTCACCGACAGCCGGAGCTTTTTGTCCTATGCGCGGCACGACTATTTCCGAAGAATTTTGTGCAGCAGGCTCGGCGAATTTGTGGAAAAGGAAGAATTCCCTGTTTTGTCGGCGCAGCAGATTGCCAGAAATATCTGCGTGAGCAACATCAAGAAACTGATTTTGGGAGGACATCACCGATGAAAATGACCTTTCGATGGTATGGCGACGACGATCCGGTCACTTTGCAAAAAATCCGGCAGATTCCCTGCATGTCGGGGATTGTCTCGGCGGTTTATGACGTAAAACCCGGCGGGGTCTGGAGCATGGAGAGCATTCTGGCTATCAAACAAAAAGCGCAGGCAAACGGCCTTGTCTTTGAAGTGGTGGAATCGGTGCCGGTCGCGGAGGACATCAAGCTTGGCAATGAAAAGGCCTCTTTATTGATCGAAAATTATTGTGAAAACATCCGCCGGCTTGCAAAAGCGGGGGTGAAATGCATTTGCTATAATTTCATGCCGGTATTCGATTGGCTGCGCAGCGAATTGGAACATCAGCAGCCGGACGGTGCGAACGCGCTGGCGTTCGACAATGAAACGGTATTGAAAATGAATCCGCTGACCAGCGAGCTATCATTGCCCGGTTGGGATGAAAGCTACAGCAAGGATGCGCTCAAAGAACTGCTGCACCAATATGAAGCGGTGGACGAAGAACAGTTGTGGCGCAATCTTGAAGTGTTTTTAAAAGCGGTCATCCCGGTGGCAAAGGAATGCGGTGTCAATATGGCGATCCATCCGGACGATCCGCCGTGGGGCATTTTCGGATTGCCGCGCATCATCACCAACGAAAAGAATCTGGAACGCTTTTTATCGATTGTGGACGAACCGAACAACGGACTGACCTTTTGCACCGGTTCGCTGGGCGCAAATCCGGATAACGATCTTGTTAAAATGGCGGGCAGGTTTGCCCCCCGCATCCATTTTGCG
The DNA here is from genome assembly GCA_946493765.1 of uncultured Clostridia bacterium. Lineage (GTDB taxonomy): Bacteria > Bacillota > Clostridia > Oscillospirales > Acutalibacteraceae > RUG11462. The sequence continues at coordinate 34,424 of CAMMAZ010000006.1, read as the reverse complement.
CATTTGCGCAACATTCTGCACACCGGGGATAAGCAATTTGAAGAGGTCGCACATCCGAGCGCGTGCGGTTCGCTGGACATGTATGGCATTGTCAAAGCGTTTTGCGACAACGGATTTGACGGCTATGTCCGTCCGGATCACGGCAGAATGATCTGGGGAGAGACTGGCCGGTACGGCTATGGCCTTTATGACCGCGCTTTAGGCGCGACTTATCTGACAGGTTTATTTGAAGCAATTGAAAGGAACGGGAGAGAAAAATGAAAAAAACAGCGGTGATCACAGGCGGAGGCGGCGTTTTGTGTTCCGCCTTTGCAGAGCAAATGGCAAAGGACGGTTACCAGGTTGCGGTTTTGGACTTGAATCCGGACGCTGCAAAATGCACAGCCGACGCGATCTGTCAAAACGGCGGCGTTGCCAAGGCCTATCAGGCGAATGTGCTGGATAAAGAAAATCTAAAAGCAGTACATAGCGCGATTTTATCGGATTTTGGCAGATGTGATGTTTTGATCAACGGTGCGGGCGGCAACAATCCGCGCTGTACAACAGAGCATGAAACCTTTATGCCCGGCGATGAAGTCAACGAAGAAATCAAAACCTTTTTCAATCTGGAACAGTCGGGCTTTGAATTTGTGTTTAACCTCAACTTGATGGGAACGCTGCTGCCGACCCAGGTTTTCGCGGTCGACATGATCGAGCAGAATAAAGGCTGCATTTTAAACGTTTCTTCCATGAACGCATTCCGGCCGCTGACAAAAATTCCAGCCTACAGCGCGGCAAAATCCGCAGTATCCAATTTCACCCAGTGGCTTGCGGTGCATTTCGCAAAGCAGAACATCCGCGTCAACGCTATTGCGCCCGGCTTTTTTGTGACCAATCAAAACAGAGCGTTGTTGTTCAATGCAGACGGAACCCCCACGCCGCGCACCGGTAAAATTTTAAACGCAACGCCAATGGGACGTTTCGGCGAGCCGGAGGAACTGCTCGGCACACTGCGCTGGTTGACAGATGAAAAAGCATCCGGCTTTGTCACGGGAATCGTCGTGCCGGTCGACGGCGGATTTTCCGCTTATTCCGGCGTTTGAGAAAGGGGAAAGGTGAAAATGATCAAAAATTTTAAAATCTGCGCGTTTGCGGATGAAGCGTCCGACCAGTTGGACGAACAGATCAAAGCATTGCTTGACAATCAAATGGATGGGCTCGAAATCCGCGGGGTCGACGGACAGAATATTGCGGACGTCACACCGGACAAAGCGAAAGAAATTGCAAAAAAACTGCAGGATAACGGTCTTTGCACCTGGTCGATCGGTTCACCCATCGGTAAAATCGGCATTGAAGAGGATTTTGCCCCGCATTTTGACAAGTTTAAACGGTTGATGGAAACAGCGGATATTTTGGGTGCGAAAACCTTCCGGTTGTTCAGCTTTTTTATCGAAAAGGATAAAAATCCTGCTGATTTTACCGACGCGGTGCTGGAACGCCTGAGTCGTTTTTGCGATTATGCAAAGGGAAGCGGCATTGTGCTGTGCCATGAAAATGAAAAAGGCATTTACGGGGATATCGCAAGCCGTTGTTTGACCATTCATCAGGCACTGCCGGAACTCAAAGCGGTGTTTGACCCGGCAAACTTTATCCAGTGCGGGCAGGAAACCTTATCGGCCTATGAACAGCTAAAACCGTATGTTTACTATATGCATATCAAGGACGCGCTGGAAAACGGCGATGTGGTGCCCGCAGGTAAAGGCATCGGGCATGTCGGGGAGATCATCCGGATGTATGGTGAAAACGGCGGTTCGGTTTTAACCCTTGAACCGCACCTGAAGGTATTTGACGGCTTGCAGGCGCTCGAACGCGAGGGAGAAAAAAGCAATGTCGGCACTTATGCGTTTGAAAGCCAGCGCGCCGCATTCGATGCGGGTGCAGCGGCACTGCGGGCACTGCTATAAAGAAAGGCGGGAAAATGATGTTTATCGGCGCACAACTTTATACCGTTCGGGATCACATGCAGGATCTAAACGGCATTTCGGAATCATTGAAAAGAACAGCGGACATCGGCTATAAATATGTGCAGGTTTCCGGCGCGTGTGATCATGAGGCGGAATGGCTGAAAGAGGAACTGGACAAAAACGGGCTGGTCTGCGTTTTGACCCATTATGATCGGGAAAAAATCGCAAGCGATCCGGAGGAAATGATTAAGCGGCATCAGATCATCGGATGCAGCCGGATCGGTATCGGCTGGTTCAATGTGCATGAAACCGGCGCCGCGGCGTTTTATGAAAAGTATAAGGACGCAGCGGAAAAAATCAAAAATGCGGGTATGAAGCTGTATTATCACAATCATGACCATGAGTTCACAAAGTCGGGCAACGGCACCCTGCTTGATGATATGCTTGCCCTGTTCCCGGCGGATATGCTCGGCATCACGCTGGACACCTATTGGGTGCAGGCAGGCGGCGGCGACCCGGCGGCCTGGATTCGCAAACTGGCAGGCAGAACCGACTGCATTCATTATAAGGACATGGCCTATGACCGCAAAATGATGGCGATCGGCAAAGGCAACATGAATTTTGATGCGATCATCAAAGCGAGCGTTGATGCAAAAATCCAATATGCATTGGTCGAGCAGGACAACTGCAACGGAGAGGATCCGTTTGACTGCTTAAAACAAAGCTATGATTATTTGACCGCGCAGGGTCTGCGCGCACGGTAAAGGATGGGGAGAAAAATGAAAAAAGTGAGACTTGGCATTATCGGTATCGGCAACATGGGGTCGGGCCACTACAGCAATATTGAAAAAGGACTTTGCCCGGAAATCGAAGTGACCGCGGTGGCGGACATCAATCCCGACCGGATCCGGTGGGCAAATGAAACCATGCCGGACACGGTTCAAAAATTTGACAATGCAATCGACATGCTCGACAGCGGCCTTGTCGACGCGGCGATCGTCGCGGTGCCGCATTATGATCATCCCGGACTGGTCATCGAATGTTTGAACCGCGGCATCCACGTGATGTGCGAGAAACCCGCCGGGGTCTATACCAAACAGGTGCGGCAGATGAACGAAGCCGCCAAACAGCATCCGGATGTGGTGTTCGGTATGATGTTCAACCAGCGAACCAACTGCGTCTATCGCAAAATGCGGGAATTGATTCAAAGCGGGGAATATGGACAGATCCGCCGCACCAATTGGCTGATCACCTCCTGGTACCGGCCGCAGGCGTATTATGATTCGGGTGCGTGGCGCGCGACCTGGTCGGGCGAGGGCGGCGGCGTGCTGCTCAACCAGTGTCCGCATCAGCTGGATTTGTGGCAGTGGATCTGCGGTATGCCCAAAAAGGTATTGACCAAAATGCAGTTTGGCAAATGGCACAACATCGAGGTGGAGGACGATGTGACCACCTATGTCGAATATGAAAACGGCGCGACCGGTGTGTTCATCACATCGACCGGCGACGCCGCGGGCAGCAACCGGTTTGAAGTGCAGATGGATAAAGGAAAGCTGGTTGTGGAAAACAACAAGCTGACGCTGTATGAGCTGGAAACGGCTGAACCGGAATTTTCAAAGACAAATAAGGAACCGTTCGGGTCGCCGAAGCAAACGGTCATTGAAGTGCAAACCGACGGCGAAAATCCCCAGCATGTCGGCGTGCTGAACAAATTTGCCGCAGCGATCCTGCGCGGGGAACCGCTGGTCGCCGGCGGCGAAGAGGGAATCAACGGGCTGACCTTGTCCAACGCCATGCATTTATCCGCCTGGCTTGGTAAAGAGATCGAGCTGCCGTTTGATGAAGACCTGTTTTATGACGAACTGATGAAACGGGTGGCGACATCGGTGCGCAAACCGGAAACAAAGGCTGTGTTTGCCGACACGTCCAACACCTATTCCGGTGTGAAATAACGGATTTCGTTTTTAAAGGGATGAAGCAAATGAAACAGCTGAAAATGGGTATTATCGGCGTCGGCAACATGGGCAGCTTTCATGCGCAAAACATTGCAGCCGGGAAAATCAGCGGTATGCAGCTATGTGCGCTTTGCGATATTGATCCGCAAAGAACGATGCTGTTAAAACAGCAGTATCCGACCCTGCCGGTTTTTACCGACGCGGATACGATGCTCAAACAAGCGGACGTCGACGCGATCATCATCGCAACGCCGCATTATTTTCATCCGCAGCTTGCTGTTTTGGGCTTTCAAAACGGCAAGCATGTGCTGACCGAAAAACCGGCCGGCGTGCGGGTGTCGGATGTGCGGCGGATGAATGCGGCGGCAAAAGCGTCCGGCAAAGCGTTTGGCATCATGTTCAACCAACGGACCAACCCGTTGTTTTATCGTGCAAAAGAAATGGTCGAATCCGGCGCGCTAGGGCAGCTCAAACGCCTGGTGTGGATCATCACCAACTGGTACCGCACGCAAAGCTATTATGATTCCGGCGGCTGGCGCGCGACCTGGGCAGGCGAGGGCGGCGGCGTGCTGCTTAATCAGGCGCCGCATAATCTCGATCTTACACAGTGGATTTTCGGCATGCCGGATCGGGTGCGCGGTTTTTGCAGTGTCGGGAAATACCATCATATCGAGGTGGAGGACGACGCGACGATCTACATGGAATATGCTTCCGGTGCGACCGCTGCATTTATCACCTCCACCGGAGAGTCGCCGGGCACCAACCGGCTGGAGATTACCGGGGACAAGGGTAAAATCGTTTTGGAGGACGGCAAGCTCAAATGGTGGAAGCTGGGTGTGCCGGAACGGGAATTTTGTTTTCAAGAGAAAAGCGGCTTTTTCAAGCCCCAAATCGATTATGCCGAATATTGCCCGGAAGAACCGGAAACCGCCCATTGCGGAATCCTGCAAAATTTCGCAGATCACATTTTAAACGGCGAGCCCTTGATCGCACCGGGGGAGGACGGCATTTTGTCTTTGTCGATTTCCAATGCGGCTTATTTGTCCGCATGGGAGGATCGTTGGGTAAAACCCGGCAGCGATGACGACGAATTTGACAGGGCGCTGCAACAAAGAATCGATCGGTCCGTTGTTGTCAAAACGAAGGGGCAGCGGTCCGGCGAAAACAAAAGCGAACGCTGGCAGGTGCGCTGGTGAGTAAAACAAAAAGCAAAAGGCGAATGCATTCGCCTTTTGCTTTTATCTTTCAAAAGAAATTCGGTTATAAAAAACACTGGACTGTGTGTGAAAACTGATTTATAATAAAAACAGGAAGTGTTAAAAGGGGTCTTTTAAAATGCAGCAATATCAACAGCAGACCTATGATGCGGAACGCGCATTATATGGCATTCATGATGCACAAATTATAGATTGTGATTTTGCAGGTCCCGCCGACGGAGAATCGGCGCTGAAAGAAACGGCAAACCTGTCGGTGCAAAACTGCCGGTTTTATCTGCGATATCCGCTTTGGCATGTCGATAAAGCGTCTATTTTGGATTCACAGATGTTTGAAACCTGCCGTGCGCCGCTTTGGTATGATCGGGACATATCCGTCAACCACTGTGAAATCAATGGTATCAAGGCGTTGCGGGAAAGCGCTCATGTCGTGATAAAAGATTGTGAAATTGTTTCTCCTGAATTCGGTTGGTTTTGCACCGATCTTTCCATGACCGGCTGCACGCTGTCTTCGGAATATCCATTTTTAAAAAGCCGGAAAATGCAGTTTGAACGTTTACATATGCAGGCAAAATATGCGTTTCAGTATGTGGAGAACGTTACCTTTCAAGATTGCGAGTTGAACACCAAAGACGCGTTTTGGCACAGCAAAAACGTCACGGTGACCGACAGTGTGGTCAACGGGGAATATCTCGGCTGGTATTCCGAAAACCTGCATCTTGTTCGCTGCAAAATCATCGGCACGCAGCCGCTGTGTTATGCAAAAGGCCTTGTTTTGGAGGATTGTGAAATGGAAGGCGCCGATTTGGCATTTGAAAAAAGCGATGTGCAGGCGAATGTGAGAGGAAAAATCCTCAGTGTCAAAAATCCACATAGTGGTTGTATCGTTGCAGACGAAATCGGTGAAGTTGTGCAGGACGCTGATTCACAAACAAAAGATACAGTGATTCAGGTAAGATCCAAATAAATAAAGCCGGCGGGATTCCGTCGGCTTTATTTGATACGCTTTTTATTTGCCGTTATCGAACGTAGTTATAGGTATTCCAATAATCAGGTGTAACACCCTGTTTTACAAACAGATCCGAAACGGTCACGCATTCATACCCTATCGACTGATAATAAGGAATTAAAATGTCCAGCGTCTGTGCATTAGTTGCCATGGTATCGTGCAGCAGCACAATAGAGCCGTTTCCGCAGTGCTTTTTGATATAATCCACTTTATAGTCCACGGATGTGCCGCTCCAATCGTTGGGGCAGTAGCCTGCGATGCTATAATATTCTTCCTGTTCCAAAACATCCATAACATCTCCGTTTTGTGCCACATATGGCAGACGCACCAGATTTGTGGTCACGCCGGTATATTCTTTGATCAGATCTTCTGTTTTTTGGAGCTGCTCTTTCATCTGTTCTTCGGTCAATTGCGTCATATAGGGATGGCTCCAAGTGTGATTGGCAAGCTCATGCCCCTCGTTCACAGCGCGGTTCATCACATCTTTTGCATCCTCTTTGATGTTTTGACCGATCAGGAAGAAGGAGGCCTTTGCATCGTATTTATCCAGCACGTCCAGCAGCGCCTCCATATTTTTGGTTGTTGGGCCGTCGTCAAAGGAGAAAGCAATATATTTATCGGTCCCGTCGTCGACCGGCGCTTCCGGCTGCGGCAGCAGCGCGTCTTCCGCAGAGGAATCATAACCGTTTCTACCGGTATAGTATTCGATATCGTCAACCAGCAACGTTTGTTCCATTTCACCTTCGATCCAGAACTCGATTTCCCGAATGTTCGGAATATCGGTTTTTTCGATCACTTTCTGAATCGTCTGATCATCCTGCAGCGTGAAGGTTTTGCCGACAAAATAGAAGTAATGGAAATCGTCGTAGCTTTCGATGGTCAGTTTGTAGTAATAGACGTCGGTTTTGATTTTGATACCGATATTCACAACTTGTGCTCTGGATTCGTCTAAATCGACCTGCAGACAGGTTCTTAAGTTGGTCGCACGTTCGGTCAAATCCGTATCCAACCGAACGTTCAGCGAATAAGAGCCGATAGTTGGATTGTTTGTTTGCGTGTTGCAGGTGATGCCAAGCGCTTTTTCGCTTTCCGGAATCACAGGGTTGGAATCTAGATCTTCGACCGCTGCTGTCATAGAATTGTTCATGGGAATAACATAATTGGTTGTATCACCCGCATTTACATCTTCCCAGGTATACATATCGAGCCATTCTCCGTTGTCGTCTTCCGGCAGCGGCTCAAGTGCGACCGGATATCTTGCAATATATTGCCGAAGCAGCAGCGAGTCTTTTGCATCGATTTTCCCATCTCCGCTGCAGTCGGCTACCACTTCATCATATCCGTCAGTTACAACGTTGGCGATGATACACCGGAGCATGTGTGAATCCCGTGAATTGATTTTACCGTCGTTGTTCACATCACCGGCAGTTGTGATGGTATCCATGGTAGCGCCAAATGAAAAAAGCGATAGCAGCGTTGCCATGATCACCAATATGCTGATACATTTGTTTCTCATTTTTCTCGATCCTTTCTCCTGTTATGGATGTATAAAAAATATACAATCATATAATAACATGTTAATAAGAATTAATCAATATTAAATAAAAAATATTTTTGAAATTGCAATTTTTTAAATGAGTGGGTATAATATTTTTAAATTCCTGAAATTTAAAGATATGGGGTTTTTTACATCTCGTTTTGCTGTTAAATAAAAGTAAAGGTAGGTGAAAATTTGGATAGATTTAAACCAATTGAATTGGAAGACCGGCGGTGGGTGGATCCGCTGCTTCAGACTGAAAAACGGTTTGGCTGTGAATACAGCTTTGGCTGCAACTATATCTGGCGGAAGATTTATCAGATACAGATCGCACAGCTTTGCGGTTGTTTCGCACTGCGCAACACGGTGGATGATCATTATGAATATAACTATCCGGTCGGAAAGCCGGGAAATCGTTTGCAGGCGGTCAAAGCGATCTTTCAGCAGCACGACTCGAAAATGGGACCGCCTATTTTTCGCGGTATGTCCAAAGAACATATCGATGAGCTGGAAACGGCTTATCCCGGACAATTCTCGTTTTCTTCCAACCGCGATGAGGCGGATTATATCTATTTGTCCGAACGGCTGATCTCCTTATCCGGCAAAAAGCTGCAAAGCAAACGCAACCATATCCGGCGGTTTTGCGACAATCCGGACTGGTGCTATGAGGACATCACCAAAGATAATATTGACGAATGCCGGGAGATGAACCGGAAGTGGTGTGAAATACACGGATGTTTTTCCGACGACGGTCTAAAAGCGGAATCCTGCGCTGTTAATGAAGCGTTTCAACATTTTTTTGACTTGGATTTCAAAGGCGGATTGATCCGGCAAAACGGGATAGTGATCGCATTTTCTATCGGCGAAGCACAAAATGACAAATTGTTCACGGTGCATATTGAAAAAGCGATGAGCGACATTCAGGGCGCTTATGCGATCATCAATCGTGAATTTGCAAAGCATAATTGCGCGCAATATCAATATATTAATCGCGAGGAAGATATGGGGGATGCCGGTATGCGAAAAGCAAAACTTTCCTATCAGCCGGAAATTGTTCTGGAAAAATATACCGCAATCCAGCGTTAAAAAATGTTTTTGTGCAAAAAAGAAAAATTTGTATTTTTTGTGTCGGCGCATTGACAGGGACGGAAAAAGAATGTATAATAAACAAAAAAGGAAAGGTGGGCAAACTCAATGAAAAATCGCTTGCAAAAAGGCCTTTTTGCCATTGTTCTGGTATTTGGTATCGCAGCATCGGTTTGTTTTTCAGGTTTGGCCGATTTCAGGGAAATCATGGGGGATATCAATGGTGATGGTCATTATACAGCGGCCGATGTGCTTTATCTTCGAAGGCATGTTGTAGGGTATCCCAATCAGATTTTTAATAACAACGAATCGATAGCCGACTTGAACCGGGACGGGAAGATCAACGGCAAGGATGTGTTGTTGATGCGTATGTTGGTTGCAGAATTGATCGAAGTAGAGGATTTGCCGGGCGCGGCGGATCAGACGACCACTACCCGCCGCGAATGGACCGATCGGTATTAAATTAAAAAGGTGAATGCACCCTGCCGCGCAATCCGGCAGGGTGCATTTTTGCGCGCACAGATGTTTTTACACCGAAAACACGGCGAAAGCATGATTCTGTATGTCTTGTCCCGACCGTTTGTTGAAATGGGAGAAAAGCGGCGGGGAATCAACTGCAAAATTGATCATATTTTGTCTTGACAAGAAAAGGACAATCTTATATAATATATAAAATTGGTAAAAGTGGGGTATCAAACAACGTGAACGGCGTTTTGACAGGCGGTTATGTTTATAAAAACGGAACATTCGTTTTGGAAAACGTATTTTTAAAAGACGGTATTGTTGTTGATATTTCTCCGATTTCCCCGAAAGCGGGAGACGTTATTTTTCATTTGAATCATTGTTTTATTTTTCCGGGTCTTATCGATGTGCATGTGCATCTGAGAGAGCCGGGTTTTTCATATAAGGAAACAATAAAAAGCGGCACGATGGCCGCGGCGCACGGCGGATACACCGATGTGTGCGCCATGCCGAACCTAAAACCCTGTCCCGACACACTGGAGCATCTGCAAGAACAACTCGATTTGATCCGGTCGTCGGCGGTGGTTCGGGTGCATCCGTATGGCACGATCACCAAAGGGGAAAACGGAACGGAGCTTTCGGATATGGACGACCTGTCTGATCGGGTCATCGCTTTTTCGGACGACGGTCGGGGCGTGCAGGATGACGCCATGATGGAACAGGCGATGCGAAAAGCGGTTCAGTTGAACAAAATGATAGCTGCCCATTGCGAAGACAACAGTCTTTTAAACGGCGGCTATATTCATGCAGGGGCTTATGCGAAAGCGCACGGTCATCGCGGCATCTGTTCGGCAAGCGAATATAAACAGATCGAACGGGATTTGAAGCTTGCGGCCAAAACAGGCGTTGCTTATCACGTTTGCCATATTTCCACAAAGGAAAGCGTGGAATTGATCCGGCAGGCAAAGAAAGCCGGCGTGAACGTGACCTGCGAGACCGCACCGCATTATTTAACGCTGTGCGAAGATGATCTAAAAGAGGACGGGCGGTTTAAAATGAATCCGCCGCTGCGCAGCGCAAAAGACAAAGAGGCGCTGCTGGAAGGCCTGTGCGACGGGACGATCGACATGATCGCTACCGATCATGCGCCGCACAGCAAAGAAGAAAAGGCCAAAGGCCTCAAAGGCAGCGCAATGGGCATTGTGGGATTGGAAACAGCGTTTCCGGTGTTATATACAAATCTTGTGAAAACCGGCGTGCTGCCGCTTGAAAAACTGGTGGCGCTGATGAGCGAACAGCCCGGCCGGCGGTTTGGCATCGAGACCGGATTGCAAATCGGGAAACCGGCCAATTTCACGGTCTATGATTGCAATGAGGAATATCCAATCGATCCGGAGCAATTTTTCAGCAAAGGCAAAGCAACGCCTTTTGCGGGAATGACGGTGTCCGGCGCGTGTGTAATGACTGTAGTGGAGGGAAAGACAGTATGGCAGAGAAATATAACAGAAAAATCGTTTTAAGCGACGGCAGCACCTATCCGGGCTTCGGATTCGGCGATACCGGCAGCGAACGTGTTTGCGAGATCGTGTTCAACACGTCGATGGTCGGTTATCAGGAGATCATTTCCGATCCGTCTTATACTTACCAGATGGTCGTGATGACCTACCCGGTGATCGGAAATTACGGCATGACCGACGAGGACTATGAAACCAAGGTGCCGACGATCGGCGCGCTTGTCACCCGCAGCTATACCGACACACCCAGCAATTTCCGGTGTACCAAAACGCTGTCCGAAACGTTGGAAGAAAACCATATTCCCGCGATCTGGGGCGTCGATACCCGAAAACTCACCCGCAGCATCCGGGACTACGGCAGCCGGCCGGCGATCATTACCGATATCGACACGCCGGTGGAACAGGCGGTCGCCAAGCTCAATGCAGCGGTCGCGCCGCACGATGCGGTCAAACGCGTCAGCTGCAAAAAGAAGTGGTACGCAAAAACCGCCAACGCGAAATACAATGTTGTTGCGATCGACTGCGGCATCAAATTAAATATTATCCGCAGCTTGAATAAACGCGGCTGCAACGTCACCGTCATGCCTTATGATTCCAAGGCGGAGGATGTGCTGGCGTTAAGACCCGACGGCGTGTTTTTATCCAATGGACCCGGCGATCCGGAGGATGTGCCGAGCGTTGTCGAACTGGTCAAAGCGATCAAAGGCAAGGTGCCGATCTGCGGTATTTGCCTTGGCCATCAGCTGATCAGCTTGGCTTACGGGGCAAAAACCTATAAACTCAAATTCGGGCACCGCGGCGGCAATCATCCGGTGAAAAATTTAAAGACCGGAAAAATCGAGATCACAAGCCAAAATCACAGCTATGCGGTCGACACCGATTCGGTAAAAGAAACGGATCTTTGCGTCACGCATGTGAATATTCTGGATAACACCGTGGAGGGCGTTGCCTGTGAAAAAGACCGGATTTTCAGTGTGCAGTACCATCCGGAAAGCGCGCCCGGTCCGCAGGACAGCGGTTATTTATTTGAACAGTTTATCAATCGGATGAAGGAGGGAAAATAGGCATGCCGAAAAGAACAGATATCCATAAGATCCTTGTGATCGGCTCCGGTCCGATCGTGATCGGTCAGGCGGCGGAATTCGACTATGCCGGCACGCAGGCCTGCCTTGCGCTCAAAGAAGAGGGTTATGAAGTGGTGCTGGTCAATTCCAATCCCGCCACCATCATGACCGACACCTCCATTGCGGATAAAGTATATATGGAACCGCTGAATTTGGAATATGTGGCAAAAATTTTGCGGTATGAACGTCCCGATGCGATTTTGCCGGGTATCGGCGGGCAGACAGGACTAAACCTTGCTATGCAGCTGGAACGCAAAGGAATCTTGAAAGAATGTCAGGTCGAGCTTTTGGGCACCACGAGCGAAAGCATTGAAAAGGCGGAAGACCGGGAACTGTTCAAAGAACTCTGTCAAAGCCTTGGCGAACCGGTTTTGCCGTCGATCATCACCCATTCGATCCCGGAAGCGATCGACGCCGCTGAAAAAATCGGCTATCCGGTCGTGCTGCGTCCGGCGTTCACCCTCGGCGGCACCGGCGGCGGTTTTGCCGACGATGAGGAAGAACTGCGCGAAATCATGAAAAACGCGCTGAAATTGTCGCCGGTCAAACAGGTGCTGGTGGAGAAAAGCATCAAAGGCTTTAAAGAAATCGAATATGAAGTCATGCGGGATAAAAACGATACCGCGATCACCATCTGTAACATGGAAAACATCGATCCGGTCGGTATCCACACCGGCGATTCTATCGTCGTGGCGCCCAGCCAGACGCTGACCAACAAAGAATACCATATGCTGCGCGACAGCGCGCTGAAAATCATCCGCGCTTTAAAGGTCGAGGGCGGCTGCAATGTGCAGTTCGCGCTGGATCCGCAGTCGTTTGACTATTTCCTCATCGAAGTCAATCCGCGTGTGTCGCGTTCTTCGGCGCTGGCGTCCAAAGCCAGCGGCTATCCAATCGCCAGAGTTTCGGCGAAAATTTCCGTCGGCATGACGCTGGATGAAATCCAGCTTGCCAACACGCCTGCGAGCTTTGAACCGGCGCTGGATTATGTCGTGACCAAAATGCCGCGTTTCCCGTTCGATAAATTTGCGTCGGCCTCCAACCGGTTGTCGACCCAAATGAAAGCGACCGGAGAAGTGATGAGCGTCGGCCGCACGATTGAAGAAAGCCTTTTAAAAGCGGTGCGGTCGTTGGAAACCGGCGTCTGCCATTTGCATATGCCGAAATTTGATTCCTACACCAACGAGGAAATGCTCGAATATATCACACTGCAAACCGACGACCGGATTTTTGCCGTCACGCAGTTGATCCGCAACGGCGCGGATCTCGGTATGATCTACGACGTCACCAAAATCGATATGCTCTTTTTGGAAATCATCAAAGCAATCGTGGATGAGGAAAACAATCTGAAAGCACATATCGGTTCGGTCGAGGATTTATACCAGGCCAAACGCATCGGATTTTCGGATAAATTTATTGCAAAACTCTGGGGAACCGGGGAAGAGGATATTTATAAACTGCGCTGCAAACATAACATGTTCCCGGTCTATAAAATGATCGACAGCTGTGCGAGCGAATTTGAAAGCTATATCCCTTACTTTTATTCCTCCTATGAAGACGAAAACGAATCGATCGTGTCGGATCGGAAAAAGATCGTCGTGCTCGGTTCCGGACCGATCCGTATCGGGCAGGGGGTCGAATTCGACTATTCCACCGTGCATGCGGTCAAAACCATCAAAGAGTCGGGCTATGAAGCGATCATCATTAACAATAACCCTGAAACCGTTTCAACGGATTATACCACAAGCGACAAACTCTATTTTGAACCGCTGACGGTCGAAGATGTGATGAACGTCATCCGATTGGAACAACCGATCGGCGTTGTGGCGTCGCTTGGCGGACAGACGGCGATCAATCTGGCCGGCCCGCTGATGAAACGCGGCGTGAAGATCATCGGAACGGATTTCGATGCGATCGAACGCGCCGAAAACCGGGATGCCTTTGAAAAAATCATGGAGCAACTAAAAATCCCGCAGCCGACCGGACATGCCGTCACCAACATTGAAGACGGGGTCAAAGCGGCGGAATCGATCGGTTATCCCGTTTTGGTGCGGCCGAGCTATGTGCTTGGCGGTCGTGCCATGCAGATCGTGGACGATGAAAAGGCGCTGCGCACCTACCTGAAAACGGCGGTCGCCATCAACGAAGACCAGCCGGTTTTGGTGGATAAATATATTTCCGGCAAGGAATTGGAGGTCGACGCGGTCTGCGACGGCACCGATGTTTTTGTGCCGGGTATTATGGAACATATCGAACGTACCGGCGTGCATTCCGGCGACAGTATCAGCGTTTATCCGACCTTCAGCGTGTCGGACAGGGTCAAAAAGGTCATGCTGGACTACACCAAACGCCTGGGACTTGGCATCGGTATTGTCGGTTTGTATAACATTCAGTTTATTGTCGATCAAAACGAGGACGTCTATGTCATCGAGGTCAACCCGCGTTCCTCCCGAACGGTGCCGTTTTTGTCCAAAGCGACCGGCTACCAGCTGGCGGATATCGCAACCTTGACAATTTTGGGCAAATCCTTAAAAGAACAGGGCATCACCGAAATTTATCCCAAAGAGAAAAAACGGTGGTATGTCAAAGCGCCGGCATTCTCCTTCTCGAAGATCAACGGCATCGACGCGACGCTGTCGCCGGAAATGAAGTCGACCGGCGAGGCAATTGGCTATGATAAAGATTTTACCCGCGCGTTATATAAAGCGCTGCGCGCGTCCGGCATGAATGTTGTCAACTACGGCACGGTGTTCGTCACCATTGCCGACATGGCAAAACAGGAAGCGCTGCCGCTGATCCGTCGGTTTTATGATCTCGGTTTTAACATTGAAGCAACGGCCGGCACTGCAGAATTTCTGCGGAAAAACGGGATTCGCACTCGTGTGAAAGCAAAGCTCAGCGAGGGCAGCGAGGAGATTCTGGATTCGATCCGGCAGGGTTATGTTTCTTATGTTGTCAGCATCCGCGACGTCAGCTCGGTCGGTCAGGAAACGGACGGTTATGCCATCCGTCGCTGCGCGGTGGAAAACAATGTGACGATGTTCACCTCACTCGACACCGTCAATGCGCTGCTTAGCGTGATCGAACAGACCACTTTCGGTGTTTCCACCATCGATGCAGAATAAAAAAGATTTCTGAGCAAAGGGTTATTTTGATGAAACAAAGTGATTTTACCATTCTTTCCAATCAAAAGATCGCGCAGGATGTCTATGAAATGAAACTTGCCGGCGACACGTCGGCCATCACCGCGCCGGGCCAGTTTGTCAACATCCGATTGGACGGTCTTTTCCTGCGCCGTCCGATCTCCGTTTGCGATTATGATGCAAACAGCCTGACGCTGATTTATAAAGTCGTCGGCACGGGCACTGCGCAGATGAGTCGCATGCAGGCGGGGGAGAAACTTGATTTATTGACCGGACTCGGCAACGGCTACAATCTTTCAAAAAGCGGGGAAAAGCCGCTGCTGATCGGCGGCGGTGTCGGTGTGCCGCCGCTGTATAACCTTGCAAAACAGCTGGTTGCCGCCGGGAAACATCCGGTCGCCGTTTTGGGCTTTAATAGCGAAAAAGACGTGTTTTACAAGGAAGAATTTGAAAAGCTTGGCGTGCAAACGCATATTGCAACAGCTGACGGCAGCATGGGGCAAAAAGGCTTTGTGACCGATGTGGTCAAAACGCTGCAGGACTATAGTTATTTTTATACCTGCGGTCCCGAACCGATGCTCAAAGCAGTCTATGATGTGACTGCAACCGACGGGGAATTTTCTTTTGAAGAACGCATGGGCTGCGGGTTCGGCGCCTGCATGGGCTGCTCCTGCAAAACGAAATACGGCAACAAGCGCATTTGCAAGGAAGGGCCGGTGCTGTGCAAGGAGGAGATCATATGGTAGATATCAAAACTTCTCTTAGCGGCTGGCAGCTGGACAATCCGGTCATTCCCGCCAGCGGCACTTTTGGATTCGGTTATGAATTCAGTGAACTGTATGATATCAATCTGCTGGGTTCCATCTCGCTCAAAGGCACCACAAAAGAGCCGCGTTTCGGCAACCCGTTGCCGCGTATTGCCGAAACACCCTGCGGCATGATCAACGCGGTGGGGCTGCAAAATCCCGGTATTGACGCGGTGATCAATGAAGAGCTGCCGAAACTGAAAGCCTGCTATCACAAAAAAGTGATCGCCAATATCAGCGGGTTCAGCGTGGAGGACTATGCCTACACCTGTGAAAAAATCGACCAGGAAGATATGGTCGGCATTATCGAAGTCAACGTCAGCTGCCCAAACGTGCACAACGGCGGTATGACGTTTGGGACAACGCCGCAGTCGGCGGCGGAGGTGACCCGCGCAGTCAAGGCGGTCACCACAAAACCGGTCTATATCAAGCTGTCCCCCAATGTCACGGATATTGTGTCTATCGCAAAAGCCTGTGAGGACGCCGGAGCGGACGGATTGAGCCTGATCAACACGCTGCTTGGCATGCGGGTGGATTTAAAAACAAAAAAACCGGTGATCGCCAACACAATGGGCGGTTTTTCCGGCCCTGCGATCCTGCCGGTGGCGCTGCGGATGGTTTATCAGGTCTATGAAGCGGTGAAAATCCCGATCATCGGCATGGGCGGCGTGTCCTGTGCTGCGGATGTGATCGAAATGATGCTTTGTGGCGCATCTGCCGTGCAGGTCGGTGCACAGAATCTCGTGGATCCGTTTGCCTGCAAAACCATCATCGAACAGCTGCCCACCGTTATGCAGCAATATAAAATCGAGCGCCTGACAGATATTATCGGCGGCGCACACGAATAAATTTTGCGCGTTTTTGTCTTTTCAAACGGATAAAAACGCGATGTGACTTAAATGAAAAAGGAATGTGATTTGAAATGGGAAAAGACGTGATCATTGCCTGCGATTTTTCTTCCAAAGAAGAAACGCTGCAGTTTTTAGACAAATTTACCGGTAAAAAGCCGTATGTCAAGATCGGCATGGAACTGTTTTATGCTGAAGGTCCGGCGATCGTCCGGGAAATCAAACAAAGAGGACATCAGATTTTTCTGGATTTAAAACTGCATGATATTCCCAACACCGTGATGAAAGCGATGTCGGTTCTCTCAAATCTGGATGTGGACATGTGCAATCTGCATGCAGGCGGCACCGTCCCGATGATGGAAGCGGCCATCAAGGGATTGACCCGGGCGGACGGCACAAGACCGCTGCTCATTGCGGTCACACAATTGACATCAACCAGCGAGGAATGCATGCGTTCCGATCTTCTGATCGAAAAACCGATCGATCAGGTGGTCATGCACTATGCGAAATGTGCAAAGAGGGCCGGACTCGACGGCGTGGTCTGTTCGCCGCTGGAAGCCGGAAAGGTGCATGAGACCTGCGGAAACGGCTTTTTGACCGTGACCCCCGGCGTGCGTTTTGCCGATGGGGATAAAGGCGATCAGATGCGGGTCACCACCCCCGAAAGAGCAAAAGAAATCGGTTCGGATTACATCGTGGTCGGCCGGCCGATCACTAGGGCAGACGATCCGGTCGCCGCGTATGAACGGTGTGTCCGCGAATTTGTTGACACACTTTAAAAGGAATAAAAAATGAAAAGCATCAAAACGCTGTATTTTGGCGACAGCATCATGGCGGCGGACGGCAAGCCCTATGATTATGCCGCAGAATTCGATAGCAGTGATCTGTCTAAAATCTGCCGGGGCTATCCCACTTTGCTGCAGGAAGCGCTGGGACTCGAGAATATCGGCAATTTTGCCGTGGGCGGGCACCGCGTTTTTGAACAGAAAGAGATCATTTTGCAAACGGATTTCAAACCGGCGCAGCTGGCGGTGTTTTCTGTTGGCGTCAATGATTTTAATAAAGGAACGGTGATCGGGACCCTGCCGAAAACGAATGACAGGGCGTATGACACCGAAACGTTTTACGGCGCTTATTGCAAGGCGCTGGATCATATTTTTAAGAGCAATCCCAAAATCAAGGTGGTGCTGATGACGCCGCTGCACCGGGATTCCACCCACCGCACCGGCGATGTGCCCAAAACCGCGATCGATTCCGTGGTGGCGGGCAACCGGCTGATTGATTTCAGAAATGCGATTTTGGAGATCGGCCAGTTTTATGCCTGCCCGGTCGCCGATATGTATGCCAATGCGGGGCTGAATCGGTTCAACGTGCGGGAATTCACTTTTGAAGGGGTCCACCCGAACAATGCAGGCTATGCGTTTATTGCAGGTCCGTTGATTCAAACGATTCAAATGGTGATTTAAAATAGAAGAAAGGATGAAAAAGATGGCAACAAGAGAAGAAACACAGGTGAATGTGGCAAAAGCGCTTTTATCGATCGGGGCGGTATTTTTCAGACCGAATGAGCCGTTTACCTGGGCCAGTGGCATCAAAAGCCCGGTCTATTGCGACAACCGCCTGATTTTAACGGCGCCCAAACAGCGCGATCTGGTGGAAAATGCGATCGCACAGACGGTGAAAGCGGAGTATCCCGACTGTGAGGTACTCATGGGCACCAGCACCGCCGGTATTGCGCATGCGGCGATCGCGGCGGATATTTTGGATTTGCCGATGGGTTATGTGCGCTCCGGCGCCAAAGATCACGGACGCCAAAACCAGATCGAAGGCAAACTGGAAAAGGGACAAAAGGTCGTTGTAGTGGAGGATCTCATCTCCACCGGCGGCAGCGTGATCGAAGTGGTCAACGTGCTGCGGGACGCGGGCGCCGAGGTACTCGGTATTGTCAGCATTTTTACCTATGGTATGCAAAAAGGCATCGACCGGCTGGCGGCTGCCAATGTCAAAAACGTCAGTTTAACCAATTTTGATGTGATCGCCAATGTGGCGGCACAGGAAAACTATATCGCGGCGGCAGATATCAAACGGCTGATCGCGTTTCGCGACAATCCGTCGGATGAAAGCTGGATCGGCAAATAAGAAAGGACAAGAGCATGAACGGGCTTATCGATATTATGCAGCTGCGCACCGATGAAATCGACGCGCTGATCAAAACGGCAAACGACATCATTGGCAATCCCCAAAAATATGCGCAGGCCTGCGCGGGGAAAAAGTTGGCAACGCTGTTTTTTGAACCCTCCACCCGGACCCGCTTAAGCTTTGAAGCGGCAATGTATGAACTGGGCGGCCATGTGTTAGGATTCTCGGAAGCGGCGAGTTCGTCGTCCTCCAAGGGAGAAAGCGTGGCCGACACGGTGACGGTCGTCGGATATTATGCCGACATCATCGCCATGCGGCATCCCAAAGAGGGCGCGCCGCTGGTTGCGGCCATGAAATCTTCTGTGCCGGTCATCAATGCGGGCGACGGCGGTCACAACCACCCGACCCAGACGTTAACAGATTTATTAACGATCCAGCGGGAAAAGGGACGGTTTGACCATTTGACCGTCGGGCTTTGTGGCGATTTGAAATTCGGGCGCACCGTTCATTCGCTGATTAGTGCGTTGTCGCGGTATGAAAAGGTGAAATTTGTGCTGATTTCACCCGAAGAACTGGTCATCCCCGATTATGTCCGGCAGGAAGTGCTGCAAAAAAACAACATCGATTTTGTGGAAACCAGAGATCTGGAAGCGGCAATGCCGGAACTGGATATTTTATATATGACAAGGGTGCAGCGTGAACGTTTTTTCAACGAAGCGGATTATATCCGGCTCAAAGACAGCTATGTGCTCACCGTTCCGAAGCTGCAATCTGCAAAATCTGATTTGTGTGTCATGCACCCGCTGCCGCGCGTCAATGAGATCGCGGTGGATGTGGACGATGATCCTCGCGCCTGCTATTTCAAACAGGCGCAAAACGGAAAATATATTCGCATGGCGCTGATTTTGAAATTGCTTGGAATCGAGGTGGATGCGCAATGATTGTCAATCCCATCACAAACGGTATTGTGCTGGATCATATCACCGCCGGAAAGGCGATGGATATCTATAAAATCCTGCATCTGGACAGTTTGAACTGCACCGTTGCCATCATCAAAAATGCCGACAGCAAAAAAATGGGGCACAAAGACATTATCAAAATTTTTGAACACATCGATCTGAATCTGGATGTGCTCGGCTATATCGATCCGGGTATTACCGTCAGTATCATTAAAGACGGTAAAGTGAAAGACCGGCTGCATCTGGAACTGCCGCAGCGGGTGACGAATGTGATCAAATGCAAAAATCCGCGCTGTATCACCTCTGTAGAGCAGGAGCTGCCGCATGTGTTCCAATTGACCGACCGGGAAAAAGGCGTTTATCGCTGCATATACTGCGAAACCAAAGCCAAAAACCGGGTGTAGTGCAAAATGAAACGGCTGGAAGATAAAATTTTAAAGGACGGAAAAATCGGCGAAGGCAATGTCTTGAAAGTCGACAGCTTTGTCAATCACCAGATCGACGTGAATTTCATGTGCGAAGTCGGTAGGGAGTTTTACCGATTATTTCAAAATGAAAAAATCGATAAAATTTTGACCATCGAAGCGTCGGGCATCGGTATTGCATGTTTGACGGCGCAGTATTTTCATGTGCCGGTTCTCTTTGCCAAAAAGACACAAACCTGCAACATTTTCGGCGATGTCTACCGTTCCAAAGTAGAATCCTTTACTCATCAAAAAACCTATGACATCATTGTGTCCAAATCGTTTTTGCATCCCGGCGACCGGGTGCTAATCATCGACGATTTTCTCGCCAAAGGCAATGCGCTTTTGGGATTGCTGGATTTGATCCATGCGGCGGGCGCGCGTGCAGTCGGCGCCGGCATTGTGATCGAAAAAGCATTCCAGGACGGCGGCAAACGCGTGCGGGACACGGGACTGCGGGTCGAATCTTTAGCGCGAATCAAGTCCATGAGCGTCGAAAACGGTATTACATTTATGTGAGAAATAAAACCCTATGGAAGAAAAAAGGCTTTCCATAGGGTTTTATTGATGTCCTAAGACAGTTGCGTGTGAAAACATACAACGATTCCCCTGTTCAATACAGGTTTGTCCAATGGTTCGGTAATTGCTGTTTTTATGGTCAACTTCAACTGTACATATTTGCTTTTAAGTATACCGCAAAAATTTTGTTCAGTTATACTATTTGCTGTTTATTCTCTTTTTCTCATAACTTTTGTAGCAATGCGGGCAGTTCGCTCAAATGTGAGATTTCATAGTCGGGCAGGAGGTCTGTGTTGTTTTGCACATGCTTCGGATGAAACCAAACGGTTCGGATCCCGGCGTTTTTGCCGCCCTGTATGTCGGAAGTGAGACTGTCGCCCACGATAATGGTTTGCTCTTTTTGAAAATCCGGAATATGTGCAAAACAATAGGTAAAATAGCGAAGATCGGGCTTTGGATAGCCGACGTTTTCGGAGATAAACATGTCGTAAAAATAGCGTTTTAACCCGGCGCTTTGGATCCTGCCTTTTTGAACGGCAGCCGTCCCGTTGGTGACCAGATACAGCCGGAAACGCCCGGTAAGCGCGTGCAGCAGATCTTCTGCGCCGTCCATAAAATAATGCCCTTGTCCTAAAAACGATTCATAGATCGCCGTTGCCTCCCGCGGCGAAAAATCCACGCCGAGCTCATCAAACAAAAGCCGGTATCGGCGCACCTTTACCTCACTTCTTGTTAATTTCCCTTGTTCGAGCAGCTTCCACTGTGCCAGATTGATTTCACTATACCGGTTTAAAATCGCATCTTTCGGTTCAATGCCGATATGACACAGCGTTTTTTGAATCGCAATGCGTTCCGCTTTGTTGAAATCCAACAGCGTGTTGTCCAGATCAAAAAGAATGGTGTCGATCACTTGAAAATCCCGACCTTTCTGTTTGCTTTGCATCATTATAACACAATATCTGCAAAAAAGATACAAAAACACCGGCATGCATTTGCCGGTGTTTTAAAATATCTGTTTTAGGCGTTTTTTTGTCTGTTTTGATGCTGGCGTTTTGTCTTTTTTTCACCCTGCCCGGCGCCAATAGACGCCGGTGTTTCAACAGACCCGCCGCCGTTGCCGGAATTCTGGGTGCCGCCGCTGTATTGTGCGATTTTGTCTTTGATCTGACGCATACTCATCGCTTTGCATTCGTCGACCGTTAAATCCGGTTCATAAGCTTTAAGCGCAAGATAGGCCTTATATTTCCCAAAAGACATGCCATTTTCATGCGCTTGCTGCATCAATTCGGTGTCGGCTGCACTGCATTCGCCGTTATATTTTTGATAGCCGCGGCAGTTTTGAAGTCCTGTGGTAAGCTGGGTGTCGTGATCGGAAACGACGGTAAAGGTGAGCGCTGCGTCTTGTGTTAAATAGGCGGAAAAAGCGGGATCTTCCAAAAGCAGTTCGACCGCCTTTGTGTAGTGCTTGTTGGTCAGCTTCAGATTTTGCAGAATATCCTGCATCTCGTCGTTATAGGCGACGGCGTCGATCACCGTGTCAAACCGGTTCAGCTGCAATTCCAGCGACGGATTGACATCGATGCTGATAAAAGAGACCGGTTTTTGATAAACGGAAAACAGACCGACTCCGAAAAAAGCAACCAACAAAACTGCCATGGCTGCCGCCATATACCGCCATTTGGGTCTGCGCTTTTTTGGGGCAATCGCGTCATGAATGAACGCGGCGGTGTTTTCTTTCAATTGTTCATCCGCCTTTACTGTATCAAATGCTTTTTGGATCCGATTCAAATCCGTCACCTCCCAGTTGCTGTTTTAAAAGCGTTCTGCCTCTGGCAAGCAGTGTGTAAATGCCGTTTTGGCTTTTATTCAAAATATCAGCGATTTCAATGGCTGTGTATCCCTCATAATAATAAAGATAGATCACATCTTTGTATTTCTTTGGCAGCGATAAAACGGCAAACAGAACTTCCCGGTTTGCATCGTTTGACGCAGCCGCGCTGTCGGACAGCAGGTCGAGCGGTACTGTCTGTTTACGGTAGAAGCTTTTGAGCAGATCCTTGCATGCATTGACCGTCACACGGATCAGCCAGGCTTTTTCATGCGCCTTATCTTGGAACACGCCGGGATAGAGGGTATATTTCAAAAACACGGTTTGAAATATATCCTCTGTGTCTTCCCGATTTTTTAAATGCAGAAAGCAAATGCGCTGTACCATATCGGCATATTCTTCAATGGCCTGCCGAACGGTTTGATCACTTCTCATAAAAAACTCCGTTTGGTTTATTTACAATAACGTCCGTGTCCGGCGCCCGTGCCGTTTTTCATGCCGCTGCCGTCGCGTTTAGGCGTGCAGTCGTTTGGACAATTCCCGGCATTCAGGCAGGAAGCGTTTGCATTTTGCAGACACGAGCCGTCCTGTGCACGGCGGGTGGAACGCACCGCGGACGTATTGACTGCCGTTTGCGTTTGCTGTGTTGTGCACGCCTGCATTTTCGTTTGCACCGTTGCAGCGGTCGTGGATTCGGTGGTGTTCGGACAATTTTGTGTGTTTGCACAGGTGACGCCGTCGTTTTGCAGACAGGAGCCGTCCTGTGCACGGCGGGTGGAACGCGCTGCGGACGCGTTGACAGCAGTTTGTGCCTGCTGTGCTGTTTGCAAACAGGAACCATCCTGCGCGCGGCGGGTGGAGGCAACCGGCGCAGTGCTGCCGGCAGATTGTGTTTGCCGGTCTATTGTTTGCGTTTTTGTAATGCAAACGGTATTTTGTGCATCCGGATTGTCTGTGCTGTTCGATTGCCCGGCGGCGAAAACAGAAACGCTGCCTAACAACAAAAGAACGGCTAAAATCGAAAGCATTGCTTTTTTCATAACGGGAACCTCCGTGTTTTAAAAGATAAGGGTTTTAAAGCCTTTCACTTATAAAACGATTCACCATGACAAATCCTTTCAAAAAAATTATAACATATTTTAAACACAAAAAGAAAAAAATATCCGGACTCCCGGATATTTTTTCATGAACCAACAAAAGCCAAATAACGCAGCTCGCATTTTTGGATATGTATTTCACAAATCAAAGATAACACGAACAGAAAAGCGGTTGTCCTTGCAGGAAAAGGAAAGATCGCCTTTGTATTTGTCCACAGCCTTTTGCAGGGAATAAAGCCCGAACCCATGGGAATGCTTATCCGCCTTGGTGGTTTCGATCCGTCCGTCCTTCACCGTGACCGCCTGTGCCACCGGATTTTCAATGTCAAACATCAGCAGCCCTCCGTTCGGGATGATCCGCACATTGATTTCCTTTTCTTCTTCCCGCGGCAGCTTTTCGCATGCTTCGATCGCATTGTCCACCGTGTTCCCCAAAATTACACACAGATCTGCCGCCGATATAGGTTTTGCCGGTACGCTCCCTTCAAAATGAATCACCGTGTTGCTGCCCATTGCGCGCTGCTGCTTGTCCGCCAACAGTGCGTCCGCCACGCCGTTTCCCGTTTCATATGGTGCCTTTTCCGCCTTTCCCATCTGTGCGTCGCATGCACGCAATATTTCCATCGCACCCGCAATGTCCGATCTTCGCAGCGCACCGTCCAAGCCGATCCGCATGTTCTGGTAATCGTGCTTGAATCGCCGCAGTTCGAAGTTTGATGCGGAGATCATTTGGTAAAACGCTGCCTGCTGCTCGATCTGCTTTTCAAAGTTTTGCGCCAGCGTTTTGTAGTACCCGCTCGATAATGCGTTGGCCAGTAGTATCGGGCAGGTGATTCCGATCAGTAAAATCAGAAACGACACAAACAGCCGGATCGCCATGATCCAGTTTTCCGGCGAATCACTGTAGGATAAATCCGATACCAGATATGCCAGATATGCGCTGATCCAAAATGACAGCACCGTCAGTCCCTTGATCTTCCCAGAAATCAACGGCAGCTGCTGCCGCAGCCGTTTGCCGTGTTTGCTTTGCAGCACACTGCAAAACAATACTGTGAATACGATACTGATCCCTAAATCCAATATGTTCTTAAAGGTTTCATTGTCATAAAACGAATCGGTGATCAAAAACAGAGCAGTCGTAATCGCCGTTGCCAGTCCATAAACAAACAGGTAAGCGGAAATTACCTGCCGCATCCCGATCCCTTTGACCAGTAAAAACGGTGTCAACAGCGGCAGCAGCGGATACACAAGATACAGCACTGCCGTTACCGTTTCATTAAATAAGATATACCGTGCCACAACGCCCGGTATATACAACAACAAAACCAGCAGCATCCATCTTTTGCTTTTGTATCTACCGTCCTTGATCCGCGTCAGGATTTGACTGATGCACAGGGTATATTCAAAAGATTGTGCTACTATGATTTCCAGCATTATTTTTCCCCCTTATTTATTCGATTCCATGATAAAGTCGCTGTAGACCTTTTTGAATGCCGCTTCATGCTCCCGACTGATCTTTGCACGTTCTTTGTTGGAAAACAACACCTCGTTTTTCCGGATCGTCTGTATATGACATAGATTTACGGCATAGGATCGGTGAATCCGGTAAAAATAGTGCACGGGCATCAGTGTTAATACCTCTGAAAGCGTTTTGGAACATTGCAGTGTCTGGTTCGTCATCCGGATGATACAATATTTCCCCGCCGCTTCCAGATACATTACGTCCTTGGAATTAAAGGTTTTCAGCTCATCGTTGACCTTAATCAGAAACGGGTTGAATTGCCTGATCGTTTTCCGATAGGCGTCGATCATCGCAAACAGTTTTTCCTTTTGAAGCGGTTTAACGAAAAAACGAAATGTGTTCACTTCAAACGCTTCAAACACAAATTGCGGATAATTCGTGATAAAGACAATTGTACAAAGGCAGTTGCGTTTCCGCAGCTGCCTTGCTGTTTGCATGCCGTCCAACTGCTTCATCTGGTAATCCAGAAAGACAACATCATATTTCTTGTTTGATGCACAAAGACCCGCGCCGTCGGCGTATTCATCGATATCTACCGACACACGTGCTTTCTGCCTGTATTCCAAAAGCAGGGATACAAGCTCTTCCCGAAAATGTTTTTCATCATCACAGATTGCTACCCGCAATTTTTAACATCCTTTTTACCGTTCAGTCCGTTTTTCCAACCGTTGGCTCCAATGTGTATTTTATCCTTCTTTTGTTTGCTTTATAACCATTGTGGACTTTGCAAACAAAGGAGGCGACTTCCCATGTATCAGTTCTTTAAATGGATCAGCAGATGGCTTCTGGGCTAATTCCTGCCATCATGCAAAATGCAGCCGTTTCAAAGCTGTTTTTCCACACAGCCGTGCCGCTTCTTTGTGGTCGACGGCTGCTTTTGCTTGTCCTTTTCATTTTTTCCATGGTTAATTATATCAACTTTTCCCCGTTTTTCAACCCCTTTTTCGAGGTCAAATCAAAAAAATATGCAAAAATCGACAAATTCTTCTATCAATACCGGATTCACCAAAAGGGCGACCCGATATTTTTGACGGAAAAATCGGCCCGGCTTGTCATAAACTTTCCTAAAGACACATAGGTATATACAAGTAAATTGAAAATGTGTGAGCGGAGGAATATTTATGGAAACGGTCAACAATATTTACCAGGATATAGCAAACCGGACGGATGGCAACATTTATATTGGTGTTGTAGGGCCGGTGCGAACAGGAAAATCCACCTTCATCAAACGTTTCATGGATACGCTGGTCATACCGAATATTACCGATGATTATATAAAGGAGCGCGCGACCGACGAATTGCCGCAGTCGGCCGCCGGGCGAACCATTATGACGACCGAACCGAAATTTATTCCGGAGGAAGCGGTCAAAATTAGTCTGCCGGACAACGCGCAGTTCAACGTCCGTCTGATCGATTGCGTGGGCTATATCATTCCGAGTTCGATCGGCTATATTGAAAACGATATGCCGCGTATGGTAATGACGCCGTGGTACGAAGAACCGATCCCATTTAATATGGCGGCAGAGATCGGTACCAAAAAGGTCATCAACGAGCATTCCACGATTGGTCTTGTCATCACGACCGACGGCAGCATCAGCGATATTGACAGGGACGAGTATGAAGAAGCGGAAGAACGTGTGGTCAACGAACTCAAAGAGATCAATAAACCGTTCATTGTGCTTTTAAACTGCACCGATCCGTCGTCCGCCGAATCTAAGGCGCTCACTGAAAAGCTGTCCGCCAAATATGAGGTTCCGGTCATGGCGGTGAATTGCCTGGAACTGGATGAGCAGGGCATCAAAGAGATTATTTCCAATGTTTTGTTTGAATTTCCGATCCGTGAAATCTCTTTTGACATTCCCAAATGGATCACGGGCTTAAATCCCGATCACACGCTGCGCCGGCAGATTTTTGCAACGGTTGCGGAAAACTGCGAACATATTGAACATATCCGGGATTGCAATTCTATTCTCGGCGGGCTATGCGGCTGTGATAAAATCGAAAACGCGACCATGCAGTTTATCGATCTTGGCAAGGGGAGTGCCAAAATCCGGCTGGACATTCCCAACGCGATTTTCTATGAGATTTTGTCAGAGGAAACGGGACTGAAAATCGAAAATGACCGCGAACTGATGACACGCATTAAAGAATTGTCCGCAACGAAAAAGGCTTATGATCGTGTGAAAGACGCATTGGACGAAGTGGAATCAACCGGTTATGGCATCGTGATGCCGAGTATTGAAGAGCTGCGGCTGGAGGAACCGGAGATCATCCGGCAGGGCGGCCGGTATGGCGTACGCCTACGCGCTTCGGCGCCGTCTATCCATTTGATGCGCGCGGATATCACCACAGAGGTCAGCCCGATCGTCGGCAGCGAGAAACAGTCGGAAGACCTGGTCAAATCCTTGATGAGCGAATTTGAAGAGGATCCGATCAAAATCTGGGATTCCAATATTTTCGGTAAATCGCTCAACGAGCTGGTCAACGAGGGACTGCACGCCAAATTGAGCCAGCTGCCCGCAGAGGCAAGGCAGCGCCTGTCGCAGACGATCGAACGCTTGATCAACGAGGGATGCAGCGGTTTGATTTGCATCATTTTATAATTTTTATAAAAAAGACATCCGGGAATTTCCCCGGATGTCTTTTTGGCTTGACAACAGAGGTTAATCAAGATATAATCCAAGTAAAGCTGAAAAAAGAGGGGACGAAAGGATGGAAAAAATATTAAAAAGCGCGGACGTAGTGCATCGGTATGTAAACAATCCGGTATTGTCCGCAAAGGACATGCCTTATCCGGCGGATCTGATTTTCAACGCTGGCGTTGCAAAATACCGCGGCGAATATCTTATGATCTTCCGCAATGATTTCGGCTATATCAGCGGCAGCCGATTTGAGGGAACGTCGCTGGGACTTGCGCGCAGCGCCGACGGCGTGCATTGGGATGTGGCTCCAGAACCGTTTTTATCACAGGATCAGGTCAAAACAGGCGAAATCAAACGGATTTATGATCCGCGGCTGACGGTGATCGAAGATGTTTTATATATCTGTTTTGCCATGGATACCATGCATGGTGTGCGCGGCGGTATCGGGCGGGTGAAAGACGACCTGTCCGGCATCGATATTCTGTCTTTAAGTGCACCGGACAACCGGAACATGGTTTTATTCCCTGAAAAAATAGACGGGAAATACGTCCGGTTAGAACGTCCCATGCCGGTCTACAGCCGCGGCGGCGACCGGTTTGATATGTGGATTTCCAAATCGCCCGATCTTATCTATTGGGGAGAAACCGAATTGGTGCTCGGTTTGGAATCTGTTGGCTTTGCTGATGATAAAATCGGCCCTGGCGCACCGCCGGTCAAAACCGACAAGGGTTGGCTGACTATTTTCCACGCCGTTGACCGGGATGCATCCAGAGGGAAAAACGGGTGGGAAGACGTTTGGCAAAAACGATATTCCGCCGGCATTTTGTTATTGGATTTAAAAGACCCCTCCAAAGTGATCGGACAGTATTCTCTCCCGCTTTTAGCGCCGGAAACGGACTATGAAGTCAAAGAGGGCTTTCGCACCAACGTGATTTTCCCCGGAGGCATGCTGCTGGAGGCGGACGGCACCGTCAAAATTTATTACGGCGCAGCCGACACGGTCGAATGTCTGGCAACGGCGGATGTTAAAGAATTGTTGTCGTTGTGTCAAGCTGTGTCCGAATTGTAAATTTTATAGATTCTTCTTGCAATTTCAAATTTTGTATACTATAATACCCATATCATGTATTTAGGAGTGTAAGAAAACATATGCAAGGTTATGTAATGATCATCTATCTGGTCGCCATTGTGGCGTTGATGTATTTCATCATGATCCGTCCGCAACGGAAAAAACAGAAAAAAGAGGAAGAGATGCGCAACAAGGTGCAGATCGGCGATGAAATTTTGACCATCGGCGGCTTCTATGGCAGAGTGGTTGCATTAAAGGAAGACTCGTTTATCATCGAATGCGGTCCGGATCGTGCAAAGCTGCGTGTGGCAAAATGGGCAATGCAGCAGAATTTCACGGCGCATGAAACCGAACCCAAAGAGGTGACAAAACCGGCCAGAGTGAAAAAGGAAAAGAAAGAAAAGCCGGAAAAAACAAAAAAAGCAGAAGAGAAATAGTTCTGAAAACAATCGCTCCCGCATATTTTGGATTATCAAAGTGCGGGAGTGATTGTTTATGTCTGAAAAATCGGTAGACAGGAATAACGGCGCTGCGCTGGTCAAGCCGGTTGTGATCGGGCTGATCGTTTCGCTTGGGGTGACCATGCTGCTTTTACTCTTGTTTGCGGTCATTTTGACCAAATATGACGCGTCCCCCTTTTTCATTACGATTCTGTCGATGACGGCGCTGTCGCTGGGCGCACTGGCCGGAGGAATCGTCGCGTCGAAAATTTTCAAAAAGAAAGGCGTTTTGATGGGCGCGATTTTGGGATGTGCGCTGTTTTTGATCGTTACGATCATTTCAACGATCGTCAACTTCACGGGATTGACCTATCAGTCGCTGATCAAATTGGGGCTTTGCGTGCTGTTGTCCTGCGTGGGCGGTATCATTGGCGTGAACACCGGCAACAAACGAAAACTCATTTAAAATGAAACGCTTTTTGGTGCTGTTGACCGCAATTGCGGTCATGCTTTGCGGCTGCACGCTGCATGATGGAACGGATAAAGAAACGGGGACAGATCAAAAAACAGAAATGCGCGGCATTTGGATCAGCTGTTATGATCTGCAGTTTTCGGATGAAGAGCGTTTTAAAAATTATGCCAACACCTTGTTTGCAGATATCCGTTCCTATGGATTCAACACTGTTTTTGTGCATGTGCGTCCGTTTGCCGACGCCTTTTACCGTTCGGAAATTTTTCCCTGGTCTTCCTTTTTGACCGGCACGCAGGGGAAAGATCCCGGCTATGATCCGCTCCCAATTCTGCTGCAAGCGGCGCATGAACAGCAGCTTTCCTTTCATGCATGGATCAATCCGCTACGTATCGCATCGGATACCGATCTGGATAAACTTTCTTCGGATAATCCCGCAAAACAATACCTGACGGATGAAAACCCGGATAATGACACATGGGTACGGGAAAGCGGCGGTGCGTTATATTACAATCCGACGGTTTTTGATGTCCAAAAGTTGATTATTGACGGCGTGCGCGAGATCGTTGCCAATTACGCGGTCGACGGTATTCATATGGACGATTATTTTTATCCCACGACCGCTGCGGATTTTGACAGCACGGAATATGAAGCCTATTGCAAGACAACACAAAACCCATTGTCGCTTTCGGATTTCAGACGAACCTGCATTGACCAATTGGTATCCGGCATTTATGCGGCGGTCAAGGCGGAAAACCAAAACTGCATTTTTGGCATCAGTCCGCAGGCAAAAGTGGGATATAATAAAAACACATTGTATGCCGATGTGGAGAAATGGTGTGCGGGCAGCGGCTTTGTCGATTATATCGCGCCGCAGATTTACTATGGATTTGAATATACTAAAAAATCGGATGAGGGAGAATCATTGCAATTTGAAGATTGTGCGAGAACCTGGGCGGCACTGGCAGATGGAAATATTGACTTATATTTGGGGCTAGGCCTTTATCGAAGCGGGGAAAGTGTGGAAAACGGGGGAGCCGGTGCCGAAGAATGGATCGAGCACACCGATGTGATCAAGCGGCAGGTGGAGTTTGCAAGAACGGTGGAAGAATGCGGGGGCTGCATCGTGTTTTCCTATTCGAGCCTGTCTGGAAACGACAACCAAAAAGCGGAGGCAAAACACTTAAAAGAACTTTATACCGAATAATGATAACCGGCTAAGCGAAAAGCTTAGCCGGTTATAATTTCACCCAAACATCCGTCGCCTTCAATGGATGTTAGCCGGACAGGCAGGATCTGCCCGCCGATTTCCTGATTCATTTTCACTTTGATCAACGTGTAATTCGGCGTGTAGCCCTCAATGTAACCGTCCTTTGAACGGGTTTCAAACAAAACGGGATAAACGCCGCCGAGCTGTGTTTGCAAAAATGCATTTTGCGCATTTTGTGCCGTTTGCAGCATGGCGTGGCTGCGCTGCCGTTTCACGGCGGCGTCGACCTGTCCGTCCATGCGATCAGCGACAGTACCTTTCCGGCGGGAATAGGCAAAAACATGCGTTTTGGCAAACCCGATCTCTTTGACAAACTGCCGGGACTGTTCAAAATCCGCATCCGATTCACCGGCAAATCCGACCATCACATCGGTGGTGATCGCGGCGTTTTGAAAATGTGTGCGCAGTTTTTCGATCAAATTGCGGTAAAACTGTGTGTCATAATGCCGGTTCATCGCTTTGAGCGTTTTGTCGCAGCCCGACTGCAAAGACAGATGAAACTGCGGGCAGAGCTTATCGACCGCAGCCAGCCGGGAGATCACATCGTCGGTGAACTGATCCGGTTCCATCGATCCCAGCCGCACGCGCGCAATACCGGGAATACCGGCGGCGCATTCGACAGCATCGGCCAGCGTCAGCCCGGTTTCTTTGCCATAGGCCGACAGGTTGATGCCGATCAAAACGACTTCCTTGTAACCCGCATTTGCCAGCGCCTGCACTTCTTGTTTGATCTGTTCCATCGGTTTGGAACGCACCCGGCCTCTCGCATAGGGGATAATGCAATAAGAGCAGAACCGGTCGCAGCCGTCTTCGATTTTTAAAAACGCTTTGGTACGATGATAAAAGGTGCCGATCGTGGCGCCGACAGATTCCGGTGTGTGCTGCTGCAGCCGGACGACCCGCCGGTTTGTCAGCAAATATTCTTGTATTGCCGCTAAAAGCTCATTGTTGCTGGCATTGCCCAGCACGATATCCGCGGCGTCCAGACGCTTTGCGTCTTCCGGAAACGCCTGCGGCATGCAGCCGGTCAGCACAATGACGGCGTTGGGCAAAAGCCGGCGGTATTTGCGGACCATCTGCCGTGTCTTGCGGTCGCTTTCAGCCGTCACCGTGCAGGAGTTGATGATAAACACATCCGGGCAGTCGGTTTCTTCAACGATTTCAAAGCCGTTTTTTTGCAGCAGTTCGCGCATCCATTCCGTTTCATATTGATTGACCTTGCAGCCAAGGGTGAAAAAAGCAGCTCGCATAAAAGACTCCTTATATTTGCGTTGTTTTTTATTATAATCGGTTTACCCTTCTTTTTCAACAAATTCTCCGCAGGAAGATGAATTTTATATGAAAATCTGGTTTTTATGCTTGAAAAAGGAGGAAGGATATAGTATGATAGAAATACAAAGAATTCAAACCAAATTAACGGAGGCAAAACAAAATGGCATTGCAATTCAACAGAAAATTCGCCGCATCGTTTATTTCAGATAATGAATATAAAGCGATCGAACCACAGGTCAAAGCAGCGCATGATCTGCTGCACAGCAAAAAAGGTCCGGGCAACGACTTTTTGGGCTGGATGGATCTGCCGGTAGATTATGATAAAGAAGAGTTTGCAAGAATCAAAAAAAGTGCGCAGAAAATCATTTCGGATTCCGATATTTTGATCGTGATCGGTATCGGCGGCTCCTATCTTGGCGCACGTGCCGCGATCGAGTTTTTAAAATCCCCTTATTATAACAACAAGAAAAAAGAAACGCCGGACATTTATTTTGCCGGGAACAGCATCAGCCCGACCGCGTTGTCCGAGCTGCTGGAAATCTGTGAGGGCAAAGATGTTTCGGTCAACGTGATTTCCAAATCCGGCACCACCACCGAACCGGCGATCGCTTTCCGTATTTTCAGAAAAATGCTGGAAGAGAAGTATGGAAAAGAAGAAGCGGTCAAACGGATCTATTGCACCACCGATAAAGCCAAAGGCACGCTCAAAGAGCTGGCAGATAAGGAAGGCTATGAATCGTTCGTCGTGCCGGATGATGTGGGCGGTCGTTTCTCTGTTTTGACAGCGGTGGGTCTTTTGCCGATTGCTGTTGCGGGATGCGATATCGACGCGCTGATGCAGGGCGCTGCACAGGCCAGAGCGGATTACAGTGAATGCAATATGGACGCCAACGCCTGCTATCAGTATGCGGCGACCCGCCAGATTTTGATGCGCAAGGGCAAGGAAATCGAAATGCTGGTGTCCTATGAACCGCGCTTTACCATGATGAACGAATGGTTCAAACAGCTGTACGGTGAGAGCGAAGGGAAAGACAACAAGGGTTTGTATCCGTCATCCGCGATCTTCTCCACCGATCTGCATTCGCTCGGACAATATGTGCAGGAAGGCCGGCGGATTTTGTTTGAAACGGTTGTGACGATCAAGAAACCGGAGAAGGATATTGTCATTGAAAAGGAAGAAAACGACGGCGACGGTCTGAACTTCTTGGCAGGAAAACCGATGTCGTTTGTCAATGAAAAGGCGTTTGAAGGCACCGTTTTGGCGCATACCGACGGCGGCGTTCCGAATCTGGTGATCGAATTGCCGCAGGCAGATGAATTTGAACTGGGATATCTTATCTATTTCTTTGAAAAAGCCTGCGCGATCTCCGGCTATATGCTGGCGGTAAATCCCTTTAACCAGCCGGGTGTTGAAAGCTATAAGAAAAACATGTTTGCGCTTTTGGGCAAACCCGGTTATGAAGCGGATCAGGCTGCGCTGCAGGCGCGTTTGCTAAAATAAAAATTGTGCGAATTCCGTTTGCATGCAAACGGGTTAAAAATAAACAAAACAGGAGTGACCAGCAATGATTTCTTTGATTATCGGCAACAGAGGTTCGGGAAAAACCAAAAAATTGATTGACTGTGTGAACGAAACGGCGAAAAATTCAAAAGGAAATGTTGTTTGCGTGGAAAAAGGCGACATTTTGCGTTTTGATGTTTCGTCTTCCGTGCGACTGATAAACACCGAGGAATACGGCATCAACGGCGCTGATGCTTACTATGGCTTTTTATCCGGAATTTGCGCCGGCAACTATGATGTAACGGATATTTTTGCCGACGCGACATTCAAGATCATCGGAAAAGATTTTGATATTGCCGCCGATTTTATTGAACGGGTTTCCGCGCTGGCCGAGGAGTCCAACGTCCGCTTTACTTTCACCTTGTCCTGCGATGAAAGCGATTTGCCGGATAAAGTGTTCCGGTATGCCGGAAAGTTTTAATTTTCAACAGCAAAAACAGGTCGGAAAAATCATTCCGGCCTGTTTTTTTGAAAAAATGTAGGTTTGTCAATGATGTGTTACAGAATTAGAAAACTTCACCGCAAGCAAGAA
>CAMMAZ010000005.1 GCA_946493765.1 uncultured Clostridia bacterium | reverse complement strand
TGAGCCATAGCAGCATATTTAGTTGTTTTCATGATACTTTCCGGCTCAGGTGGCAGTGACACCATGAGCCATAGCAGCATATTCAGTTGCTTTTACGACTGCCGATTATCGACTCAACGTTTAATATTATATTGAATAACGTCTAAAATGTCAAGAATAATTTCTTAATTTCTATAAAAGAATTTGAAAAGCATATCAATCTATGCTATAATAGTTTAAAAATTATGGCAGAAAGCTTGTGTTCAAATGGATTATTTTTGTTCCGAACGGGTGTCAGGTCTGGCGCCGTCGGTCATTCGTGAAATTTTGAAGTTTTCGTCCACACCGGGCATGATCTCGTTTGCCGCGGGCAATCCGGCGCCGGAAGCATTTCCGGTGGAGGATGTCCGCCGCATCACGGCGGAGATTTTTGCGCAAAGTCCGATCGACGCATTGCAATATTCCGTCACCGAAGGGTATCCGCCGCTGATTGAAACGGTCAGCAATTATATGCAAAAAAAGCATGACAGCGTCAAATCTTTCGACCGGATCATGATCACAGCCGGTGCCCAGCAGGTCATGGAGCTTGCAACCAAGTCCCTTTGCAATGAAGGGGACACTGTGATTTGCGAAGCGCCTACCTTTATCGGTTCTTTGAATGCGTTCCGTTCCTATAACGCACATCTTTGCGGCATCCCGATGGAGGATGACGGCATGGACCTTGCAAAGCTGGAAGACGCTTTAAAACGGGAGAAAAATGTCCGGTTCATTTATACCATTCCGAATTTCCAAAACCCGACCGGTATCACCATGTCGCTCGAAAAAAGAAAAGCGTTGTATGCGCTTGCCAAACAATATGGTGTGCTGATCTTGGAGGATAACCCCTATGGGGAAATCCGGTTTGAAGGGGAAAACATCCCGACCATTAAATCAATGGACACCGATGGTATCGTGATTTATGCCGGTTCCTTCTCCAAGGTGCTCTCTCCCGGACTGCGTGTCGGTTATGCGATCGCGCCGCAGCCGCTGATTTCCAAATTCACCGTCTGCAAGCAGGTGTCGGACGTGCACACTTCCATTTTATCCGAAATGATTGCAGATAAATTCATGACCGAATGTGATTTTGAAGGGCATCTTCAGAAAATCAGAAAGATTTATAAGCATAAGGCGCATCTGATGATGGATTTGATGGACAGCCGCATGGGCGGAAAGGTCACCTATCACAAGGTGCAGGGCGGTCTGTTCTTGTGGTGCAGCCTGCCAAAAGAAATCGATATGATGGATTTTTGCACCAAAGCGGTTCACAAAAATGTCGCGCTGGTGCCGGGCAATGCATTTTTGATTGATGAAAAAGACCCGTGCAGTGCGTTCCGTGTGAACTATTCCACGCCGACCGACGCGCAGCTGGAAAAGGGTATGGAGATTTTAGGCGATCTGATTCAAACGTTTTAAGAGGAGAAAAAGAAAATGGAAAACAACACACAACCCAAAAAGCAGCGTATGCTCAGCATGATCAAACCGACTGGGCAATTCACGCTTGGCAACTATCTCGGCGCTTTGAAAAACTGGGCGGCGCTGCAGGAAGATTATCAAAGCGTTTTTGCCATTGCCGATCTGCATGCGATCACCATTCGGCTGGAGCCTGCCAAACTTCGCCGCCAAACGTTGGACGCGTTCGCGATTTTGTTAGCAATCGGTCTTGATCCGAACAAGTGCACGTTGTTTATTCAGTCGCATGTGCATCAGCACGCAGAACTGGCGTGGATTTTAAACTGCTATTCCCAGTTCGGCGAAATGCAGCGCATGACCCAGTTTAAAGACAAATCTAAAAAACATGCCGATAATGTCAATGTCGGGCTGTTTGCCTATCCGTCTTTGATGGCGGCAGACATCCTTTTGTATCAGGCAGACCTGGTGCCGATCGGCGCGGACCAAAAACAGCATTTGGAGCTCGCACGAACGATTGCGCAGCGGTTCAATGGCATTTATGGAGATACTTTTACCATGCCGGACGGCTATTTCCCGAAAGTCGGCGCGCGGATCATGAGTTTGCAGAATCCGGAAGAAAAAATGGGAAAATCCGATTCCAACGAAAATGCTTTTGTGCGGATTCTGGATAAGCCGGAGGATATCATGCGCAAATTCAAGCGCGCAGTGACCGACAGTGAAGCAAAGGTTTATTTCGGTGAAGATAAGCTTGGTATCAACAATTTGATGACCATTTATGCGGCGGTGACCGGTCTTTCCTTTGACCAGATCGAACACGATTTCGACGGCAAGGGTTACGGTGACTTTAAAACAGCCGTCGGGGAAGCGGTGGTCGAAACGTTGCGGCCGGTTCGTGAAAAATATGAGCAGCTGATGACCGATAAAGCATATTTAGAAAGCCTTTACCGCCAGGGCGCGCAAAATGCCGCCGCTTTTGCGGAAAAGACGCTGCAAAAGGTCAAACGCAAGGTCGGATTTGTGGCAAGATAAAAAAGATAAAGGAGTTTGCAACCGATGGATTATCGAAACTTGAAAAGCGGCACCGACGTGCGCGGCGTTGCGGTGGAAGGCGTGCCGGGGGAACATATCAATTTGACCGACCAAGCGGTTCGGGATATCACCGCGGCGTTTTTGCGCTGGCTCGGTGATATGCAGGGTAAAAAAATTGCAGTCGGCCATGATTCGAGAATTTCGGCCGACAGAATCAAAACACAGGTGGTCAGCACGCTGGTGCAGGCTGGTGTGCATGTGGTGGATTGCGGCTTATCTTCCACGCCGGCCATGTTCATGACAACCGTTTGCATCGGTTGCGACGCGGCGATTCAGATCACCGCAAGCCATCATCCGTTCAACCGAAACGGACTGAAATTCTTCACCAAATCCGGCGGGATCGACGGGAAAGATCTGGATGCGATTTTAGCACTTGCCAATCAGGAGGCAAAACCGGAACCCGCCGAAGGCACAGTGGAGTCTTGCGCATTCATGCAGGATTATGCAAAAATTTTGCGGGATATGATTATCAAAAGTGTTGGCGGCACACTGCCGCTGCAGGGATTTAAAATTGTGGTGGACGCCGGGAACGGCGCCGGCGGTTTTTATGCTATGGACGTGTTAAAACCGCTTGGCGCGGACATTACCGGCAGTCAGTTCTTAGAACCGGACGGGATGTTCCCCAATCATATTCCCAACCCGGAAGATAAGACCGCGATGGACAGCGTGTCCAAAGCGACGGTGGAGCATCACGCCGATCTCGGCGTGATTTTCGACACCGATGTCGACCGCGCCAGCTGTGTGGACAGCGCCGGGCAGGAAATCAACCGCAACAGGATTGTGGCGCTTGCCGCCGCTATTGCGCTGCAAGGGGAAAAGGACGGGGTCGTCGTGACCGATTCTGTCACCTCCGACGGGCTGAAAATCTTTATTGAAAAGGATTTGAAGGGCAAGCATCACCGGTTTAAACGCGGCTATAAAAACGTAATCGATGAAGCGATTCGGCTAAACCGTGAAGGGATAAACGCACCGCTTGCCATTGAAACCTCCGGTCATGCGGCGTTCAGGGAAAATTATTTTCTGGACGACGGCGCTTATCTGATCACCAAAATCATCATTCAAATGGCGCAGTTAAAGCAGCAGGGGAAAACCATCGACCAGCTGTTTGATACGTTGCAGGAACCAAAGGATGAAAAGGAACTGCGGTTTAAAATCAAAACGGATGATTTTAAAAGCTATGGCCTTGATGTGATTCAAAAACTAGAGGACTATGCAAAGGAAAACGGGTGGGCGATCGCGCCGGATAATCACGAGGGTATTCGCGTGTCTTTGCAAAACGGCTGGTTTTTGCTGCGGCTGTCGGTGCATGATCCGATCATGCCGCTGAACATTGAAAGCAATGACGAGGGCGGGGCAAAAGGCATCGCAAAAGCGTTGCTGCCGTTTTTTGAAACCTGCGATCAATTGGATATTGCCGTTTTGAAAACCTTTATCGACGAATAAGAAAATCTGCTAAACCAAAATGCAAAAAGCGCACAGGCGTTTGCCTGTGCGCTTTGTATATACAATTATTGCGGCTCGATCAAGCCATAATTGCCGTCGTTGCGCTCATAAACCACGTTGATTTCATTGTTTTCCTCATTGCGGAACACATAGAACTGATGGCCAAGCAGTTCCATTTGCAAAATGGCTTCGTCGACCGACAAGGGTTTGACCGCAAATTTTTTGGTCTTAATAACGCGGAATCCTTCTTCCTCTTCCACCGTTTCTTGCAGCATTTCCGGCTCGAATGCAGCAAAACGGACGCGTTTTTCAAGTTTGGTCTTCTGTTTGCGGATGCGGCGAATGATATTGTCGTGCGCGTTATCAAAAGCCTCCAAAAGATCGCTGCTGGAATCTTCGGCACGGTAGATCATCGAACCGTCGCGGATGGTCAGTTCGGCGATCACCCGATCTTTCTCCAATCGGAGCATCACCGACGCATTTGCATTTTCTGAGAAGAATTTATCGAGTTTTCCCAGCTTTTTTTCAATATGGTCCTTGGTCGATGGTTTCAATGTCATTTTTTTCACTGTGTAATTGATCGTCATAACCATACCCCTTTTTGAGTTTACTGACAAAACGAAAAAGGTGGTAAGCCCAGCCGGAATCACCTT
The DNA here is from genome assembly GCA_946493765.1 of uncultured Clostridia bacterium. Lineage (GTDB taxonomy): Bacteria > Bacillota > Clostridia > Oscillospirales > Acutalibacteraceae > RUG11462. Next base: position 57,968 of record CAMMAZ010000005.1, on the reverse strand, counting down.
GTTCCGCTTTGCTTGTGTTTATTATACCATATAATTTCCATAAAAGCTAGTCTGAATTGTGAATTTTAAATAAAATTTCTAAAAATTATAAAATAACAGATGCATGCCGGGTCACATGACACCCGATATTGACCGCCACCGGCAGTCCGGCGATATGCGTTGGGAAGGTTTCGATATTGACGGCGAGCGCCGTTGTTTTGCCGGAAAAGCCCTGCGGACCAATGTCCAGCGCATTCACAGCGTTTAAAATATCGGCTTCTAATGATGCGTAAAACGGATCATGATGCCGCTGGCTCACCGGACGGCACAGCGCTTTTTTGGCAAGATAAGCACAATATTCAAAATCGCCGCCGATTCCAACGCCGACCACCATCGGCGGACAAGGATTGCTGCCTGCTTTTTGAACGATGTCCACAACCGCCTGCAAAACAGCGTCCCGATCTGCGGCGGGGGTGAGCATCTTCATACCACTCATATTTTCCGAGCCAAATCCTTTTGGGGCAACGGTCAATTGCAGCCGGTCGCCGGGCACGATCTGCACATGTAAGATTGCAGGGGTGTTGGTATCGGTATTGCCACGGCGGATCGGGTCCGCAACAACGGATTTTCGAAGCAGTCCGTTTTGATAACCGTTTTTGACCCCTTCGTTGACTGCCGACTCAAAATCACCGCCGGTGATGTGCACATCCTGCCCGATTTGGGCAAAAATCACCGCCATGCCGGTGTCCTGACAGATCGGAATATCCAGCTGCGCCGCAGCGTCGATATTTTCACAGATATCCTGCATGATGGATTTTGCAATCGGTTTTTCTTCCCAGTTCGCTGCCTGCCGGATGCATGCGGTCAGATCGTGGGGCAACTGTTTATTTGATTGGATACAAAGCCGTTCGACAGCGTCGGTGATCGTCTTGCAGCTGATTTCACGAAGCATTCTGATTCATCCTTTTCTTTTCTACTTAAAAACTCCTGCAATTTCAAATTGCAGGAGTGTCCTGTTTATTTGTGTGCTTTGCGCGATATACGTTTATCACCGTTTTTGCGCTTTAAATCCACGAATTTTTCATCGCTTGACTGTTTAAATTTTGCCATCATATCTTCAAAGGAAAGACTGCCCGGAGCCGGTTTTGCATCATAAGAACCGGCGAAAGAGCGCTGCACCCGCGGGGCGCGCTGTTCTTTTGACGGCCGGGGACGTTGCTGCGTTTCCATGGCGCGGCGCATACTCAGCGAAATTTTCCCATCGTCTGCACATTGCAGGATTTTCACCTTCACCTGATCCCCGATTTTTACATGTTCGTTAATATCATTCACAAATGAGGTCGAGACCTCCGAAATATGCACCAGTCCCGTGACACCTTTTTCGATTTCAACAAAAACGCCGAATTTTGTGATACCGGTAACCTTACCTTCTACGATTTTTCCCACTTCTAAAGCTGCTGACAAGCCTGCGCTCCCCCTCGAAATTATTTTCCCGAACTGTCTTCATAAATCTCTTCGTTTTCGTAAACATAATCCAGTTTATCCCGTGCGGCGCGTTCGATCAAATCAATATCCGAACCGCTTTCCAATAGATTTTCAAGCTCCTCATTGGAAATCTGTTTTTCGGCGATATAGGCTTGTTTCTCTTTCAGAATTTTTCGATTTTCAGCCAACGACGCCTGCAGGGAGATCATGTCATAAATCATATAAACGGCAAAACAAAGCAGCGCTACACGAAAAATGATCTGTTTTTTATTGTCTTTTTTGGCTTTGCGTTTCGGCATTAAAAAACATCCTTTTTGGCATAAAAATTGATGCATTACGCATCCTGTTTGTTTTCCGTTTTAGATCTATGTTTCATATTATACAACAAATGTGACGCCGGTTGCAACCATTTTTTTAATAAATTTGCCGATTTTTTTAAAATTTTTAAAGTCAGATTTTCACATGCATTGATCCCTTTTGCGATCGGATGCACAATCCATTTGTGCAGCAACCGGTTGGCTTTGACAAAAATGCCGATGATAAAACCCGAAACCGCCATGATCGCGCGGCTGAGTGTGCAGCGGCACAAAATAAAGCCGGCGCCTTCGCCCAGTAGCACAAACCAGCGCATTTCGCCTTTTGTGCGGACATATAAAAGCAGAAACGTAAAATAGGCGGCAAGGGCAAAATAAAGAAGATCTTCGATAAAAGTAACGATCAGATTGGTTTTTATCGCTTTGCGCAAAATGCGGAAAATGTCATAAAGCACGCAAAGGCAACCCCCTAAAATCGCCGCGAAAAGGAGTGTTAAAAGATCGCCGTTTCCGTCTTTGAGCATTATTTAAACAGCCTCGATAAAAAGCCGCCGGAACGATGGTCTTCGGTGTAGACAAGACCGTAAATATTTCCGGTGACATTGAGTTCGCCCGAATCCACATTCAATTGGCTGATATGCAGGTCGGTGCCTTTGATCGTTAGTTCACCGAGCTCCGTTAATAAGATCACAGTGTGTTCGTCAAAGCTGTCCACCCGCGACACGCCGGAAATCATCACTTTTTTGCGGTTTTCCATGATGATATTATTCGGCAGTTTTGCGGTTCGTTTTTCTTCAATAACAGGCATATCATTGACTCCTTTTTAAAAGTTAGTACATGATATGCCTGTTTGAATTCGAATATGTATCTTATAAAATTTTAATGCTGGGCGCTAAGCCAGAGCAGCAGCAACACGCTGGCCACGATGAGCACGACTGCCGCCAGCGTGACAATTATGGTGTTTTTTAAAGACTGGGGTTTATGATTTTGCACATTTGTCGCCGACAGATTTGTTTTGTGCAGCGCAGTCGATAACGGCTTATACAGCAAAAGTGCAATACCTGCATTCAAAATGCCTTTTAGCAGATTAAACGGGAGCAGCAATGTTGGGATCATGTCCACGATCGCCGATCTTGGCATTCCGGTGTAAAGCGGGGTAATCAGCAGATTCATGACCATCATGACCGCGGTCATCGAAACCACCGAAACCGAAAGCCCGATCACAGCGCCGGACATGGAGCGCCGGTATTTATAAATGATACCGGCCGCACAGCAGAAAACGGCGCTGGAAACAAAATTCATGATCCAGCCGTAAAAGCCGGTGCCGCTGATGGTGACAAGTTCCAGTGTGGAGGTGATCAACGCCATGGCAGCGCCGGTGACCGGACCATACAGCAATGCCCCGATGGTCATGATCGCATCTTTCATATCCAATGTCAGGAAGTTAGCCACATGGATCGGGGTCACAAACAGGCTTAAGTAAGCCAGCGCGCTGAGCAGCGCAGTGATGACCAGCTGGTTCAAATTGATTTTTTTGGTTGTTTTTTGCATATCCATTCTCCTTTTTGTGCAAAAGGGTGCAAAGCGGCAAAAAGAAAACCCTGAATTTGTGACACACAAATTCAGGGCGCAAAAACACACAATTTCTTTTTTTGCCGTTCTTCTTTCATCCGGACTATACCGTCGGCCGCGGAATCTCACCGCCTCAACTTTCGCTCGCGGGCTTGTCGGCAAATCTGCCGCATCACCGCCGGTGGGGAATCACACCCCGCCCTGAAGACACATTTATTTTTGAATATTATATGCCAAAAACGTGTATTTGTCAACCGGGAAAAATAAAAATCGTCAAAAAACAGCCGAAAATCGGTTAAAAACGCTTGACAAACAAAATAGAGTGTGCTAAGATACCAAAAGACAACAAAGAAGAACCGTCCGTTCTCACCTTGCGGCAAGCGCTGTCAGGGTCAAAAGGATCACCGATCGTTTCGGTTTTTTGCGGGCGAATTTTGGATTCGGCCGTTTTTTTGTTGTAAAAATTATCGGAGGTGTGTAACCATTAGCAAACAAGAGCATTCCATCAATGAGGAAATCATGGATAAGGAAGTCAGACTGATTGGGTCAAACGGCGACCAGCTGGGCATTTTCCCGATCAAAGAAGCGCTGGATCGGGCTGTAAAAAGCAATCTGGATCTTGTCAAGATCGCGCCCAACGCAAAACCGCCTGTCTGCAAAATCATGGACTATGGCAAGTTCCGGTTTGAACAGGCAAAACGGGAAAAGGAAGCGAGAAAAAGTCAGAAAGTGATCGAGGTCAAAGAGATCCGTCTGGGACTGAATATCGATGTGCATGACTTTAACACCAAAGCGCGCCATGCCGAACGTTTTATCAAAGGCGGCGATAAGGTGAAAGTATCCATTCGTTTTCGCGGTCGTGAATTGGGTCATCCCGAGATCGGTCTGGAAACCATGAAAAAATTCGCGGAGGCCTGCGCGGAATTCTGCGTTGTGGAAAAGCCTGCGAAGATGGAAGGGCGCAATATGCTGATGTTTTTAGCGCCAAAGAAAAATTAACTGTTTTCATAATTTGAAGGAGGAATTATAATGCCTAAGATTAAAACGCATTCCGGTGCAAAAAAACGCTTCAAACTCACAAAAACCGGTAAGGTGAAACGTGCGCATGCCTATAAATCGCACATTCTCAACAAAAAATCCACCAAGCGGAAAAGAAATCTGCGTAAAAGCGCAATTGCCGATGTGACCAACACCGCGCAGATCAAGCGCCTGATCCCCTATAAATAAACCGAGACTTCAATCGTAAAAATTGCCGAGTGAAAGGAAAGATTAAAGATGGCACGAGTAAAAGGCGCAATGATGACGCGCAAAAGAAGAAAAAAGACATTAAAGTTAGCCAAAGGCTATTTTGGTTCAAAACATAAATTATTCAAAACAGCCAAACAGGCTGTGATGAAATCCGGCAACTATGCCTATATCGGCCGGAAACAGAGAAAAAGAGATTTCAGACGTTTGTGGATCACCCGTATTTCCGCGGCTGCGAAAATCAACGGGATGAACTATTCCACATTTATGAACGGTTTGAAAAAAGCCAATGTGCAGATGAACAGAAAAATGCTCGCTGAACTGGCTGTGAACGACGCAGCAGGATTCGCAAATCTTGTTGAACAGGCCAAAGCGGCTTTGAATAAATAATGGCAACGTGCCCGCGCGTATGTGCGGGTGCGTTTTTGGTTATTTAACGGCATGTGGGAGAGGATTCTTTGCAAAACGAAATTGCGGCGAAAAACAATCCGAAAATCAAATTTGTCAAAAAACTGCTCGGTTCTTCCAAGCAAAGAACACAAAGCGGTCTGTTTGTCGTGGAGGGATTGCGGCTGTGTGCCGACGCGATCGGTTCCGGCTTTTCCTTTGAACAGCTGTTTTTCACAGCGGATTTTGCAGATAAACATGAAAAAGAACTGCAAATGTTATCCGCTGGAGCAAAACAGATTTTTTCCGTATCATCGGATGCTTTTTGCAAAATGAGCGACACGGTGTCGCCGCAGGGTGTGCTCGGCGTGGCAAAGATCAAAGCGGATCGCTGCGTTTTAACGCAAAACGGCCGGTATGTCGTTTTGTGCGATGTTGCCGATCCGGGAAACCTGGGCGCTGTGGCGAGAACTGCCGAAGCCCTCGGGATCGACGGAATGATCGTCTGCGGCGGGTGCGATGTTTATAATCCCAAAGCGTTGCGTGCTTCCATGGGCGCGCTGCTGCGCATCCCGGTATTGCGATGCCAACTGCAGGATCTGTTTTGCACACTGCAAAAGCATAACATTCCCACATTCGCGTCGGTGCCGGATCGCAGCGCTATGCCCGTTGGACAAGCTGATTTTCAAAATGGCGCAGCCATGTTGATCGGCAATGAAGGGTCAGGACTGCCGGATGCGGTGATCGCGCAGTGTGATCGGAAAATCACGATCCCGATGCGCGGCAAAGCAGAATCGCTCAACGCTGCGGTCGCTGCATCGATTTTAATGTATGAAATGATTCGATAGTTTCAAAAGGGGGCAAACTGATGAAGAACGCAGAATACTGGATCGCGCTGCAAAATGCGGTCGGCTATGCATCGGTAAAGACACAGCGGATTTTGGAAGCGTTTGACGATATCGCTGCGTTTTTCAGGTTGGGAGAATCCGCTTGGCGGGATCTTCATTTGTTCACACCGGCGGAACTAAAAAGATTAAAAGAAACCGATTTGAAAAAGTCGCGGCAGATTCTATCGCTTTGCCGTGAAAGGAACATTGGAATTTTAACACCGGAAGATGCAGAATATCCCGAACATCTGCTGCGGATCAAAGACCCGCCCGCCGTTTTGTATGTCAGCGGCAACCTGCCGGATATGGACGACGAGGCAGGCGTCGCTATGGTCGGCACCCGGAAAAGCTCCCGCAGCGGAGAAGCCGCGGCTTACACCCTCGGCTACCGGCTCGGCGGCGCCGGGGCTGTGATTATCAGCGGCGGTGCGGTCGGTATCGACACACAAAGTTCACGCGGCGCATTAGATGCCGGCGGCAGAACGGTGATTGTGCTCGGCTGCGGTCTGCGGTACCCTTATTTGCTTAAAAATAAAGCGTTGCGGGACAAAGCGGCAAAATCCGGCGCTGTCATTTCTGAATTTCAGCCGGAATGCCAACCTTCACGTTATTCCTTCCCGATTCGCAACAGACTGATGTCTGCACTTGCCAACTGTGTGATCGTTGTGCAGGCGCCGGCGAAAAGCGGTGCGCTGATTACAGCGTCGCACGCTTTGGAACAGGGCAAAGATGTGTTTGCGATTCCCGGCGATATTGCTTCCATCGATTTTGCCGGCTGCAATAAAATTTTGCAGGACGGCGCGCGACCGGTTTATACCCCGCAGGATGTTTTATCGGAATATTCGGCCGTCTTTCCTCATAAGCTAAATCTCGAAAACACGGATATTCCCATTGGAGAAGACCCTGTTTTCCTCGAACATTACCAGCAAGAGCGGGCACAAACGCAAAAGCCTGGCGGCAGCCGGTCTGCGCCTGTGCAAAAACCAAGAGAACCGGAGTTGCGGCCGGTTCCGCTGCCCGAAAATGCGGATGCGGCAATGCGAAAAATTTACAGCCTCTTCACAAAAGATCCCGTGACAATGGATATACTGATTCAGAGCAGCGGTCTTGCGCCGGACGACGTTCTGGTAGCTGTTACCAATCTGCAAATCGACGGCTGTATCGACGAATTGCCGGGCGGAAGGTTTGTTTTAAAATGGATTTGAACGCCAAATGCCCGGTATGCGGAAATAGAATTTTTTGCTAAAAGCAGCATTTAAAAACTAACTGGAGAAGTGTGTTATGTCAAAACTCGTAATCGTGGAATCGCCGGCAAAGGCGAAAACCATTCAAAAATATTTGGGTTCCGGCTATGAGGTAGTTGCATCGATGGGACATGTCTGTGATCTGCCGAAATCCAAACTCGGCGTGGATATCGAACATGGATTTACCCCGAAATACATCGAGATGCCGGACAAAAAAGAACTGATCAAACAATTAAAATCCAAAGCGGCGGACAGCGATTTTGTTTATCTTGCGGCCGACCCGGACCGGGAGGGAGAGGCGATCTCCTGGCATTTGTGCCATGTGCTGGCGCTGAATGAAGAGGATGATAACCGCATCACCTTCAATGAGATCACCAAAAAAGGTGTGGAAGCCGGCATCGAGCATCCGCGCCGGATCAACATGGATCTGGTGGACGCGCAGCAGGCGCGCCGTGTTTTGGACCGCATTGTCGGCTATAAACTGAGCCCGTTTTTATGGAAAAAAGTCAAGCGCGGTTTGTCTGCGGGGCGTGTGCAGTCGGTTGCGGTGCGCATCATTGTGGATCGTGAAAATGAAATCCGCAATTTCAAACCGGAGGAATATTGGAGCATCGACGCTGTTTTATTAAAAGACCGTTCCAAATTTGAAGCGCATCTGCACGGCAAAAGCGACGGCAAAAAAATCAGCATCGAAAACGAGAACCAAGCAAACGAGATCATGCAGGCGCTCGACGGCGCGGAATATGTGGTCTTGAACGTGAAAAAGGGCACCCGCAAAAAACAGCCGGCGCCCCCCTTTACCACCTCGACACTGCAGCAGGAAGCTTCCCGCAAGCTCAATTTCAATCCCCAGCGAACCATGCGCGTCGCACAGGGGTTATATGAAGGCGTGGACGTGCAGGGGATCGGCATGACGGGTCTGATCACCTATATGCGAACCGACTCACTGCGCATCTCCGACGACGCACGAGCCGCCGGAAACGAATATATCCGTTCGGCCTATGGCGATGCCTATCTGCCGGAAAAACAGCGGTATTTCAAACAGAAAAACAGTGCGCAGGACGCGCACGAAGCGATCCGCCCGACCAATCCGGCATTGAAACCCGAAGCGGTCAAGGACAGCCTGACAGTCGATCAATATAAATTATATAAACTGATCTGGGAACGTTTTATCGCAAGCTTGATGGAATGCTGCGTGCAAAACACGGTGAATGTGGATATTGCTGCGGGCGATTATCTGTTCAAAGCCAGCGGCTATACCGTCAAGTTCGACGGATTTACAACGCTTTACGAAGAGGGCAAGGATGAAACCGAAGAAAAAGGCGGCGCATTGCCGGCGCTTTCCAAGGGCGACAAATTAAAGCTGAAAAGCTTGACCCCCAACCAGCATTTCACCCAGCCGCCCCCGCGGTATACCGAAGCGAGCCTTGTCAAGGCGCTCGAAGAAAACGGCATCGGTCGTCCGAGCACCTATGCGCCGACCATTACCACCATTATCAAACGGGAATATGTCGAACGGGAAAAGAAGGTTTTAAAACCGACTGTGCTTGGCGAAGTGATCACCAAGCTGATGTATGACATGTTCAAGGATATCATCGATTTGAAATTCACCGCAAAAATCGAAACGGAACTGGACAATGTGGAAGCTGGGAAACTGCCTTGGGTCAAGGTGCTCGACCGGTTCTACGGCGATTTTGATAAAACGCTGACCGCCGCAGAGAAAAAGATGGACGGAACGCGTATCAAGGTTCCGGAAGAGGAAAGCGACGTCGTGTGTGAAAAATGCGGACGGAAAATGGTGATCCGTTCCGGACGGTTCGGTAAATTTTTAGCCTGTCCCGGTTATCCGGAATGCAAAAACACCAAACCGATCGTCACCGAAATGCCGGGCCGTTGTCCGAAATGCGGCGGGAAAATCCTGCTGCGCCGGTCGGCAAAAGGCAATAAGTATTACGCTTGTGAAAAAGGAAAAGAATGCGGCTTTATGACCTGGGATGAACCTACCGAAAACAACTGTCCGCAGTGCGGCAAAACATTGTTTAAACGCCGCGGCGGCATCACCGTTTGCTTAAACGAGGGCTGTGGTTATGAAACCCAAACGCCGCGCAAGACAAGGAAGAAAAAAGAAGATGCATAATGTGCGGGTAATCGGCGCCGGACTCGCCGGCTGTGAAGCGGCGTGGTATTTGGCGGAAAAAGGCGTTTTGGTGGATCTGTTTGAACAAAAACCGGATAAAAAATCACCGGCGCACCATCGCGACAGCTTTGCAGAACTGGTTTGCTCCAATTCCCTAAAAGCCGACCGACTCAGTTCGGCGGGCGGTCTTTTAAAAGCCGAAATGCGGCTGATGGGTTCGGTTTGCCTCATGGCGGCGGATACCTGCCGGGTGCCTGCAGGCGGCGCGTTGGCGGTCGACCGCGACCGTTTTTCGGATGCTGTGACAGAAAAAATTAAAACGCATCCGAATATTCGGTTGCACAATGGAGAAGTTACCGGGATCGATCCCAATGTGCCCACTATTATCGCCACCGGTCCGTTAACGCAGGGAAAACTAGCGGATGCCATCCGGCAGCTGTGCGGGGAGAGCCTTTCGTTTTATGATGCGGCGGCACCGATCGTCACGGCGGAAAGCATCGATAAAGCGCAAAGCTTTGCCCAGTCGCGGTATGACCGAGGCGACGATGATTACATAAATTGTCCGCTGAACCGGGAAGAATATGAGGCGTTTCACGCCGCGCTGGTCACCGCCGAGGTGGCGCAAACCCATGCGTTTGATCAAAAACATGGTGTGTATGAAGGCTGCATGCCGATCGAGGTGATGGCAAAACGCGGCGCGGATACCATTCGGTTCGGACCGATGAAACCGGTGGGGCTGCGCGATCCAAAAACGGGGCACCGGCCATGGGCGGTTTTGCAGCTGCGGCGGGAAAACGCTGATGGTTCGCTTTATAATCTGGTCGGGTTTCAGACCAATTTGAAATTCGGCGAACAAAAGCGGGTGTTTTCCATGATCCCGGCGCTGCATGACGCGGAATTCGTGCGTTATGGGGTGATGCACCGCAACACGTTTATTGATGCACCGCGTCTTTTAAACGCGGATTTTTCCATGCGAGACAACCAGAACATCGTTTTCGCCGGACAGATCACCGGCGTGGAGGGCTATATGGAATCGGCAATGTCGGGCATTGTGGCGGCCATGGGCGTTTGGCGTAAGCTGCAGGGCAAACCGGCGGTATGTTTGCCGCCGACCACGATGTGCGGCGCGTTGTGCCGGTATATCAGCGATGTTTCCGTTACTGATTTTCAGCCGATGGGCGCAAGCTTCGGATTGCTGCCCAAAGCGGAAACGGTGATCAAAGATAAAAAACAACGGTATTTGTTTTTGGCGCAGCGCGCGCTGCAGGATTTAAAAGCGGTTCTTGCAAACGATACCGAACAATAAAAATAGCCTTTAAAAAGACGGAAAAAGAGGGATAAGACAGATGAAAATTATTTTGGATGCATTCGGCGGAGATAACGCGCCGTTGGCCGTTTTGCAGGGTGCGGCGGACGCGGTTGCAAAAGCTGATGTTGAAATTTTGCTGGCGGGCGATGAAACAAAAATCCGGCAATGTGCGGCAGATCATAACATCGCGTTGGACGGCATGGAGATTTTGCAGGCGGACGATGTGATGGACATGCACGATGAGCCGAATGAAATTTTAAAATCCAAATCCAACACATCATTGGCGGTAGGCTTAAAAGCGTTGGCGGATGGGCAGGGGGACGCATTTGTGTCCGCCGGCAGCACCGGCGCCGTTTTGTTCGGCGCGACCTTTATTGTCAAGCGCATCAAAGGGATCAAACGGCCGGCGCTCGCACCGGTCATGCCGACAACCAAAGCGCCGTATTTGCTCATCGACTGCGGCGCGAATGTCAGTGTGCGCCCGGAAATGCTGCAGCAGTTCGCGCTTTTGGGTTCCGCTTATATGGAAAAGGTGATGGGGGTCCAAAATCCCCGCGTGGGACTTTTAAATAACGGTGCGGAGGATTCCAAGGGCGGAGATATGCTCGTTGAAACCTATGCGTTGCTCAAAGAAACAAAGAACATTCATTTTATCGGCAATGTGGAAGCGCGGGATGTTCCGACAGGTGCCTGCGACGTGTTGGTGACCGACGGATTTTCCGGCAATATTGTGCTCAAACTCACCGAAGGGGTCGCCATGTCGTTTATGGGCATGTTCAAAAAGGTGCTTACCAAAAACATAAAAACCAAAATTGCGGCAATGTTAATTATGCCGGAAATGAAACAGCTCAAAAAAAGCCTGGACTATTCGGAATACGGCGGCGCGCCGCTGCTCGGCATTGCAAAGCCGGTAATCAAAGCGCATGGCAGCAGCAATGCCAAAGCGATCACCATTGCGATTTTGCAGGCGAAAACGTTTGTGGAGAATCAATTGATCGAAACCATCAAAGACAGATTAAAGGCGTGATGCAAAGTGAAACAGCTCGAACAGCTGGAACAAAATTTAGGCTATACTTTTCATAACAAAGCGCTGCTCAAACAGGCGCTGACCCATTCCTCCTATGCGAATGAACTCAAAAAGCCCAGCTCCTGCAATGAACGGCTGGAGTTTTTGGGTGATTCGGTTTTGTCGATCATCGTTTCGGATTACATTTATAATAACTTTAAAATTGCGGAAGGGGAACTCACCAAGCTGCGCGCGTCGCTGGTTTGTGAGGATGCGCTGTTTGCCTTTGCAAAGGAACTGTCGCTTGGCGATTTCATCCTGCTTGGCAAAGGCGAGCAGCAAAACGGCGGCAACAAACGTCCGTCGATCTTATCCGACGCATTTGAAGCGGTGCTGGCCGCCATTTACCTCGACGGCGGTATTGAACCGGCGCGCCGGCTGGTTTTGCGGTTCGTCCGCGAGGATTTAAGCGATGAAACCAAAATCGCGTTCAAGGATTATAAGACTATGTTCCAGGAAGTCGTGCAGAAAAATCCGGAAGAACACATTTCCTATGTCGTTACCGATGAAAAAGGACCGGATCACGATAAAGAATTCACCGTTGAGATCCGGCTGAATTCCAATGTTATCGCCACCGGAAAGGGCAGAAGCAAAAAAGCGGCGGAACAGGCGGCTGCCTGTGAGGCACTGAAACTGATGGGACTATGAAACATGCGAACATCGCATTGTTTGTGCCGCATTTAGGCTGTCGGCATCAATGCAGTTTCTGCGATCAGCGCAGCATCACCGGAACGGCGGGCGTGCCGTCGGCGGCCGAAATCGAAAAAGCGGTGCAGATTGCCGCCGGCTCTGAAAACTATGACCCGAAAAGCTGCCAGATCGCGTTTTTTGGCGGATCGTTTACCGCAATCGACCGCAAGCTGATGCTGAAACTGTTGCAAGCGGCATACCGTTACGTTTTAGACGGCACAGTATCGGGCATTCGCGTTTCAACGCGGCCGGATGCGATCGACGACGCAGTGCTGGATGTTTTAAAGGCACACGGCGTCCAGGCGATCGAGCTTGGCGCCCAGTCGATGTGCGATGATGTGCTACATAAAAATAAAAGAGGACACACGGCGCAGGATGTGGAGAATGCCTGTGCAAAAATCAAACGGTATGGCTTTGAACTGGGTTTGCAGATGATGACCGGTCTGTATGGCGATACCGATGAGAAAGCGGTCTATACCGCGCGGGAGATCATCCGTCTTCAAGCGGATACCGTGCGGATTTATCCGACAGTCGTTTTGAAAAACACACCGCTGTTTGCGCTATATCAGCGCGGCGATTACCGGCCGCAGACGGTGGAAGAAGCAATTGAGCTTGGCGCAAAGCTGCTGCAACTGTTTTTAAAAGCCGGTGTGAAGGTGATCCGGTTCGGCCTGCACACGGTGGAACCCGACAGCTTTGTTGCCGGTGCGTTTCACCCTTGTCTTGCCGAACGCGCCTATTCCCGTCTTTACCGGCGGGTCATCAATGCGGCGGCGACAAACTTGCCGCACGGCGCTTACCGGCTGCTGGTTTGCCCGGCGGATCTGTCCAGAGCGATTGGGTACAAAAGGGAAAACATTGCGTTTTTTAAAGAACAGGGCTTAGACTTTGCAGTCTGCCCGGATGCGGGAATCAAGCCGTATGACGTGAAAATTTTGGGGAAAGGATAAAAAGACATTGCGTTTAAAACTGATTGAAATTCAGGGATTCAAATCCTTCCCTGATAAAACAAAACTCACCTTCGAGCGGGATATAACGGCGGTCATCGGCCCGAACGGCAGCGGAAAAAGCAACATTTCCGATGCGATTCGCTGGGTGCTGGGCGAACAGTCGAATAAATCGCTGCGCGGCAACAAAATGGAAGATGTGATTTTCGGCGGCACGGCGGTGCGAAAACCGCTTGGGTTTGCCGAAGTTTCCATCACCATCGACAATACCGACCGCGGATTGCAGTTTGACAGCGACGACGTGACCATTACCCGCCGGTATTACCGTTCGGGGGAAAGCGAATACCGTATCAACGGCGCGGCGGTGCGGCTCAAAGACGTGCACGAGCTGTTTATGGACACGGGACTCGGCAGAGACGGTTATTCCATGATCGGACAAGGCCGGATCGACGAGATCGTCGGCTCCAAATCCAATGAACGGCGGGATATTTTTGAGGAAGCGGCAGGCATTTCCCGTTATCGCTACCGCAAAGCGGAAGCGGAGAAAAGACTGGCCAGCGCAGAGGACAACCTGCTGCGCCTGCGGGATATCATGGCGGAACTGGAGGACCGGGTCGGACCGCTGGCGGAGCAAAGCCAAAAAGCACAGGAATTTTTAAAGCTGTCGGAGCAAAAACGCGAACTGGAAATCGGTTTGTGGCTGCACACATTGAACCAGTCGCAGGACCTTTTGCGGGAACAGGATTATAAAATCACATTGGTCAAAGGGCAGTATGAAACGATCGAAAAGGAATTGACCGCGCTTGCCGCGCAGGCGGAAATCAACGCGATGGATTCCCAGAAAATCACGGTGCAGATCGACGCGATTCGCCGGGAGAGTGCGAAGGCGGAGGAAGAGGCTGCCGGTGCGCGCAGTGAGATCGCAGTTTTAAAGACCACCATCCAGCACAATGATGAAACGGCGCAGCGTCTGCAAAAGGATATTGAAAGCGCCAATCAAAGCGATGAGCAGACCAAAACCGATATCGAACAAAACAAAGCGGAAATTGAAAGGATCCGTTCGCTTGCCGGTGAAAAAACGGATCTGCTCAACGAGCAGCTAAGCGAGCTGAACGCCCTTTCGGATGATTCCGGTGATTTTTCCAAACAAATCGAAGAAAAAAACAAAACTCTCAATGCGATTTTTTCACAAATTTCCGAAACACGTGTTAAACAGGTGACGGCGCAGACCTCGCAAAATGAAATCCGTTCCGCCGATACAAAAGCGGACGAGAACATGGCCGCTTTGCAGGCGCAGATCGAGGAACACAGCCGTGAAGCGCAGCAGCTGGAAACGGATTTAAAACGTTGTGAAGAGAATATCGCCCAGTGCACCAATATTTTAAACGGAAACACATTAAAATTGAAATCTCGTCAGGAAAAGGTGGATTTGCAAAAAGAAGCGATCAACCAGCTGTCGTTGGATATTGGTGAAACACAGCGCAGAATTAAGATTTTAGAGGATCTGGAACGCAGCATGGAGGGCTTTGCCTATGCGGTCAAAACCGTTGTCCGGCAGGCGGAAAACGGAACGCTGCGCGGCATTCACGGTCCGGTTTCGAGACTGATTGGCGTGTCTGCCGATTATGCTTTAGCGGTTGAAACGGCGCTTGGCGCTGCGGCGCAAAATGTCGTTACCGGCAACGAGGAGGACGCAAAACGCGCGATTTTGTATTTAAAAAACAACAACGCAGGCCGCGCGACCTTTTTGCCGCTGACCTCGATCAGGGCCAATCCTATCCGGGAATCCGGCATGGCCGATCGCGTAGGCTATGTGGGGATCGCCGCAGAGCTTGTCACCTGTGACAAGCAGTACCGGGAAATTGTCGACAATCTGCTTGGGCGAACGGTCGTTTGTGAAGATATGGACAGCGCCGTCGCGCTGGCGAAAAAATTTCATTACCGCTACCGTGTCGTCACATTGGACGGGCAGGTCGTCAATGCCGGCGGATCGCTGACCGGCGGATCGCACGCCAAAAACGCGGGACTTTTAAACCGTGCCGGAAAAATCGAAAGTTTCAAGGAAAAACTCAAAACGCTGACGGCAAAAATGCAGGACGGCGAGAAAGAGCTTAAAAAATTAACGGAAGAGGCGGCGAAAGTCGATGCGCTGGTTGTCGGCGCGCAAAGCGAGCTTGTCACCGCCAATGAAGATAAAATCCGGGTGGAAAGCGAACTGCGCATCAACGCACAGCAGCTCGAAAACGCAAATGCGCAGTTTGAACAGCTCAAAGCGTCCAAAGCGGATTTTCAAAATCGCCTAGAGCAGTTTGCAAAAACAGAACAGACCACACACGAGCAGCTTCAGGAATTGGAGCAGCAAAAAACAAAGCTGGAGGAAGAAATCCATCTGCTCACCGGCGGTCGGGACAAGCTGCATGAAAAGCGCAATGCGCTGTCGGAGGAGATCGCGGCGATAAGGCTGCAACTGATCGGCTTTACAAAGGATATAGAAGCGAAAGAGCAGGAGATTCAGCGCCTGCAAAGTCTCACGGCTGATCGTGAACAAAGGGTGCAGGCACTGCAAACGGAAATCGAATCATTGCACCAGAAAAACGAGCAGATCAAAACGGAAATCGAACAGCTCGAACAGGCGACAAGCGGCCTGATCCGGCAATCGGAAAACGCCGGGCAGGAAATTGAAAAACTCACCCAGCAGCGCACGGCACTGGAACAGGCTTCCTATCAGTCCCGAAACGAGGAACGGGAAAAATCCCACGATCGGGAAAAGCTCGGCGGCGAACTTGCGCGTTTGCAGGAACGCCGTGAAACAATGGAAAAGGAATATGACGAGATCATCGCAAAGCTGTTTGACGAATATGAATTAACCAAAAGCCAGGCGCTCGAATTGAATATCGTGATCGAAGATATCAAGGCGGCGACGAGTCAGCTCAACGACATCCGGCGCAAAATCAAAGCGCTTGGTAATGTTAATTTGTCGGCTATTGAGGAATACAAGGAAGTATCCGCGCGCTACGAATTCATGAAAGCGCAGCTGCAGGATGTGGAAACCTCCAGAAATGAGCTGCACAAGCTTATTCATGAACTCACAGCGACGATGAAAGAAATGTTTATTTTGCAATTCCATAAGATCAACGGGCATTTCTCGGAAGTTTTCAAGGAATTGTTCGGCGGCGGTTCGGCAAAACTGCAATTGACGGATGAAAACGACGTTTTAAACAGCGGCATCGATATTATCGCACAGCCGCCGGGGAAAAATATATCCATCATCGAACAGCTTTCCGGCGGTGAAAAAGCGTTGATTGCCGTTGCGATCTATTTTGCGATCATGAAGGTCAATCCGCCGCCTTTTTGCCTGCTCGACGAGGTGGAAGCGGCGCTGGATGAAGTCAATGTCGATAAAGTGGCGGCATATTTGCGGAAAATGAGTAAAAAAACACAGTTTATCGTCATCACCCATCGTCGCGGCACCATGGAGGAAGCGGATGTGCTGTATGGCGTGACCATGCAGGAAAAAGGCGTTTCCAAACTGCTGTCGATCGATGTGTCGCAGATCGAAAAAACATTGCAGGCAAAACCAAAATAAAAAAGAAATGAGGGTTAAGATTTGGGTTTATTCAGTAAAATCAGCAGCGGACTGAAAAAAACGAGAGATCAGTTTGTCGGCGCGGTCAACAGCGTTGTGTCTTCTTTCACCAGAATCGACGACGAATTGTTCGAGGAACTTGAGGAAATCCTGATTATGGCGGACACCGGCGTTGTTACCGCGCAGAAAATTTGTGGCGAACTGAAAAAGCGGGTGAAAGAACAGCGCGTGACCGATCCGAATATGATCAAAACCATGTTAAAACAGGTCATTGCAGATATGCTGACGGTAGATAATACGATCCACACCGAAACCCGGCCGTCTTTGATTCTGGTAATCGGCGTCAACGGTGTCGGCAAGACCACAACGATCGGCAAAATGGCCAACCGTTTTGTCAAAGAGGGTAAGTCGGTTGTGCTGGGCGCGGCGGATACCTTCCGTGCGGCAGCTGCGGAACAGTTGACCGTCTGGGCGGAACGCACCGGCGTGCCGATCGTCAAGCACGGGGAAGGCAGCGATCCGGCGTCGGTCGTGTTCGATACCATTGCTTCGGCCAAAGCCAAACATACCGATGTGATCATCTGCGACACAGCGGGACGCCTGCACAATAAAAAGAATTTAATGGATGAGCTTAATAAAATTTCCAGGGTTATTAACCGTGAACTGCCGGACAGCGACATTGAGGTGCTGCTGGTCCTGGATGCGACGACCGGACAAAACGCGGTCAACCAGGCGCGCGAATTCAAAAATGCCGCCGGGATCACCGGTATTGTGCTGACGAAATTAGACGGCACGGCCCGCGGCGGCGTGGTGCTTGCCATTACCGATGAATTACAGATTCCGGTCAAACTGATCGGTGTGGGCGAGCAGGTGGATGATCTGCAGGACTTTTCGCCGACCGATTTTGCGGAAGCGCTGTTTGAAGAAAACGAAAACTGAAAGTGAATGAAAAGCATGAAATTGATAACGGCAAGTAAGAACCCGAAAAAAATCAAGGAACTCAACCGGATTTTACAACCGCTCGGCATCCAGGCGGTGCATGAAGATGACTGCGGCATCTGTCTGCCGGAAGTGGTGGAGGATGGCGAAACCTTTTTGGAAAATGCTAAGAAAAAAGCGGTTTCCGCCATGCAGGCGACCGGCCTTCCGGCCATTGCCGATGATTCCGGACTTTGCGTTGCAGCACTGGATGGTGCGCCGGGCGTCTATTCCGCACGGTTTAGCGGAGAAAACGCAACGGATGAACAAAATAATCAAAAGCTGTTAAAATTGCTGGAAAACGTCCCGGAAGAAAAAAGAGATGCTTATTTTATCAGCGTGATCTGTGTTGTTTTTCCAAACGGAGACATTTTGTCTGCCGAAGGACGGGTGGATGGAAAAATTGCATTTGAACCATCCGGCAGCGGCGGATTCGGATATGATCCGCTGTTTGTGGTGGATGGAAAAAGCTTTGGAGAAATGACGGCGCAGCAAAAGGACGCGATCAGTCACCGCGGTCGGGCGCTACGTCAAATCGCTGTTAAACTGGAGGAATATTTGCATGCTGACAAGTAAACAAAGAGCAAAGTTAAAAGCGCTTGCCAATGATGCGCAGCCGCTGTTTCAGGTTGGGAAAGGCGGCATTTCCGACACGCTGATCCGGCAGGTGGACGATGCGCTGACCGCAAGGGAGCTGATCAAATTGTCCGCACTGGAAACGGCGCCGGAACCTGCAAAGGAGATCGCAGAGCAGATCGCACAGGCAACACGTGCACAGGTAGTGCAGGTGATTGGCAGAAAAATGATTTTTTATCGGAGAAATCCAAAGGACCCGAAAATTCAATTGGGTTGACTTTTGATCAATTTGGAATGGAAAAAGGAGAGGAATGTGGGATGAAGATCGGCATTTTCGGCGGCGCGTTCAATCCGGTGCATATCGGTCATATCCAGTTGGCGGATGCATTTTCCAAAAGCATTCCGCTGGACAGGCTGTTCTTGGTTCCCAGCAAAAAATCGCCGCACAAATCCTCGGCGGCGCTGATCGCGGCGAAATACCGGCTCGAAATGTGCAGGCTGGCCGCGCGGTATATTCGTAACTGTGCAGTGTCGGACATTGAGATCCGGCGCGATGCAGTCAGCTATACCTGTGATACCCTTTTGCAGTTTAAAGACCTGTATCCGAATGCACAGCTGTATTTGCTGTGCGGCTCGGATATGTTTTTAACGTTGCAGGAATGGCGGCGGCCGGATATTTTGTTCGAAAACGCGGTGATTTGCGGCGCAAAACGAGCGGATGAACCCGACAGCCGCATGGAAAAGCAGAAAAAAACGCTCGAAGAAGCGGGAGCGACCGTGATTTTAACGGACATATCGATTCCGCCGGTATCTTCCACAATGATCCGGGAAGCGGCTTTGCACCAAACGAATTTTGAAAAAATGGTGACACCGGAGGTTTACCGGTATATCAAACAACATAAACTATATGAAAGCGGGATTGAAAATGTTTGAAGCATATGAACAGTTGATCAAGGAACGGTTGGAGCCGCACCGGTTCCAGCATTCGATAAATGTGGCGGAAAAATCCCGCGAATTGGCCAGACGGTTTGGTGCGGATGAAAACAAGGCATATCTTGCGGGCCTTTTGCATGATATCTGCAAAAACGACAGCAATGAAAAAATGTTGCAAATCTTTGACGCATTTGGTATAATATTAGATAATGTGCAGAAAAGGCAGCAAAAACTGTGGCATGCTGTCGCAGGAGCAGCTGTTATTGAGCATGATTTGCAAATCAAAGACAGAGAACTGATCGAGGCCGTGCGTTACCACACCACCGCCCGGGCAAATATGACGCTATTGGATAAAATTTTGTATTTAGCGGATTTTGTTTCGGCGGACCGGGACTTTGAAGGGGTACAAGCACTGCGGGACAGCGTGAATGCAGGTCTGGACGAGGGCTTGCGCGCCTGTCTGAAATTCTCCGTGCTGGATTTGTGCAACCGTGATAAACAAATTCATCCCGATACCATTGATGCCTATAACCAGATGGTCTGATTCTGAAAGGAATAATAAAATGAATGACGATAGAAGAAGAGCTTCCTCGGAAGATTTAAAAAGAAAACCAACCCGCCGCCGGACACAAGCAAGCACCTATCGGAACACCGGCAGTTCGAAACGCCCGTCTGCGCGGCCTGAGGCGGATGATATTATATACAGTCATTCTGCTGCCAGTCGTAAAAAGACGGCATACAGCATCAAGCAGAAAAAATTGCTGATGATTGTGTTTAATGTGTTTATGTCGCTTGTGATCGTGGCATCCGGTCTGTTTTTTGTCGGTGCGTCACTGCTGGATTCCCAGTATTTGCGGGATTCCAATATTGATGAGGAAGAAGAAGCGGGTCTTTATGAGGAACTGCGCGGCAGTAATTATCCTGACGTAGCTTATTTTCTTGTCTGCGGTATTGATAACGCCGCACAGCTGACAGATATCATGATGGTGGTATGCTATGATATTGCGCATAACACCGCCAATATTCTGCAAATTCCGCGGGACACCTATGTCACCGGTTATGGAAAGGCCAACGCGGTGTTCAACAGCGCCAGAGAAGGCGAATCCAAAATCAATTCACTGATTCGCTGCGTTAACTCGAAATTTGGTCTGCCGATCGACTACTATATTACCTTCACGATCGATGGAGCCGAAAAAATGATCGACACACTCGGCGGTGTGGACATCACATTGACAAGAGATTATATATTGGTAGATGATACCGGCAGTGAAGATGTGAGCAAGACCTTCTATGCCGGGGAAAACCATTTGGATGGACAGTGGTCGGTCGCGTTTATGCGGCACAGAGCTTCTTATAATCAGGGGGATCTTGGTCGTGTGAAAGCACAGCGTTCCTTTTATGCTGCGTTAATGAAGAAGATGCTCAATATGAGCATGGGCGATGTGACCAGTGTTGTGAAAAACTGTTTCAGTGAAATTTCTACCAATCTGACGCTGGGTCAGATTCTCGGCTATGCGGAAAAAATCCACGGGATGGATATGAACGATGTCAGCATTTTCAGTGTGCCGGGACAGTCGACAACAAGGGCGGATTCCATCAACACCGTCGGCTATTATGCGTCTTTCTATTCCATTCACAAACAGGAATATGTCGACATGCTAAACGACTATTTCATGCCGTATGAAACGAAGGTGTTCACGGTGGACGATCTGGAAATCACAGAAATGCATTCGGTTTATGATCCGGGCTATGATGATTATCTGGACAGCGGAACGCTCAGCGAATTTGATAACGACGCGGATGCACAGCAATCAACAACAAGCTCTGAATAAACACGGGATAAGGAGATTATATGGAATCTTTTGAAATCGTAAAAACAGCCGTCAAAGCGCTGGACAGCAAAAAAGCACGGGATATCAAGGTCATTCAGATCGAAGATATCACCATTTTAGCGGATTACTTTGTGATTGCGACCGGTGCATCCAGCACACAGGTCAAGGCGCTTGCAGATGAGGTGGATTATAAGCTGTCTGAGCAGGGCGTGGAACCGGGGCACATCGAGGGAAAATCCTCCGGCTGGATTCTGCTGGATTATGGCAGCGTTGTCATCCATGTGTTCTACAAGGAAGACCGTGAATTCTATGCTTTGGAACATGTTTGGCAGGACGGCAAAACCGTTAATATCGATGAATTTTTAGAAAACTAGGTGAATTTCGTGAAATATAATTTTGCGCAGATTGAAAAAAAGTGGCAAAAAATTTGGGAAGAACAAAAAACCTTTGCGGCTGTTGATATCAGTGATAAACCCAAATATTATAGCTTGGTAGAATTCCCGTATCCTAGCGGCGCTGGCATGCATGTCGGGCATATCAAGGCCTATGCGGGATTGGAGGTCGTGTCCAGAAAACGGAGGCTGCAGGGCTATAACGTTTTGTTCCCCATCGGTTTCGATGCATTCGGCCTGCCTGCGGAAAACTATGCGATCAAAACCGGCAAGCATCCGCGGAAAGTAACGAATGACAATATCCACAACTTCACATCACAGCTCAAACGTGTCGGTTTTTCCTTTGACTGGAGCCGCACCATCGATACCACCCACGAAGATTACTATAAATGGACCCAGTGGATCTTTTTAAAGATGTTCGAACATAACCTTGTGTTCCGGGATAAAACATTGATTAACTATTGCCCGAGCTGTAAGGTCGTGTTGTCCAATGAAGATTCACAGGGCGGCAAATGCGACATCTGTCACAGTGATATCGTGCAGAAATCCAAAGACGTGTGGTATCTGCGCATTACCCAATATGCGGATAAGCTGCTGGAGGGTTTAAAAGAAGTAGACTATTCACCCAACATCAAGGTGCAGCAGGAAAACTGGATCGGAAAATCCACCGGCGCATTTGTGAATTTCAGCATTTCGGGCACGGATGAACAGTTGAAAATTTATACCACAAGACCCGACACACTATTCGGCGTGACGTTCATGGTCATTGCGCCGGAACATCCGATCATTGAAAAATACAAAGATAAAATCACAAATTTTGACGCATTGGAAGCTTATAAAACAGAATGCGGCAAAAAAACAGCTTTTGAGAGAACGCAGCTTGTCAAAGACAAGACGGGTGTGAAGATCGAGGGATTAACAGCCGTCAATCCGATCAACGGCAAGGAGATCCCGATCTATATTTCCGATTATGTCATGATGAACTACGGTACCGGCGCGATCATGGCGGTGCCGGCGCACGATCAGCGCGACTATGAATTCGCAAAAAAATTCGGCATTGCGATCGTGCAGGTCATCAAAGGCGGGGATATCGAAAAAGAAGCCTACACCGGCGACGGCGAAATGATCAATTCCGGTTTTTTGAATGGCTGCACCAATAAAAAAGAATCTATTGAAAAAGCGATCGCCTACCTGCAGGAAAAAGGGATCGGCGAGGCCGGCGTGCAATATAAAATGAACGACTGGGCGTTTAACCGTCAGCGGTATTGGGGAGAACCGATCCCGATCGTGCATTGTCCCAAATGCGGGATGGTTCCGGTGCCTTATGATCAGCTGCCGCTGAAACTGCCGGAAGTGGAAAACTTCGAACCCGGACAGGATGGCGAAAGCCCGCTTGCAAAAATTGATTCATTTGTCAATTGCAGCTGTCCGAAATGCGGCGGGGCTGCCAAACGTGAAACAGATACCATGCCGCAGTGGGCGGGTTCGTCCTGGTATTTTTTGCGGTATGTCGATCCGCATAACGATAAAGCGTTCGCCGATCAGGAAAAGTTAAAATATTGGATGCCGGTCGATTGGTATAACGGCGGTATGGAGCATGTCACGCGGCATATGATCTATGCGCGTTTCTGGTATCGTTTCTTATATGATATCGGCGAGGTGCCTTATCCGGAACCGTTCTTGAAACGGACGGCACAGGGTCTGATCCTTGGTGCGGACGGTGAAAAAATGTCCAAATCCAAAGGCAATGTCGTTGATCCGAACGAAGTCGTCGATCAATACGGCGCCGATGTTTTGCGCACCTATGTGCTGTTCATGGGCGACTATGAAAAAGCGGCGCCATGGTCGGATGAAGCGGTCAAAGGCTGCAAACGGTTTATCGACCGTGTGTTTAAATTAAACGATATGGTAACGCCGCAAGAGGGCTATTCGCCGGCGTTGGAAAGTGCGATGCACAAAACCATCAAAAAGGTGTCAAGCGATATTGAAACGCTGAAATACAACACGGCGATCGCCACATTGATGACGCTTTTGAACGATTTTTATGCCAAAGGCGGCGTGACCCGCGGAGAACTCAAAACCTTTATCACGCTTTTGAATCCTTTTGCACCGCATGTCACGGAAGAAATGTGGGAAATCAACGGTTTTGCAGGCATGCTCAATCAAACGCAGTGGCCGGAATATTGCGAGGAAAAATGCAAGGATGAAACGGTCCAGATCGCCGTGCAGATCAACGGCAAGGTGCGTGCAAAGCTCGACATTGCGCTGGATGAACCGCAGGATACGGTGTTAAAACGTGCCAAAGAGGACGCACGCATCATAGAATTGCTGCAAGGCAACCAGATCGTCAAGGAAATCTATGTGAAAGGTAAACTGGTCAACATCGTTGTCCGTCCGCAATAACATGTTTTTTCAAAGCCCGGCGGCATGTATGAAATTACCGCTTGACTTTTTGAATGCTTGGGAGTATAATAGGATTTGTATTATAATAAACCCCTGCTAAAAAGGCGGAGGGAGGGAATGCAAGTGAGTCAGGTTCGTCTGAAAGAAAACGAATCCCTGGAAAACGCGCTCAGACGTTTTAAAAGAGCAACGGTCAGAGACGGTGTGATCCAGGAAGTTCGTAAAAGAGAACATTATGAAAAGCCTTCTGTGAAACGCAAGAAAAAATCAGAGGCTGCTCGTAAACGTAAATTTAAGTAAGGGTTGTCTTTCTTTTCTACATAAACGAGAGAAATAACCTGCCTTGTGCGCTTGAATTTTATCGTTTCGATAAAACAAATAGTCAAAACGGGCAATGCATACCATTGCCCGTTTTTCTTATTCGGGAGTGTAGCATGTCCATTTTTAAACCGACCGTGCTGATCGACAGCATTTTTGATATCGACGCGGATTTTATCAAACGGCATCATTTAAAAGCACTGTTGTTGGATGTGGATAACACATTGGCAATTTACCAGACGCGGGAACCGGTTCCCGGCGTGATGGAATGGATCGAAACCATGCGTGCGCTGGGTGTGGATCTGCATATTTTGTCCAATGCAAAACCAAAACGGTTGACTGCGTTTGCCAATCAAGTTCATTTGCCTTATTTTTATATGTCGTTAAAGCCGCTTCCCTTTAAGATTTCAAAAGCGGTGAAAAAACTGGGTGTCGAAAAGCAAAATGTCGCACTGGTCGGCGATCAGCTGTTCACCGACATTTTGGGCGGCAATCTTGCAGGCGTGCAGACTGTTTGGGTGCAATATATGCAGTTGGAAGACGGATGGACGTTTCAATGCAAAAGGCGCATCGAAACCCGATTCAGAAAAAAATACAGGAGGTAGCTTCATGTCAGCGTTTTTCGGACCGGCCGGTAATGCGGAAAGCTTTAAAACCATGGGATATCAATCCACGTTGCAGGCGCCGGAATATGTGAAAAAAATGGGTCTTGACGTTTATGAATATCAATGCGGCAGAGGGGTGCGCGTCAGCGAAGAGCACGCGGCTGCATTTCGCCGGAATGCACAAAAAGAGGGTGTTTTGGTCACGCTGCACGCACCTTATTTTATTTCCCTGTCTTCCGTGGAACCGGAAAAACGGGATAAATCTGTGGACTATATTCTGCAAAGCGCGAAGGCTGTGGATATGCTCGGCGGCGACCGGATCGTGGTGCATTCCGGCTCCTGTGCAAAAATCACACGAGAAGCGGCGCTGGATCTTGCCAAAGATACCATCCGCAAGGCTGTGCGCACGCTGGACGAGCAGGGACTGGGACACATTCACATGTGCCCGGAAACGATGGGAAAAATCAATCAGCTCGGCACGCTGGATGAAGTGCTGGAATTATGTGCGATCGACGAACGCATCATCCCCTGCATTGATTTCGGACATTTGAATGCGAGAACCTTCGGCGGCGTCAATTCCAAGGAAGCGTTTTTAAACGTGCTGGATGCGATCGCAAACAAGCTTGGCAGCGACCGGCAAAAAAGGTTCCATGCGCATTTTTCAAAAATCGAATATACCGACGGAGGAGAAAAACGGCATTTGACCTTTGAAGACAAAACGTTCGGTCCGGAATTCGAGCCGTTGGCGGAACTGATCCTGCAAAAGCAATTGTCACCTGTGATCATTTGTGAATCCGCCGGTACCCAGGCGGAGGATGCACTGTTTATGAAAAAGGTTTATAACAGCTTGAAGGAGGGGACAAAACAATGAAGAACATTCTTGTGATCCATGGACCGAATTTGAATTTGTTAGGTCAGCGTGAACCCGGTATCTACGGTGCGCAGACATTGGACACCATCAATCAGGCAATCATGGAAAAAGCAAAGGCACTTGGACTTGCGGTGGAATGCTTTCAGTCGAACCATGAAGGGGAGATCATTGATAAAATCCACGATATGAAAGCGTATGACGGCTGTGTGATCAACGCCGGCGCCTACACCCATTACAGTTATGCGATTTTGGATGCGATCAAAGCGGTCCAAAAACCGTTTATCGAAGTGCATCTTTCCAACATCCATGCGCGGGACGCGTTCCGGCATGTTTCGGTGATCGCACCCGCCTGCAAAGGACAAATTGCGGGATTTGGAGCGGACAGTTATCTGCTGGCACTGGATGCAATTGCAAAAATTGTCTGATTTTTCTTTAAAATGATAAATAATGCTTGAAATAAGCGGATAAATAGTATAGAATATTGTTAGAGTATATTTGGAGGTTTTTTTTATGATATCAGCTGGAGATTTCAGAAACGGCGTCACATTTGAAATGGACGGAAACGTTTATCAGATCATTGAATTTCAACATGTCAAACCGGGAAAGGGCGCTGCGTTTGTCCGCACAAAGATCCGCAACGTGATCGCGGGCTCTGTGGTTGAAAAAACATTCAGCCCCACCGATAAATTCCCGACCGCTTATGTGGAAAGAAAAGAAATGCAGTATTCCTATAACGACGGGGGTCTGTATTATTTCATGGACATGGAAAGCTATGAAATGATTCCGATCAACGAGTCGGAATTGTCGGATAACTTTAAGTTTGTCAAGGAAGACATGATGTGCAAAGTCCTTTCCTACAAAGGAAAGGTGTTCGGCGTGGAACCGCCCACATTTGTCGAGTTGACCGTTACCCAGACGGAACCGGGCGTGAAAGGCGACACTGCAACCAATGCCACCAAACCCGGAACACTGGAAACCGGTGCGGAAATCCGCATTCCTTTGTTTATCAATGAAGGAGATAAAATCCGTATCGACACCAGAACCGGCGAATATATGGAGCGCGCTTAATTTTTTGAATCTGTAAAAGCAACGGAGGATTTAAAAATGAATTTAACAGAAAAGGTATCCTATCTCAAGGGTCTGGCGGAAGGTCTGGAGCTTTCTGAGGACAGCAAAACCGAAAAAATTATTAAAGTGATGATCGAGGTTTTGGACGATATGGCGCTGACCGTGAGTGATCTGGAAGACGATCTGGCGGAAGTCGGCTATCAGCTGGACGAAGTGGATGAGGATCTGGCAGAACTGGAAGACTATGTGTTCGACGATGAAGATGAGTTTGAAGACGACGATGAGTTTTACCAGGTGACCTGCCCGCAGTGCGGCGAAGAGATTTTCCTGGATGAAGAAGATCTGGAGCAGGATTCCATCGATTGCCCGGCGTGCGGCACCAATCTGGAATTCGATTTTGACGACGATGATGAAATCGAAAATCCGGAAGAATAATTAAAGATTTATAAAAAAATCGGCGAGAATTGATTCTCGCCGATTTTTTTATAATGCAACCAATCCACGGATTGGTTTTTGTTTTTAAGCTTTCAGATGAATGCCGATCGTGTTCAGATTCGCAAGAATTTGATCGATATGCCCTTGAATTTCCTCCATAGAAAGGGTTCTGTCCGGCGCGGAGAAGGACAGACGCAGCGCCATGCTTTTCACACCGTCCGCTTCATATAAATCGATCAATTTAACCGATGTCAGTTCCTGAATCGAGAGACAAGTCCACGCTTTTTCGATTTGACTGTACAAAACACCGTCTTTCAAAACAAGCGATAAGTCATAGTCGATCGACGGGAATTTAGATGGTTCGCAGAACACAAGGTCCAGCGGTTTAACAGCGCTAAGCGCATCCAGGTCGATTTCCACGCAAACGACGCTGGCCGATTTATCCAATTTTTCCAACGTTGCAGGATGCAGGGTGCAAAGCGTACCGATCGGTGTGCCGCAAACAGAAACACAGCTGGTGTTTTTCGGATGCTGCCAGTTATGCTCAACCGCTGTTTTTTCAAAAGAAGGGTCAGCGTGTTTGAGCGACTGGCAAAGGAACCGGATAATACCGACCGCTTTGAAATACAATTCTTTTTCCGAAACGGTTTTGTCAAACAAAACGATCCCGAGCTTTCGCTGTTCACGGCAAAGTCCGTTTTCATCCACACCGTCGACCACGCGCCCGCTTTCAAACAAACTGAAAGCATCAGAATAACCGCGGTTGTCATAAGCAAAGGACAACAAGGTGGGCAGCATGGAATTGCGGATGGTTCCGTTTTCCGGCGTCGGGATATTGAGAATGCGGACATTGTCCTCCACATCGATGTTCAGACGTTTATATTTTTTTCCGTCGCACCAGATATAGGAATGCACCTCGTGCATCAGATATTTCTGCACCAGAATATCCTTGATCTGTGATTCTTCACTTTTTTGAACGGTATAACGAACCGGTTTTAGTTTGCTTCTTGTGGTTTTGATTTCAAAATTGTCATAACCGTAGATGCGGGTGATTTCTTCAATGATGTCCGCTTTGATGGTCACGTCCTTTGTTGCGCGCCAGCTCGGCACCGTCACGGTAAACAACCCGTTTTCCTCTTTTGCGTCGAATCCCAACAAAGTGAGCGTGTTTAAAATCTGTTCCTTTGCAATGTCAATACCGGTGTAGCGGTCGACATAATTTTTGTCAAACTGCAAGGTAACGGTATCGTAGTGCTTGGTATAGCAGTCTGTCAGCTTTGACGCGACCACTGCGCCGCTGTCCGCCGCTTTGACAAGGAAAATAAACCGTTTGACAGCGATTAACGTTAATTCCGGATCCAGAATTTTTTCATAACGCATGCTCGCATCGGTGCGCAATCCTAAACGGGAAGAGGTTTTGCGAACGCTCACCCCATCAAAGTTGGCAACTTCCAGCACAACCGATGTGGTATCCGACACGATTTCCGAATCCAGACCACCCATCACGCCGGCGATCGCAACAGGCGTGTCGTTGTTATAGATCATCAATGTGTTCTCGTCGATTGCACGGTCGTTGCCGTCGAGTGTTTGAAAGGTAAAGGGGGATTGCGGTGTTTTCACAACAATTTTATCGATTTTCCGCGCATCGAACGCATGGGTCGGCTGTCCGAGTTCCAGCATGATATAGTTGGTCACGTCCGCCAAAAAGTTGATCGGACGCATGCCGCAATAGGTCAACCGGATTTTCATTTCCATCGGACTAACGTGCCGGCGGATATTATCCATTTGGATGCAGGAATACCGGTAAACAAGATCGGTATTTTGAATTTCAACCGGAATCGCAGTATCGCCGGTATAATCCGGCTCTGTTTGCAAAATCGGTTTTAACGACTTGCCGGTCAGTGCGGCAAATTCTCTTGCGATCCCATAATGTCCCCAAAGGTCGGGGCGGTTGGTCAACGATTTGTTATCCACTTCAAACACAATATCGTCGATCGGATAAAGGAATTTGAAATCCGTTCCGTTTGCAGCATCGGTGTCCAGCTCTAAAATACCGGAATGGTCCTCGCTGATGCCGAGTTCCGCTTCCGAACAGCACATACCCTCCGAATCATAACCGGCGATTTTGCATTTTGAGATTTCGCCGCCCGGCACACGGCCGCCGGCTTTGACAAATGCGACCTTCATGTTTAACCGAACGTTCGGCGCACCGCAAACGCAGTCATACAGCCGATCGCCGCCGTCGATTTTCAAAAGATGCAGTTTTTTGGAATCAGGGTGATTTTCGAGCGACACGATTTCACCCACGATCACATTTTCAACATCTTTGCCTTTATAATAGACGTCTTCCACTTCTGCAGTCGACAAAGTAAACCGGCGAATCAGTTCTTCAATATTTTCATTTTTAAGATCCACATAATCCTGGATCCAGTTCATTGAAACCAACATGTCTATATTCTTTCCTTTCTTCAAACGCCGCCGGAATAAACGGCCGGCAGGTTTTAAACTTTTATTGACTGATGAATTGTGAAAGGGATTTTAGATTGCCGCTGTTAAACACGCGGATATCCTTGACACCGTATTTCATCATCGCCAGACGTGTCAGTCCCAGCCCAAAGGCGAATCCGGTATATTTCTCGGTATCGATGCCGCCGTATTTCAAAACGTTTGGATGAATCATGCCACAGGGGCAAAGCTCCAGCCAACCGGAGTTCTTGCAGGAAGGACAGCCTTCTCCCCCACAGATCAGACATTCGATGTCCAATTCAAATCCGGGTTCGACGAACGGGAAAAAGCCGGGACGCAGCCGGACGTTAATGTCTTTTTTGAAAACCTCTGACAGCATGGTTTTCATGAAATAGATCAGATTGGAAATGGAAATGTCGGTGTCGATCATGATGCCTTCCATCTGGAAGAAAGTATTTTCATGGCAGGCGTCGGTCGATTCGTTCCGAAAACACCGGGAGGGGAACACCGCGCGCAGCGGTGCACCGTATTTGCGCATAATGGTGTTTTGCGCCGCGGAGGTATGGGTTTTCAAAAGCTGTCCGGTGCTTAAATAATAGGTGTCCTGCATATCCCGTGCCGGATGGTGCTTGGGGATATTCAGCGCTTCAAAGCAATTATAATCATCGACAATTTCATTATAATCTTCAATGGTAAAGCCCATGGATAAAAAGATTTCTTCCAATTCTCTTTGCACCAAAGTGATCGGATGATAAGACCCGCATTCAATCTGCATCGGCAGCGATTCATCATAGCTTTCCGCTGCATCCAGTCGGCGCTGTTCCTCCATTTGATGCATCTGCGCGGATTTTTCAAGAATTTTTTCTTCCGCATATTTTTTAAGTTCGTTGATGGTCTGCCCGGCCTGCTTTTTCTGATCGGCCGGTACATTTTTCAGTTCGCTCATCAAAGCGGAGATATGCCCTTTTTTACCCAAAAATTCAACCCGCAGCTGTTCGGCGGCTTCCGATGAGCCGACCGCGTTCAGCTTTTCTTCAAACGCCTGCCGCAAGGCTGCTGTTTTTTCTGTCATAGCTGTTAACGCTCCTTTGATAAAATAAAATAACCCCGTCCGCCAAGGGACGAGGTGAAAAATCTCGTGGTACCACCCAAGTTCAAAGCATACGCTTTGCACTTTGATTCCCGCTTTAATGCAGCGGTTACATTTTGTTTCACGCAAAACTGCTTTTCACAAAAGGCTCCAGTGCCGAAATTCGCCACAGGGCACCAATGAAACATACTTCCAGCCGCCGGTATGCTCTCTCTGTCATGTGCGTTCTGCCGCTACTATAATCACTTATCACAGCCGTTTTACAATGTTTTTTTCATTTTAGCATGTTTTTTATCGCTTGTCAAGCTTTCGACCTGCCATCGGCGTTACAACTTGACAAACCAGCTTGAGAATGATACAATCAATTTGTTTTGAAGGCAAACGATTTTGAAAAAAGGATGTGTGCCGGATGTTCAAGGAATGGTTAGAAAAAAATGATTTACGAAACTGTTTGCCCAAGATCGAGCCCTATCATCCGTTTCCGGATATTACAAATCGGAAAGCCTGGGAGAACGTGGATCCGGATGTGCGGCAGACCTGGATTGCAGCGGCGGAAAAGTTTTTGTATTATGACTGGCCCGCATTGCCGGCGACCTTTTTCATGGAATATAAAAGAAGCGGCGATCGGGAAATCTATGAGCAGCCGCATTTTGCGCGCCGCAGAGCGCTTGGTGCGTTGGTGGTTGCGGAATGCATGGAAAATAAGGGCCGGTTTATCGATGATATCATCAACGGCGTCTGGGCAATTTGTGAAGAATCGTTTTGGGGCGTTTCGGCGCATAACTCAATGGCGGACCGGTTTGATTATCCGCTGCCGGACACCGAAAATCCGTTTATCGATCTGTTTGCAGCGGAAACCGCGGGACTGCTCGTCTTCACCCGTTATCTTGCAGGACCGGCGCTCGACAAAGTCACGCCGCAGATCACCCGTCGCATTGATCTGGAGTTAGAAAGCCGCATTCAAAAGCCGTTTATTGAGCACGAAGATTTCTGGTGGATGGGATTTACCCGCAAAACCAACAATTGGTGCCCCTGGATTTTATCCAATGTTTTGACAGTGTTTTTACTCAATGAACGGGATCCTTATCGGCGGGTGAATGCCGTTGCGAAGGCGTTTCGTTGTCTGGATTGTTTTTTGGATGGTTATCATGACGACGGCGGCTGCGACGAGGGAACCACCTATTGGAATGTAGCCGGCGGTGCGTTGTTTGACTGTTTGGAACAGCTGTATATCGCGTCGGACGGAAAGATTAATTTTTACAAAGAAGAACTGATCCGGCAGATCGGCCGATTTTTATACCGCAGCTTTATCTGTGACGACGCTACCGGCCGATATTATATCAATTTTGCCGACGGCGCCGCAAAAGCCGGTATTTGCAGCAATATGGTGTGGCAATACGGTGTGCGGATAAAGGACAAATATTTGCAGGCGCTGGCATTGAGCGCGCCGAGCCGTCCCACGGCGCTGAATCCGACGGAATCGCTGCGCCGCGCGTTGCCTGCGATTTTTTCCTATCGGGAATTTAGCGCCGCGAAAACAAAACCGCTATATGTCAAAGACGTTTGGATGGACGGCATTCAAGTGATGGCCGCGCGGCAGGAAGAAAGTCAAAACGGACTGTATTTGGCGGCAAAAGGCGGGAATAATGATGAAAGCCATAATCATAACGATGTCGGCTCTTTTATCGTTTATAAAAATGGTGTGCCGCTGCTCATTGATGTCGGTGTCGAAACCTACACACGCTTTACTTTCAGCGAACACAGATATGAAATTTGGACTATGCAGTCGCAGTATCATAATCTGCCGGTCATCAACGGGCAGATGCAGTTCCCAGGTAAAGAGGCCTATGCTAAAAATGTGACCTATCGCGCGGATGATGCCTGCGTGCAATTTGAGTTGGATTTGGAAGAAACCTATCCAAAGGCAGCCGGACTTCATGCTTATCATAGGACATGCAGTTTTTCGCGGAAAGAAAATGCGTCGATTTCGATTACCGATCATTTTGCTTTCAAACAGGCGGACAACGTGGTAACGCTATGTCTGATGAGCTGGAAAAAACCGTCCTTTACAAAGCAGGGAGAGATCACCTTTGCTTTGGATACAGATACTTCTGCTGTTTTACATTACGATGGAGGGCATTTTGCGGCCGATATGGATGTTTGTCCCACAAAAGATGCCAAGCTTTATCCGGTTTGGGGCGATCAGGTCTATCGTATTCGTTTGACGGCACAACATTTGCCGCAGGATTTTGAAACCACAATTGAAATCCAGTAAAATGCGGCTGTGTGTTTGCAGTTTGAACGGATGATAATAAATAAATTTTAAAGGAGTTTATCCCGATGCTTAGAATTTTAACCGACAGTACCTCGGATATTCCAAACGAATTGGCCAAACAGCTGAATATTGAAATATTTCATTTGGAAGTGCGTTTTTCCGAAACCGAGGTCTACCGCGACGGTGTTGATTTGTCCGCAGAAGAATTTTATCGAAAGCTGCCGCAATATGCACAACTGCCTTCCACATCGCAGATTTCACCCGCGGAATTTAAAAGCTATTTTAAAGAAATCAAAGAAAATGGTGATGAGGCGGTCGGGATCTTTATTTCATCGGAACTCAGCGGCACCTGTCAGTCGGCTGCGATTGCCAAACAGATGTTGGATGCGGATAATATCTATGTTGTAGATTCCAGAACGGTGACTTTTTCACTGGGACTTTTGGTTTTGCAAGCAGTGAAACTGCGGGATCAGGGATGCAGTGCCAAAGAAATTTGTGAAAAAATAGAGGAAATGAAGCAGCATTTGCGGCTGTATGCCATGGTAGATACCTTAAAATATTTGAAAAAAGGCGGTCGGATTTCCGCAGTGACCGCAGTTGCAGGCGAGGCGCTCGGCATCAAACCGATTATTTCGACGATTGGCGGAAGAGTGGAACTGGTTGGCAAGTCCCGTGGTCGTGCGGGAGCATTTGACTGGATTGTCCGTCAAATGGAAAAAGATCTGCCGCAGGAAAATTCACCGACGGCATTTGGCCATTCCGATGCGCCGGAATTCATGGAAGAGTTTTTACAACTGTTTCCCGATGCGATGAAAGAAAATGCAATGTTCGGACCGCTTGGCTGTGCCGTTGGAACCTATGCCGGCCCCGGCGCCGTTGGAATCGCCTATTTCCAAAAAGAAAAGTTGGAAGTATAAGAAAGTTATGGACTTTTTTATATAAATATGTTATCATATTTACTAAACTTGACAGAGCACCGGAAAATTATATTTTCCGGTGTATTGCTGTCAATTGTTTTAATCTTTAGTGGGATAAATATTGTTGGTGAAACATGAACAACACGATGAAATGGAAAAAGCAGCTTTTATATATTGCAATTTTATTGGCGCTTATTTTTCTGTCATTCAGCATTATTTTCAAAGCCAATGACGGTTTGGATTTCGCAACAATATGGGATCATTTTGTGCATCTGGATCCTTTTTATGTTGTACTGGCTTTTCTGGGCCTTTTCGGCTATATTGCATTTGAAGGGATTTCCATGCAGCGGGCTGCACGGGTTGTTGGAGAAAAGTTCGGCTTTTTCAAAGGATTTGGGTATGCCTGTATTGAACTGTATTTTGCAGGGATCACGCCTTCGGCGACCGGCGGTCAACCCGCCGCAATTTACTATATGGCCAAGGACGGGATCAGCGGATCGAAAGCGACGGTCATCAATCTTTTAAACACGATCCAGTATACCACATCGTTGATTTTCATGGGACTGATCGCATCGATCTACAGCTTTGATCTGATCACCGATAGTGGGCCGATGTTTTTGATCTTATATATTATTGGTGTTGCAATCAATATTGTGTTTTTTCTGTTTTGTATTTTTTGCGTTTTTTCCATTGGAACTGTCCGGCGGGTTGGTATTTGGGGTATTGCGTTGCTATGCAAAATGCACCTATGCAAACACCGGCAGAAAAAATTGGAACGCTTTGAAACGGTCATGACGGAATATGCGGAATGTATTTCGCTTGTGAAAAAATCATTTGGCAAAATCATGATTGTGTTTTGTACCAATGTCATGCAGCGGGTGTGTTCCTTTTCCATTGCTTTTTTTGTCTATAAAGCGTTCGGGTTTAGCGGTTATTCCTATTTTGACCTGCTTTCCATTCAAACGCTCAGTGCAGTTGCTGTGAATTCTTTGCCGCTGCCCGGTGCGACCGGTGCGGCGGAAGGCGTGTTTATGAGACTGTATGCTTCGATTTATGGGAATGTTGTAGGACCTGCTATGTTTATCACAAGAGGAATCAGTTTTTACAGTTGTTTTATTTTCACCGCATTGTTCACGCTTTCAAAGAGTATTAGTGGAAAAATCAATCGTGGTCATAAAAAAGCGTGAAGTTTGTTATCGGACCATGAAAGGGATGTTTGGAAAGTATGATCGGCTTTTTTAATTACACTGTGATTGCCACATATGTAAGTTTGGCATGTTCGGTTTTTGGTATTACATTGGCGTTTGGAGGCTATGTTCGCTGGGCAATTTTATGTTTGATGCTGTCCGGATTTTTAGACGCGTTTGACGGAAGAATTGCAAGAACACGCAAAAACAGCACGCAAGAAGAAAAATGTTTTGGTGTGCAAATCGATTCGCTTTGCGACCTGATCTGCTTTGGCGCATTGCCGGTTTCAATTGGCGCTGCACTGGGAGCGACCAACTGGTTTGGCGTTATCTGTATGATTTTGTTCGTTTTGGCGGGTGTGATCCGGCTTGGGTATTTTAATGTTACCGAAGAAATGCGCCAACAAACAACAACCGAATGTCGGAAATTTTATGAGGGATTCCCGATCACATCTTCCGCACTGATCGTTCCGTTGGCGGTGCTGTGCAAGGCGTTCCTGTCGGATGCTGTTTTCCCGAATTTTTTTGCGGCGTCGCTGTTGTTGATCGCATTTTTATATGTTTTGAAAATCAAGATTCCCAAATTCACATTGGGCGGCATTTTAGTCTGTGCGTTTGCGGGTGCGGTCGAATTTATTTTGATCAGCATCATGATTTATAAACATGTCTTATAAATGGGAAACGGTGCAGGCTTCCTCTGCAAAATCCGCCGCATTTTTGTATCGGAACCTGTTTGGCCGTATCGTTTTGAAACTGCTTACCCGACCGTTTGTTTCCAAACTTTGCGGCCGGTATATGGACAGCAGACGCAGCAGGCGGCTGATCAAACAATTTGTACAGAAAAACAAAATCGATTTGAGCCTTTATGAACCGGTGGACTATCAAAGCTTCAATGCGTTTTTCACCCGTAAAATCAAACTGGAAAACCGACCGGTTTGTCAATTGCCCAATGCGTTGATCGCCCCTTGTGATGCAAAATTATCGGTCTATCCGATCGATGAAAAAAGCCGTTTTTGCATCAAAAACGGCATATATAGCACAGCTGAACTTTTAGCGGATGCAACGCTGGCAGCGGAATTCGACGGCGGGTATTGTCTCATTTTCCGGCTTTGTGTGGAGGATTATCACCGCTATTGCTATTTTGATACCTGTGAGATTTTATCTGCAAAACGAATCAAAGGCGTTTTGCATACCGTGCAGCCGGTGGCAACCGATAACGGCTATAATATTTATAAGCAGAACACCCGGGAATATATGGTGCTGCAAACCGCCGGATTTGGCAAAGCGGTGCAGATGGAGATCGGTGCGATGCTGGTGGGGAAAATTCAAAATCATCATCACGACGGCCGGCATGCAAAAGGCGAGGAGAAGGGATTGTTTTTATACGGCGGTTCCACCGTTGTGGTTTTGCTGCGAAAGGACACGGCTGTTTTGGATAAGCAGCTGATTGAAAACACAAACAAGGGTTTGGAAACCGTTGTAAAATATGGCGAGCAAATCGGTGCTAAAAAATAAAAATCGCACACAAGGCGTAAACCTTATGTGCGATTTTTAATGTTACATATTTATTGCAGGAACATAATATCGATATCACCGTTTGTCGTGTTGACAGACAATTGCTTTTCACCGCCGGAAAGCGATACCGGCAGGTTGTTTTCACCATTTGTGGTGCTGCTTTGAATGTTAAAGCTGCGAATGCTGTCCGCAACAGTTCCTTCAATATCGTCGTTTGTGGTAGAAAGATGGATGCTGTTGTTTGCAAACAGATTTTCAAATTCGATGTTTCCGTTTGTGGTGCCAAGTGAGACGGTATCGGCCTGCACCTGATTCGTTTCGATCGCATCGTTGGAAGTACCGGCTGTCAGTGCACCGTTGATTACCACATGCTCCAGCAACACCGATGCATTGGCTGTTTGAAGTGTGCAGTCTTTTAAAACGTTCACACCATCCAATTCGATCTCGGAATTGGAGGTTGCAAACGACAGCGACTGAAAAGTCAGATCTTTAGCTAAAATATCGGCGTTTGCAGTTTCCGTTGTGACCGATACCTGCATATCCCGTGGGATGTAAACTGTGATAACCGGCGTTTTGAAACTGAGATTAAAAATATGGTGATACCATTTCCTTTGGTCGTTGCCGGTCATGGTCAAAACACTGTCATGATTTTCAATGGAGTATGTTTTGAGGTTGGTCTCATTGTAGGTAATGTAGATTTGGTCGCTGTTTGTAGCGACAAATTCGATTTTTGCATCATTGTCATGGATTTCGATTGCCGTCACAGCGGCAGATTCCGTGTAGGAACGGCTGAAAAATTCGCCCTCGGTCGATAAACGGTCTATATCAAAGCCGTTCATGGCAAAGCCGGTAAAAAAGACCGCACCGCCCACCATCAGACAGATGACCGAAAAAATGATCAGTTTTGCATATTTCATTGTTTCGCGCCCCCTTTTCCGATAAAGATGGATTTTAACCCGCGCCAGGAAAAAGCGGTTAATTTGATAATGCCCTTTGTCGCATAAATGCTTGCGATCATCAGCAAAAACGCCAATCCCAGAAAAGCGATCCCGGCGCCAAGCGCACAAAGACCGATCGGTACCGTGCGGAAGATAAACAAGGGGATGAATCCCAGCACGCCGCAAAGCGCGGCAGCAAAAAAGCCGGCCATCACGGCATAAAGCGCTACGATCAGCGACCATAACGTCGCGTAAAAAGCAAAAATAACCGCCAAAACGCTGATCCAGATGGGAGAACCCGCAATCGTCAAAATGATCAGCAGCGCCGTGCGTCCGCCGCCTTTTTGCGCGTTGACTTTTGCTGATATCAGTGTGGTCATCGGCAGATCTTTTAAAATATTTTCCGCAATCTCATGCACGTCTCCGAGCGACGCGACCGCATCCTGTTCCGACATGCCGTCGTCCATTTTGTCGCTGATGATCTCCGCGTAGTACGCGCATGTTTTTTCCCTGTCTTCCGGGCTTAGCGCTGCTAATTTATTTTCCAGCGCCGCTAAAAATTCCTGTTGATTCATGTTTAATCAGCCTCCTTATGCGCTGCAATAAATTCATAAACGGCAACAATTTCTTTCCACTCGTCTGAGAAAGCAGAGAGTTTTGCTTTTCCAAGCGGTGTGATTTGATAATATTTGCGCAGCCGTCCGTTGTGTTCCACCGTGTAAACCGTCAATTGCCCGGCAGCTTCCAGCCGTTTTAAGATCGGATACAAGGTAGATTCGGAAATGGAAATGCATTCTCCAATGTCCTTGATCAGCTGATAGCCATAGGAATCTCCGGTGTTTAGCACCGCTAAAACACAAGCCTCCAGCAGTCCGCGTTTGAGTTGAATATCCAAGCACAACGCCTCCTTTTGCATAATATTATATAACGCATAGTATAATATGTCAAGAGGTATTTGCGATTTTTTTATTCATTATTATTTGTTGACCAAAAAGAAGATTTCATGATGAAAATTATCGTTTTGTGATTGCATTTTACAGTCGAATCCTGTATAATAATTATACTGCGTTATGAGTTTTTTCTGATAACAAAGTGGATTTTAAGAATAACTGACACCAAAATTCTTTTGCGGTGAAAGACGATGCGATCAATCATGGGATTTATGCGCCTTTTCATCGGAAAAGGCGCATTTTTTATTAGGAACAGGTGGAATGGATTTGGAAACGCGTGTGGCGCTGATCGGCATTCTGGTGGAAAACCGGGAGGAAACCACGAAACTCAATTCGATTTTGCATGAATACAGCGCATATATCATCGGTCGGATGGGCATTCCCTATCCGAAAAAGGGGATCAGCATCATCAGTGTTGCGGTGGATGCGCCGCAGGATGTGATCAGCGCGCTCTCTGGAAAAATCGGGCGGTTGCCGGGAATCAGTGCAAAGACCGCCTATTCCAAGATTTGAAGGTGAAAACGGTGAAAACGCTGATCGATGAACTAATAAAAACACACGTTTTGCCGCGCGACGCATTTAAAACGCTGCTGACCGGTATGACGCCGGACGACCGTCGGTATCTTACCCAAAAAGCGCAGGAGGTTCGTCGGGCGGTCTATGGAAACGACGTTTATATCCGCGGGCTGATCGAATTTACCAACTATTGTAAAAATGATTGTCTTTATTGCGGCATTCGCCGTTCCAACCGCAATGCCGACCGCTACCGGCTGACAAAGGAACAGATTTTGGACTGTTGCCGGCAGGGATATGCATTAGGATTTCGCACCTTTGTTTTGCAGGGCGGAGAAGACCCGTTTTTTGACGATGAAAAAATTGCTGCAATCGTCCGGGCGATCAAAGCGGAGTTTCCCGATTGCGCGGTGACGTTATCGATCGGTGAAAAAAGCTTTGAAAGCTATCAGGCTTTTTTTAAAGCCGGCGCCGACCGGTATCTTTTGCGGCACGAAACGGCAAACAGCGCGCATTACCAACAGCTGCATCCGCCGCAACTGTCCTTGGAAAACAGGATGCGCTGCCTGCGGGATTTAAAATCGATCGGCTATCAGACCGGCTGCGGTTTCATGGTCGGTTCTCCCTTTCAAACAACCGATACCATCATCGACGACCTTTTGTTTTTGCATGACTTTCAGCCGGAAATGGTGGGAATCGGTCCGTTTATCCCGCATAAAAACACACCGTTTCGCGATCGGCCGGCAGGAACGCTGCAAATGACGCTGACGCTGCTCAGCATCATTCGTTTAATATTGCCGCGGGTGTTGCTGCCAGCAACAACGGCGCTTGGCACCATTGATCCGACCGGCAGGGAACAGGGCATTTTAGCGGGCGCAAACGTGGTGATGCCGAACTTATCGCCGCAAAACGTCCGTTCCAAATATTTATTATATAATGACAAAATCTGCACCGGCGATGAAGCGGCCGAAAGTCTTTCCCATTTAAAACAGCAAATGGAAGGCATCGGGTACCGCATCGTTGAATCCAGAGGCGATTTTAAGAAAGGAAGCAATGAAGTATGTATGACAAGTATTCAATGAAAGCGGAAGAATTTATCAGCGACGAGGAAATCAAAAGCACCCTGCAATTCGCAGAGGAAAACAAGAATAATCTTAAGCTGGTGGACAGCATTCTCGAAAAGGCGAAACAGCGCAAGGGTTTGTCCCACCGGGACGCGTCGGTGCTGCTTGCCTGTGAGGATGAAGAAAAAATAAAGGAAATGTATGCGCTGGCCGAACAGATCAAAAAGGATTTCTATGGGAACCGGATCGTTATGTTTGCGCCGCTGTATTTATCCAACTACTGTGTGAACGGCTGCGTATACTGCCCGTATCATCTGAAAAATAAACATATCGCCAGAAAAAAGCTGACCCAGGAGGAAATCGTTCATGAAGTGACCGCCCTGCAGGATATGGGGCACAAACGGCTTGCCATTGAATCGGGGGAGGATCCGGTCAACAATCCGATCGAATATATTCTGGAAAGCATCAAAACGATCTATAGCATCAAGCACAAAAACGGCGCGATCCGGCGGGTCAACGTCAATATTGCGGCGACCACGGTGGAAAACTATAGAAAGCTGCATGAAGCGGGAATCGGAACCTATATTCTGTTTCAGGAAACCTATCACAAGGAAAGCTATGAAAAGCTGCATCCGACAGGCCCCAAACACAACTATGCCTATCACACCGAGGCGATGGACCGTGCAATGGAGGGCGGCATTGACGATGTGGGTCTTGGCGTTTTGTTCGGACTGGAGCTTTATAAATATGAATTTGCCGGGCTTTTGATGCACGCGGAACATCTGGAAGCGGTGCATGGGGTCGGTCCCCATACCATCAGCGTGCCCCGTATCAAACGAGCGGACGATATTGATCCGTCTGCGTTTGACAACGGAATCGACGACGACACCTTTGCGAAAATCTGCGCTTGCATCCGGCTGGCAGTGCCGTATACCGGCATGATCATTTCCACCAGAGAAAGCAAGGCGGTCAGGGAAAAGGTTATCCGGCTTGGCGTTTCGCAGATCAGCGGCGGATCCAAAACCAGCGTCGGCGGTTATTACGAGCCCGAACCGGAGGATGAACGCTCCGAGCAATTCGATGTTTCGGATAACCGCACACTGGATGAAGTGGTGCACTGGTTGATGGATATCGGATATATTCCGAGCTTTTGCACCGCTTGCTACAGAGAAGGCCGGACCGGCGACCGTTTCATGAGCCTGTGCAAAAGCGGTCAGATTCAAAACTGCTGCCATCCGAATGCATTGATGACGCTGAAAGAATATTTGATCGACTATGCTTCACCGGAAACGAGAAAGGTCGGGGAAGCGCTGATTCAAAGAGAACTGTCGAATATCCCGAAAGAAAAGGTGCGGAAAATCGCGGAAGACAACCTTGTGAAAATCGAACAGGGAATTCGTGATTTCCGGTTTTAAACAGAAAGGACGATCAAAATGGGACTGAACGATACCCCTTCGGCCAACCGGGTACATATCGGTTTTTTCGGCCGGCGCAATGCGGGCAAATCCAGCGTTGTCAACGCGGTGACCGGGCAGGAACTGGCGGTTGTGTCGGATGTGGCGGGCACCACCACCGACCCGGTCTATAAATCCATGGAACTTTTACCCTTGGGGCCTGTTGTCATCATCGATACCCCCGGTATGGACGATGAAGGGAATTTAGGCGAACTGCGGGTAAAAAAGGCAAGACAGGTGCTGAATAAAACCGATGTTGCGGTGCTGGTCGTCGACGCATCTGTGGGGCTGACACAGTGGGACACCACATTGCTACATCTGATACAGGATAAAAACATCCCCTTTTTAGTCGTTTATAACAAAAGCGATCTGCTCGAAAAGCCGATTGCCCTAAAGGAAAATGAAATGCTGGTCAGCGCAAGGGAAAAGGAAAATATCCATGCGCTCAAAGAACGCATTGCCGCGCTTGCCAAAACGGAGGAAGAAAACAAACGCATTGTCGGCGATTTACTTAACCCCTTCGATTTTGTGGTGCTGGTGGTGCCGATCGATTCCGCGGCGCCCAAAGGCAGACTGATCCTGCCGCAGCAGCAAACCATTCGCGACGTGCTGGAAACCGGCGCCACAGCGGTGGTTGTGCGGGAAACGGAGCTGCAGGAAACGCTCAAAGGCTTATCCCAAAAGCCGAAGATGGTCATCACCGACAGCCAGGCGTTTAAACAGGTTGCAAAAGACACGCCGGATGATATTTTGCTGACTTCTTTTTCCATTCTGTTTGCCCGGTATAAAGGCTTGTTGTATCCGGCGGTGGAAGGCGCAGTCACTTTAAACAAAATTGATGATGGGGATAAAATCCTGATCGCGGAGGGCTGCACCCATCACCGGCAATGCGAGGATATCGGCACAGTCAAATTACCGCGGTGGATCCGGGAATACACCGGCAAACAGCCGGAATTTGTTTTCACTTCCGGCACCGAATTTCCGGAAGACCTCACGCCCTATCAATTGATCGTGCATTGCGGCGGTTGCATGCTCAATGAACGGGAAGTCCGTTACCGGCAAAAATGCGCAGCGGATCAGGGCGTTCCCATCACCAACTACGGTATTTTGATCGCCTATATCAACGGGATTTTAAAGCGTTCTTTAAAGGTATTCCCGGATTTATACGATCAGTTGCAATAAAAGGAATTTTTTCTTGTAAAAGAATTAACCATATGTTATAATAAATTGGAATTCTATTACAAACGGGGGATGGATTTGAAAAAGTGTATTATTGTTTTGTTATCGGCAGTCCTTTTGTTTTCGGTACTGCCGGTATCTGTTTTAGCGGAACAAACGGAGGATATCATGCTCAGTTATGATGATCGCTATGCTTTTGATGGGTATAAGATCGTTGGAATTAAAAATGAAACGATCACGTCTTACAAAGTCGGTTATAACATTGCGGTGAATCATACAAAGGATGAACATGTGCTGACAGTTGAAAAAGACGGGGATCGGGTCATTGCCGCTGGCGTCGGCACTGCAACAGTTATGTTGTCAGACGGTAAACGCACAATCGAAAAAACGGTAGAAGTGAAGCCGGCGGCATTGAATGTATTTTTCATTCTTGGTCAGTCCAATGGGGAAGGAAACGTCGATTTCGGAGACGATACCGTGCAGACGGATTACACGCAGTCGATCGCTAATGCAGATGGCACCGTTTATTCGACCTATGCGCCAAGCGGCACATGGACGGGAGAAACCAACACCGGATTTACATTTCCGGCTGGATTATCCGTTGAGAACGCCGGTGATTTTGTCGCAGCGTCGTTGACGGGGGACACCAATGTCAACGGTGAAAAACTGGTGTATGGTCTGAATGGATTGACGGAATCCGGCAACGGAAAGCAGGGAATTGATTCTGCTTTTGCCTATGATTGGATAAAAGAAACCGGTGAAAAATGCTGGATCATCAATGCAGCGCACAGCGGGACATCTATTACAGCGTGGGATCCTTCGGACGAAACGAAAAGCAACGAATTCTGGCAGGCAGTCACGGTTGCGCATGATGTGATTGAAACGTTGGAAAAAGAAATCAATGCCGGGCATTACACGTTGCAGCACGGTGCATATATCTGGTTCCAGGGCGAATCAGACAACCAAATGGAACGGGATGTTTACATCGAAAAGTTTATCAGCATGCACAAGGCACTGAAAAGTGAACTGCAAATCGAGATTGACGGTGTGCAAAAACCACTGATAGAATCTTGTGGTTTCATTATTCCACGAGTCTGTTATAGTTGGCCGATGACGACTTACAACGACATTGCAATGAATGGACCGCGAAGCGCACAGTATTATTTGGCAAGTGTTGACACACCTGAAACGCAGGATATTTTTATTGCGTCGAATGTGGGAGACAGTTGGATTACCAATGACAATGGCAGAGAACTCGGTTATATGCAGGATTGGTTTGAAAAGTATTATCCGGACGGCGTTTTGACTTATCCGACGCAAAGCGGA
Source organism: uncultured Clostridia bacterium (assembly GCA_946493765.1). Taxonomy (GTDB): domain Bacteria; phylum Bacillota; class Clostridia; order Oscillospirales; family Acutalibacteraceae; genus RUG11462. Next base: position 13,835 of record CAMMAZ010000005.1, on the reverse strand, counting down.
GAAGCGCCGGAAATTCCGCAGGAAGTGAAGAAGATCCATTTATCTGCGCATTATTCACAGGTCGGATACAATGAAATTGGTAGAGACAGCGGCCGGAATTTTGCATATGCTTTCGGTTACTCCGACACGGCGCTTGCGGGACAGACGCCCAGCATCAAGCTGATCTGCGAAAACGGCTATGAGGAATACAGAGACGTTATCGCTATCGATAAAACAGATAAAGTCGGAAAGACATTTCAAATCGTACCGGTTGTTTCCCCAGCTTGTTTGACGGTACAAAAATTGCAGATAACTGTAGATACACAGAATTTATCTTATACGAATGCGCTGTTAACTGCAAAAGGAGATGGCAGCATCACGTTTCGGTTAAATGACACAGTGGAAAAGTCAATACAGATCAGAGCCGTTTTGTTTGGGGATGCCAACAGCGATGGGAAGATCAATTCCAAAGATTCGTTGCGCGTGCGGCAGTACGTTGCCGAAATCAATGAAAATGAAATGGATTTTGAAGCGGCAGATGTCAACAATAACGGCAGAGTGACAGTGGCGGATGTTAAAATGCTGCGTGAATATATCGCAAGATACCCGGTAAAACTCGGTGAACTACCGTAAGATAAAATAAAACAAAAGCAAAAAGAGGATCATCAAACAGATGATCCTCTTTTAATATATTGCTCTTTTTGTTTTTTGACTTTAAACAGCATTTATTTTTTCTTTCTGATTTTTGGGATAATGATCGTTGCCGCGATAACCAGAATGGCAATGATCAAAACAATAACCACCCATGTGTCAAGCATCTGCGCGCCGGTGGGAACAGAACCTGCCATCGTCGTGTTGCCGTTTTCACCGGCTAAAGCGGCAAAAGGAGTAAACACACAAAGAAAGCTGACGATCATCGCAGCGCGGGCAATCCATTTTTTCATTTTTTAACACTCCATTCCTTTAAAAATAAGATCAGATCAGAATGTTCACTGCATCAGCGCAGACATATCCGTTTCGATCTGGCTGCTGCGTGCAGCCGCCGCATTATGACTTTGATCCACTGCGGTCACATAAACCTTGATTTTCGGTTCCGTACCGGATGGACGCACAATTGCAGATGCGTCGTTTTCCAGCATAAACGCGATCACATTGGATTTGGGCAAGGTGATCGGCTGTGTTTTACCGGTTTGCAGATCGGTATGCAGCGAAGTTTCATAGTCGTTGATGGCAACGACCTGCAGACCGCCAATGGATTTCGGTGGGTTTTGGCGCAAATTGGTCATAATATCCGCCATTTTCTGCATGCCGGTCACACCTTCACAGGTGAAACTCAACTGCTTGTGCAGATAATAACCGTATTTTTCATAAAGCTGGTGCATCACATCGACCAGTGTTGATCCTTGTCCTTTATAAAAAGCGGCCATTTCACAGATCAGCATCGAAGCGACAACTGCATCCTTATCGCGCACATAGCTGCCGGACAGATAACCGTAGCTTTCTTCAAAGCCGAAAATATAGCGGTCTTCTTCTCCCTTTTCTTCCAGCAGTGCGATCTGTTCGCCGATGAATTTAAAGCCAGTCAAAACATTGATCATCTGGCAATGGTAATCCGCGGCAACCTTGGCGGCCAGATCAGAAGTGACGATGGTTTTCACTGCAACCGGGTTTTGGGGCAGCGTTTTGTTTTTGGTTCGCTCTCCTAAAATATAATTGAGCAACATCACGCCGACTTCGTTGCCGGACATCAACTGGTATTCGCCGTTTTGCAACACCGCGATCCCAACGCGGTCGCTGTCCGGGTCGGTGGCAAGCAAAAGATCCGGGTGGACCTGTTCGGCGACCTTTAAGGATTCTTCAAAAGCCTGCCGGATTTCGGGGTTTGGATAGGGCGCAGTCGGGAAATTGCCGTCCGGCATTTCCTGGGATTTCACGACCGTGACGTTTTCAACGCCGCAGCGGCGCAAAATAGCGCGCACCGGTTTGTTTCCGGCGCCGTTGAGCGGTGTGTAAACCACTTTTAAATCGACCGATTTGAAAATATCGGGATGGATGCTGCGGCTTTGCACTGCGTCTAGATATGCGTTGATCACATCATCTTCGATAAACTGAATGGTGCCTGCCTTCACAGCTTCATCAAAATCGGCTTTGACAACACTGAACGCGTCGGTCTGTTCGATATGAGACAAAACGATTTGGCTCGCTTCAAGCGTGAGCTGGCAGCCGTCCGGCCCATAGACTTTATAACCGTTGTATTTCGACGGATTGTGGCTGGCAGTCACAACGACGCCTGCACAGCATTTGAGGTTGCGCACCGCAAAGGACAGCATCGGCGTGGGCATCAGCTCTTTATAAATATGTACATGAATGCCGTTTGCGGCGAACACCGTGGCGGCGACTTTTGCAAACAGATCGGATTTGATGCGGCTATCGTATGCAATGGCGACACTGGGATTTTTGAAAGTTTCGTTGATGTAATCGCAAAGCCCCTTTGTCGCTTTTGCAACGGTATAAATATTCATCCGGTTCGTGCCGGCGCCGATCACGCCGCGCAGTCCGCCGGTTCCGAATTCGAGGTCTTTGTAAAACCGGTCGACGACTTCTTCCTCATTATCCCCAATCGCGCGCAGTTCGTCCAACAAATCCTTGTCATCAACGGCTTTGTCCATCCAAAGCCGCAGCTGATCTTCATATTTCAAAACGGATACACTCCTTACAACAAATTCTTTTTTTATTATATCGGTTTTTGCAAAAAAAATCAATCTTTTTATTGTGGTCGTTTTATGACAAAATAGGATTGAAAATCATCCAAATATCGGTTATAATACTAATGTTTTCATGATAAAAGTATGAAAATCAAAAAGGAGGGCTTTTGTGCATGATCTGGCATTCATCGTCTGCCACGGAAATTGAAAAGGAATTGCACTCGAATCTGGATCGGGGTCTGGAACCGGAACAAGTTGAAGCCAATCAGAAGCAATACGGAAAAAATCAATTTACCGAAAAGCGAAAAAAGACATTTATTGAAAAAATGTTTGCGCAGCTAAAAGATGCAATGGTGATCATTTTGATGATCGCCGCACTCATTTCGGTTGTGAAAACGCTGCTTGAGCAAAGTAACGACTGGTTTGAACCGATCATGATCGTTGCCATTGTTATTTTTAATGCGTTTTTGGGTGCGATTCAGGAATCCAAAGCGGAAAACGCATTGGAAGCTTTAAAAAATCTTGCCGCGCCGACAGCGAAGGTGATTCGCGGCGGACAGCATCTGCGGGTGGAAGCAACGGAATTGACGCCCGGCGATGTGATTGAACTGGAAGCAGGGGATTATATTCCGGCGGATGCGCGCCTGATTGAAACCCATAGTCTGCGCTGTGATGAGTCGATGTTGACCGGTGAATCGGTCGCATCGGAAAAGGACGCCGGGGTCATCTGCGAGGATATTGCAGCGATCGGCGATCGGGAAAATATGGTGTTCAGCGGCTGTTCCGTGGCCTATGGCAGAGGCAGAGCGATCGTGACCGAGATCGGTATGAACACCGAGATGGGCAAGATCGCCACAATGCTCAAAGGAACGGACGACGCGATTACCCCATTGCAATTAAAGCTTGCCAATTTGGGGAAAAAGCTCGGCATTGCGGCGCTTTGCATCTGCGCAGTGATTTTTGTGATCGGCTTTTTCAAGGGCAGCGGCGATTTAACGGAACGTTTTGTCGAGATGCTGATGACATCGGTATCACTGGCAGTGGCGGCGATTCCGGAAGGACTGCCGGCGATTGTGACGATCGTGCTTGCCATCGGCGTGCAGCGCATGGTCAAGAAAAATGCGATCATCCGGCGGCTGCCGGCGGTCGAAACGCTGGGCAGTGCGTCGGTGATCTGTTCGGATAAGACCGGAACATTAACGCAAAACCGCATGACGTTGATCAAAGCCTATGTCGGCGGGAAGCCGGTGGATGTTTATGAATATGTTCCGCAGGATGTTGCCGACGCTTTAAGACTTGGAGCGCTTTGCTGCGACGGCACAGTGGAAATGGTTGACGGAAAGGAAAAGCACACCGGCGACCCGACTGAAACGGCGATCGTTGCCGCAGCGATGCGGGTGCTCAAAACCGATAAGCAAACGTTGGATCATTTGTATCCCAGAATGTGTGAGATTCCTTTTGATTCTGATCGAAAACTGATGACGGTCGTCTGCATACTGGACGGCAAACCCTATGCTATTGTAAAGGGCGGTGCGGATATCATCATTGACCGGTGTGTGAACATCGACCGCAAAGCGGTTGAAAAGGCAAACACCGAAATGGCAAAAGAAGCGCTGCGGGTGCTGGGCATTGCGATGAAACCGCTGACTGAGATTCCCGGAAATCCGACCAGCGATGAATTAGAACACGGCTTGACCTTTGTCGGTCTGGTTGGCATGATGGATCCGCCGCGCAAGGAAGCGAAAGATGCGATCAATGAATGCAAAACGGCGGGAATCCGCACCATTATGATCACCGGCGACCATGTGGTCACGGCAGCGGCGATTGCCGAAAAGCTTGGGATCATGACAAAAGGCGGCATTGCCGTGACCGGAGAAGAACTCTCCCAAATGGACGACGATGAATTGGCAGATAAGCTGGAGCGTATCTGTGTATATGCCAGAGTGTCGCCGGAAGATAAAATCCGGATTGTGCAGCAATGGCAGAAAAAAGGCGAAGTCGTTGCCATGACCGGCGACGGTGTGAACGACGCACCTGCGCTTAAAGCCGCCGATATCGGCTGCGCGATGGGCATCACCGGAACCGATGTGGCAAAAGGTGCTGCAGCCATGACGTTGACAGACGATAATTTTGCCACCATTGTAACAGCGGTAAAAGAAGGCCGTGGCATTTTCAATAACATTCGCAAGGCTGTTCATTTCCTGTTGTCCTGCAACCTGGGCGAGATTCTAACGGTGTTTCTTGGTATCATGTTGTTTGATATCGCACCGCTAACGCCGGTACTTTTGCTGTGGACCAACCTAGTTACCGATTCGCTGCCCGCGCTGGCGCTCGGTATGGAGCCGGTCGAAGCGGATGTGATGCAGAAAAAACCGCGAAAGAAAAACGAAAGCATATTTGCACACGGTCTTGGTATCAACGCGATCTGGCAGGGATTTATGCTCGGCATTTTAACGCTGATCGCTTTTGTTGTGGGACGTCAAATCAGCTATGATTATGCCGTAACAATGGCATTTGCCGTTTTGTCTCTCTCCCAGCTGTTCCATGCAATGAACTGCCGCGCGGAAAATTCGCTGTTTATTGCAGGCTGGTTCAAAAACAAATTCATGCTTTTGGCATTTGCTATATCCGTCGGCATTGTGATGGCGTTGTTGTTTATCCCGCCCGTTCGGTCGATTTTCGGCCTTGTGGCATTGGATGTGGCGCATGTTGAATGGATCTTAGGCCTGTCGGTTGCGCCGGTTGTGATCGTCGAACTGGTCAAATTGGTGCAGCGGCTTGTTGGCAAACTGCGGTCAGCTTAAGCTGCCGGGAAGCAAACCCGATGTGCCGAAAATGCGCCGGCGCGGTGCCTTTTCACATTTTCACCCTTGCCGGGCGGCAAGCTGCTCCAAATACATTTTGGAAACCAGTGCGTCTGCACCGGGCACCAAAACGGAGATTTCATTTTCGCCCGTGGAAATCAGAAGAATATCCACCCCGGCGCTGCATAACGTGCTGAAAACAGCTGCGGCAGCGCCGGGGTGTTCAAACATACCGCTGCCGCTGACCACCAATTTGCAGTTGGAGGCACAAAGAGAGAATTTCAGTTTCGGATACTGTTGTTTTAATCGCGTTAGAATTTGCACGACTTTGGCAAGATCGTTGTCGGACACGGTAAAGGATAACCGGGTAAATCGGGTGTGCGTCAATGGCCGGCAGATCATGTCGACATTCACGTCGTCGTTTTGCAAACTCAAAAACAGATTGCTTAAAAAACAGGTTTCATCCGGCATGCTGAAAACATTCACCTGTGTGACATTTTCAACACATTTGACTTGTTCGATGGTGTTCATAAAGGAATAACCGCCTTTCGGTAAAAATAAAAACAGGAAGTTTGTTTTTTGCAAACTTCCTGTTTTTGAATGAAAAAAGCTTATTTGGAGGCAACCAGATCCGCCATAGTATAGATCCCGCTGTCCTTTCCTTTTAAGAACAAAGCGGCATTCACAGCGCCGGTTGCAAACACTTCCTTTGACCTAGCGGAATGGGAAAGGGTGATGATTTCATCCCGGCCGGCAAACATGATTTCATGTTCACCGACGATCGTTCCGCCGCGAATGGAATGCATGCCGATTTCATTTTTATCGCGTTTGGCGCGTTTGGCATGCCGGTCATATTCATAATGATATTTATTGTTCAGTGATGAATTGATCGCATCGGCCAGCATGATCGCAGTGCCGCTTGGTGCGTCGATCTTTTGGTTATGATGCTTTTCAATGATTTCAATATCAAAATCATCCGACAGCACAGCAGCGGCCTTTTGTGCCAACTCCGCCAAAAGATTAATCCCGATCGACATGTTGTAGGTAAAAAAGATCGGAATGCTTTTGGACGCGGCGTTGATCTTTTCAATATGTTTTTCATTGTAACCGGTCGTGGCGATTACCACCGGAAGGCTGCGTTCCACCGCAAATTCCAGCAGATTTTCCAGCGCGTTCGGATGTGAAAAATCAATGATAACATCCGCGTGTTCTTTCACACCCCTAAAGGACTGATAAACGGGAAACGCATCGTATTGCTCGCCGGACAGGTCCACACCCGCGGTGATTTCACAGTTATCCTTTTGTTTCACACAATGGGTGATCACTCTGCCCATGTGACCGCAGCAACCGGACGATAAAATCTGTGTCATGCTTTTCACATCCTTTTCGCTTTCTATTATTTTATCAGTTCATATTTTTTCAGAATATTTTGCAGCGTTTCAACTTGTTTATCCTGCATCCTGATCAGCGGCAGCCGGCATTCGCCGACATCCAATCCCATCAGATTCAGCGCTTCTTTCACAGGGATCGGGTTCACGTCCATGAACAGCGCATTAATGAGATCGAGATATTCAAGCTGCAAAGCGCAGCTTTCCTTTGTTTTACCGTCCAAATACAGCTGCACAATGTCGTGTGCAACCCGCGGCGCGACATTGGACAACACAGAAATAACGCCTTTACCGCCTAAAGACATCAGCGGCACGATCTGATCGTCGTTTCCGGAATAAAGCTCCAGCGCATCGCCGCAAAGCGCTTTGGTTTTTGCGGCTGCCGCAATATCGCCGTTGGCTTCCTTGGTCGCAACGATATTCGGATGTTTAGAAAGTTCAAGATAGGTTTCGGGTTTAATGTTGCAGCCGGTCCGGGACGGGACATTATAAAGAATGATCGGGAGGTTGACTCTGTCCGCAATATAATTATAATGCGCGACAAGTCCCGGCTGGGAAGTTTTGTTGTAATAGGGAGTCACGATCAAAAGACCGTCAGCACCGAGCTTTTCCGCTTCGGTGGACAATTCCGCGGCAACGGCAGTTTCGTTGCTGCCGGTGCCCGCAATGACCGGCACACGGCCGGCAACATAATCGATCGTGAATTTTAAAACATCGACATGTTCCTGATGCGACATGGTCGCCGATTCACCGGTCGTGCCGCAGGAAATGATCGCATCGGTGCCGCCTTCGATCTGCATGTCAAGCAGACGGCCGAGCATTTCATAATTGATCGATCCGTCCTTTGAAAACGGGGTGACGATCGCAACGCCCGCACCGGTAAAAATTGTTTTTTTCATCAATAACAGCTCCTTTGTTGCAGGATACCCATAAAAAATTAATCCATGTATCCTTCGGCGCAGAGCAGTTCCGCCATCAAAACGGCGCCGCCTGCTGCGCCTCTTAATGTGTTGTGTGACAAGCACACAAACTTATAGTCATATTGTGTGTCTTCACGGAATCTGCCGATCGAAACGGCCATGCCGTTTTCATTCATCCTGTTCAAGCGGATCTGCGGCATATCGTCCTCATCATAATAATAAAGGAAATGCTCCGGTGCGCTCGGCAGTTTCAGTTCCTGCGGACGGGAAGAAAAGTTCCGCCAGATTTGGATGGCTTCTTCCTTTGTCGGTTTTTTGTCTTCAAACCGGACAAACACGGCGCCTAAATGCCCGTCGGACACCGGCACGCGGATGCACTGCGCCGTGAATTTCGGGGAAGTGGCGGGAACGATTTGTCCGTCTTTGATCTCTCCCCAGATTTTCAGCGGCTCCTGCTCGGATTTTTCCTCTTCACCGCCGATATACGGAATGACGTTATCCACCATTTCCGGCCATCTTTCAAAGGTTTTACCGGCGCCGGAAATCGCCTGATAGGTGCAGACCAGCACTTCTTTGATTTTAAAGCCTGCTTTGTCCAGCGGATAAAGTGCCGGGACATAGCTTTGCAGCGAGCAGTTGGATTTGACTGCGACAAATCCCTTTTTAGTACCGAGCCTTTTTCGCTGCGCGTCGATGATTTTCGCGTGTTCATAGTTTAATTCCGGCACAATCATCGGCACATCCGGTGTCCCACGATTGGCGGAGTTGTTGGAAATGACCGGGCATTCCGCTTTCGCATAGGCTTCTTCCAGCGCTTTGATTTCCGCTTTTCCCATGTCTACCGCGCAGAACACGAAATCCACCTGCGGCACGATCTCCTCAATATCCGCCGTCGCGTCATATAACACCATGTCTTCCATGGATTTTGGCATCGGCGTTTGCAGCGCCCAGCGGTTCCCGGCAGCCTCCTTGTAGGTCTTGCCTTTGGAACGCGGGCTGGCGGCGAGCACTGTCACCTCAAACCACGGATGGTTTTCCAGCAGCGTCGCAAAACGCTGACCGACCATACCCGTTGCGCCGATAATGCCGACTTTATACTTTTTCATTGCAGACAACCCCTTTGTTCATAATAAAAAACAGCTAAAAATACAAAAAACCGGTTTACAACCGGTCATCATTGCAATATAATAGAATCGTTATCGGGATAGCGCTCCATCATGACAATGATGACAGTCACAGAATTGTTCACCCTGCAACCAGAACCACAGCCTGCCTGCAGCTATGCGTTCTTCGGCAGCATCGCCTTTCCCACAGCATCAAGCGACCGGCGGGTCTCTGCTGCGGTAATCATCTTTGCCGCACCTCTATCGGTATTTATATTTGTGTTCATTCTATCATACCTCGAAAGGATTGTCAATATGCTAAAAAGCGATTTTTACTATGATTTGCCCAAAGAACTGATTGCGCAGCACCCGGCGGACAAGCGCGACGGTTCCCGGCTTTTGATTTTGGATAAAAAAACGGGAGAAATGCAGCATAAGCATTTTTATGATATCGTTGATTATTTGCATCCCGGCGATTGCCTGATCCTCAACGACACAAAGGTCATTCCCGCCAGAATCTACGGAAAACGAAACGACACCGGCGCCGTTGTTGAATTTTTGCTGCTCAAAGATAAAGGCAACGATTGCTGGGAGGCGCTTGCCGGTCCCGGAAAAAAAGCAAGAGCCGGGCACGCTTTCACCTTTGGCGACGGCGTTTTAAACGGGGTTGTGGATGCGGTGCTGGAAAATGGGAACCGCATCATCCGGTTTTCATATGAAGGCAGTTTTTATGAAATACTGGACCGGATCGGCAGTATGCCGCTACCCCATTATATTCACGAACAGCCCAAAGATTGCGGACGGTATCAAACGGTCTATGCAAAATATGAAGGTTCCGCCGCAGCTCCCACCGCCGGCCTGCATTTCACAAAAGAGCTGCTTCAAAAAGCGGCGGATAAAGGTGTTGGAATCGGGTATGTGACGCTGCATGTCGGACTGGGAACGTTTCGGCCGGTCAAGGAGGAACAAATCGAGAATCATCTGATGCATTCCGAGCATTATATCCTGCCGCAGGAAACGGCGGATTTGATCTTACAAACAAAACAAAACGGCGGCCGCGTGATCTGCGTCGGCACAACAGCGTGCAGAACGGTAGAAACTGTCGCGTCGAACGGCGGGATCCGCGCAAGCGAAGGGGATACCTCGATTTTTATCTATCCTGGCTATACCTTTAAATGTTTGGATGCGCTGATCACCAATTTCCATCTGCCGGAAAGCACGCTGATCATGCTGGTGTCCGCATTGACCGGGCGGGAAAATATTCTCAATGCTTATAAAACGGCGGTCAAAGAAAAATACCGCTTTTTCTCTTTCGGCGACGCGATGTTTATTCAATAAATAAAAGGAGACAGTCATGCAGTTTGTCATTGAACATTTATCCAAACATTTTGAAAAAAGGGAAGTGCTGCGGGATATCAATTTTACCTTTACAGAAGGCAAAATCTATGGATTGCTCGGCCGCAACGGCGCCGGAAAAACGACCTTGTTCAATTGTTTGAACCGGGATATCAAAACCGACGGCGGTCAATTTTTTCTGGAGGATAACGATGCGCGGCGGGAAGTGAAAGCGGAGAATATCGGCTATGTGCTTTCCACCCCGACGGTTCCGGAATTTTTGACCGGTCGGGAATTTTTAAAATTTTTCTTAGAGATCAACGCATCATCTGTTCAAAACCTGAAAACCATCGATGAATATTTTGACTTCATGCATATTGACCCTCAAGACCGGGATAAGCTGCTCAAAGATTATTCCCACGGCATGAAAAATAAAATGCAAATGCTTGTGAACATCATTGCAAATCCGGAGATTTTATTGCTGGACGAACCGTTGACCTCTCTGGATGTTGTGGTGGCAGAGGAAATGAAACAGCTGCTGCGCTCTCTAAAAGGAGGACGCATCACCATTTTCTCCACACACATCATGGACCTGGCGTTGGATCTGTGCGATGAGATCGTGCTGCTGCACCGGGGCGAGCTGGAGGCGGTCGATCGGACAAATTTGGGAGATCAAAGCTTCAAGGACAGGATTTTAGCGGCATTGCGGGAGGAAGAAGATGCGTAAAACATTGTGGATCTCCTTTTCGCTTAAAAACACATACCGGGTCAACGGGATCCTGTATTCCCTAAAACAGATTCCTTTGCTCAAAAGGCTGCTGCCACAAGCGCTTTACCGTGTGCGGGGGCTGAAAGTGTTCGCCAATGTCCTTTCGGGCATTTGGGAAGTCCTTTCCGCCTTTTTGGGGAAATTCATTTATTTTATAACGATGGTGATCGGTATCGGCGTTTTGTATGATCGGGTGGCACCAGGCGCAGTCTTTTTGCATATTCTGTTGTTTTTAACGGCGATCGGCGCTTTTTTGAACACCCATCTGTTTAATCCGACGCGGGATAAATATTATGCGATCGTTTTAATGCGAATGGATGCGCGCGCCTATACGCTGATCAACTATGGTTACGCCATCATCAAAACGATTGTCGGCTTTTTGCCGTTTTGTATTGGGTTCGGCCTGCAAAAAAATGTGCCGCTGGGCGTTTGCCTGTTGCTTCCGTTTTTTGTGGCAGGCGCAAAACTCACGGTATCGGCAGTATCGCTTTGGCGTTATGAGAAAGGAAACCGTGCCTATAACGAGAATCAGCTGGGAAAATGGCAGTGGCTTGTCGTGGGCGCGCTGCTGGCAGCCGCTTATGCGCCGCCCGCTTTTGGCATCACGGTTCCGTCCTTCGTTATCGTCCCGGTCATGCTTTTGTTTGTGCTTACCGGCGCCGCAGCTATTCCGAAAATTTTGAACTTTGCGCATTACCGGGCGGTGCAGCAGCAATTGCTGGCGCAGATGTTAAACCAGATGGATCAGGCTGGGAATCTAGCGCAGCAGCAGACAAGAAAAACGATTTCCACCGACGTGCGCATTACCAGCCGCAAAAAGGGGTTTGCATATTTAAATGATCTGTTCATCAAACGGCATCAGAAAATCTTGTGGAAAGCGTCGGTGCGTATTGCGGCGGTTTGCCTGTTTTTACTGGCGGGTCTGCTGCTCGTCTTTTATCTTGAACCGGAAATCCGGACAAAGATCAACGGCCTGCTGCTGACGTCGCTGCCGTATTTTGTTTTTATCATGTATGCGCTCAACCGGGGCACCGGCTTTACCAGAGCTTTGTTTATCAACTGCGACCATAGCCTTTTGACCTACTCGTTTTATAAGCAGCCGCAAATGGTGCTGCAGCTTTTTGCAATCCGGCTGCGTGAAATTATCAAAATCAATCTGCTTCCGGCAGCGGTCATCGGCGGGGGGCTGGCTGTTTTGCTGTATGCTTCCGGCGGGACGGACAATGCCTTGCATTATCTGGTGCTGATCGTTTCGATCCTTTGCATGAGCATTTTCTTTTCGGTGCATTATTTAACGATCTATTACCTTTTGCAGCCCTATAACGCCGGCACGGAAATGAAAAGCGGCACCTATCAAATCGTTCTGAGCGCGACCTATATCGTTTGTTTTTGCATGATGAATCTGCAAATGCCAACGTTGCTGTTTGGGATTTTGTGCATCGCTTTTTGCGTGCTGTATTGCTGTGTCGCCTGTGTTCTGATTTACCGGTTTGCGCCGAAAACCTTTCGGTTGCGGTCTTGATTTGTGTCAAATATCTTGTACATGTTAAAAAGAATGGAGAGAAAAATGGGATTTCAAGTGTTAAAAAAGGAAGGAACGGCGCGGCGCGGCGTTTTTCAAACCGTTCACGGAACGGTGCAGACGCCTGCGTTTATGAACGTGGCGACCTGCGGCGCCATCAAAGGCGGTGTGTCCGCCTATGATCTGATGGAAATCAAATGTCAGGTGCAGCTTTGCAACACCTATCATCTGCATCTGCGTCCAACGGATACGGTTGTCAAACAACTGGGCGGTCTGCACAAATTTACCGGTTTTTCGGGACCGATTTTAACCGACAGCGGCGGGTTCCAGGTGTTTTCACTCGCATCGCTGCGGCAGATCAAAGAAGAAGGCGTGACCTTTAGTTCGCATATCGACGGCCGGAAAATTTTTATGGGGCCGGAACAAAGCATGCAGATTCAGTCCAATTTGGCGTCAACCATTGCCATGGCGTTTGACGAATGCGTTGAAAATCCCGCGGAATACAGTTATGCCAAAGAATCCTGCGAACGCACAACGCGCTGGCTTGTACGCTGCAAAGCGGAAATGCAGCGGTTGAACAGCCTGCCGGACACCATCAATCCGAATCAGCTGCTGTTTGGCATCAATCAGGGCTGTACCTATGAAGATCTGCGGGTGGAGCATATGAAGCGGATCGCCGAGCTGGATCTGGACGGTTATGCAATCGGCGGCCTGGCAGTCGGAGAACCGGCTGAGGTGATGTACAGTATTATCGAAGCGGTCGAACCCTTTGCGCCGAAAGATAAGATCCGGTATTTAATGGGGGTCGGCACGCCGCTGAATATTTTGGAAGCGGTGCGCCGCGGCGTCGATTTATTTGACTGTGTGATGCCGAGCCGCAACGCTCGGCACGGACAAATTTTCACCCGAAAAGGTATAATCAATTTGAATAATGCAAAATATATCACCGACGATACGCCGCTGGACACGGAATGCGATTGCCCTGTCTGCCGGAAATTCACAAAAGCCTATATCCGTCATTTGTTAAAAGCGGGAGAAATGCTGGGTATGCGGCTTGGCGTTTTGCATAATCTGTATTTTTATAACACGCTGATGGAAGACATCCGCAACGCGCTGGACCAGAATCGTTTTGAAGCGTTTTACAATCGTGTGAAAGACACCATCGGACAGCGGATTTAAAAATAAAAATCACGCCGGGCAAACGTTTTTATGCGTTTGTCCGGCGTCGGCGGCAAGATTTTCTTTAAAACTTTAAATTTTGTAGGTTTGTCAATGATGTGTTACAGAATTAGAAAACTTCACCGCAAGCA
>CAMMAZ010000004.1 GCA_946493765.1 uncultured Clostridia bacterium | reverse complement strand
TCACTCCGTTGACCGTTTTGGATGTCCGCATCCCGTTCGCGTCATACTTGTAGCTCGCCTGCACGCCGTTCCCGCTTAAGCTGTCCAGCTGCCGGCCTGTCCAGCTTAATGTGTATCCACGGTAGCTTAACGGGTTTCCGATCGCATCATAGGTGATGTTTTCCCCTGCATACCGCGTTAACTTATCCGACCAGTTATCATCAAAATAATAATAATCATAAACATCGATTAACTTCTCCGGTGCATCTACCCGCGGATCATCCACTTTGGTATATTTATACTCATATACCATGTCAAAGTTCCCGTTTGCTCCATAGCCGTAGATCTTTGTTCTATCTGCATACAGGTCGTTTTCCCGCACCAGCTGGTTCTTTTCGTCATATTCATACGACGCAATCTCATAATAATATTGACCGTCGGTCGTCCCCGTCAGGTTCTCCTCGATCTTTGTGATGTTTCCCCGATCGTCATACGTATACCGGTAGGTCATATACCCCAGTTCTTCCACGCGCACACGTGTTGTCCGATAGGTTTCATCATCTCCCAGATTCCGGCCGGACAACGCATAGGTATATTTCGTGTTTACCGGTTTGTCGGTTGTCAGCGTCCGCTGGGTTAAACGGTTCAAGCCGTCATAGGTATATTCCACCTTGCGTGTTGACGACAGGCTGTGACTTGACGGCAGATTATCCTGCGCCAAATACGAATAGCTTTGGCTGACTGTTCGTCCCCCTGCGGTGTTGACGATCTTTGTCACATTGTTCTTCGCGTCATACACATATTCTGTTGCATAAACGCGGTCGTAGCTCCCGCCGTCCCCGCTTCGTGTCGCCGCTTTTTCTCTCACCAGCCGGCCGATCGAATCATAGGTGTAATTATAACACAAATTGCTCACATAATCAACATACTGCACCGGCGTGCCTGTGCTGTCATACTTCCAGGTATACTTACTTGTTCCAAAAACCTTTTGATCCACTGATCCGAATACGTTGTTCACATAGGAAACGGTATCTCCGTTGGCATATTCCACCGATTCCAGATCCCGAATGCCTTCGGAATAATGATTTTCCACAAGTTCCTGCGTGCCCACATAGGTCTTTGTCGTTTCCCCGAACGTCCCGTATTCGATGTTATATTTCAGCTTGCTGCCAACCGCAATCTGTTTGAGCCGCCAGTTGCTGTCGTAACTGTAATTCACCGTTTGCCCGCCGCGTGAAATTTTGGTCAGTGCGTCGTTTTTACTGTTATAGCTGTAGCTGGTCACGACCCCGTCCGGCTCTTCCACCGAATTGAGCAGACCATTCTTTTCGTTATAATTATACTTTGTCAGCCGTCCATCCGCATCCTTGGCAGCTTTCACATAGGCGCCGTTATCCGTGTAATTCACGTCTGAACGCAGCGCCATTGTTTTCGCCTTGTTCTGGATCGTTAATTTCCACGGATTCCCGTCCTCGTTATAGGCATAGTTATATTCCACACCACGCTGGCTTTTCGCCTGCGTCATGTTGTGGTTATCGTCGTAGGTGTAGTGAAACGACTGGCCGGTCACATCGGTTTCTTTGATCAGATCGGAATTCGAATATTCCATTTTCGAATTGTTTTCCGCATTTTTGGCAACGTCGACCAGATTGCCCTCCGCATCATAAGTGTAGCTTTGCGCAACGTCCCTGACCAGCTGCACATGATCAAAATAACAGCTGTTTGCCTGCCGGTAAAAGCTTAAGTAAATGCCCACCTTCACCGGTGTTTTTTTCGCGCTGGTTCCGTCGTCCAGATTAAACGCCTTGCACACATACTGCCACGACGATACCGTTTTGTTGAATTCCGCCGGCGATTTCCACACATCTGTTCCGTCGCTGTATTTCACATTGATGGAGATTTTAAATTTCCGGTCGCTGCCTCCATCCGGTTTCGGCTCTGCTTTCACCGCATCCGCCATCGCCCAGCCGCTGACGATATAGGTATCGTTTTCCGTGCCCGACACCGGCACCTCCTGATAAAGTCCTTTGCTCGCCTTCGCGTCGCCGATGATTTTGAAGGCATTGCTTCCCTCTTTGTTTTCTGCCGTGCTGCACACGTCGCTGCCGGTAAGCGCTGTTGTGCTCCAGGACACCGGTTTGCCGTTTGACGCACGCTCAAAGCTCGCGTTTTCCAGCAGATTCACATTGTTTTCCGTTTCCGATTCCTCGACCTGCACACCGTCGAAATACGCCGTGCCCGTCGCTCCTTTGATGTTCAGATTCAGCCGGGTCACCCGCGCGTTTGCCGGAATCGTGACGGTGACACTCACACGCACCCAGCCGTCGTTGACGCTTTCATTCGTCGTGCCGGTGAGCAGTTCCGACCATTTGGACAGATAATCCGCGTCGTCGTTTGTGAATACATAGGCGTTCAGACTCGCTCCGATTGCGTTTCCGCTTCCTTGAATACCGCTTGTTTTCACATAAGCCGAGAACGTGTAGGTCCCGCCGGGTTTGACAACGCTCGGTGAAAAATCCTGATACACTCGCGCGCGGCTGTCCCCGCTGTAGGCGGTGCTGCTGATTTTTAAAGATTTGTTTCCATAATATTTTTCCGCATTCGAATAGGCAAAGGTAAAGGTGTTGCTCCCGTTCCACGCGGCCGACGTCCAGTTCCCCGACGTTTCTCCGCCGCCGTTGATCGCAAGGTTTGCCGTGTTCCGCCCGGTCGCGCCGGTCATCTTCACCCGGTTGAGCTGCCGGATGTTGTTCCCCTCTTCATCCGGCACCGCGCTGGTATAATCATAATTCGACGCGACATAATTTCCATCGCTTAAAGACCGGCTTTGCGTCGAAATTGTCCGTCCGGTATTATCAAACTGGTAGGTCGTGATGATATCGTCCAGCCAGTAATCATGTTTTATCCCTTCGGTGCGCATCATCGTTACATTATAGTTTGTCCGGTCATAGGTGATCGTTTGACCGGCAACGTCATTGCAGGACTCGATGATCCGTACCACGCGCTTGCCGCTTTTTCTGTCGGTGTAACGGATCTCTCGCATTTGTTTTGTGGTATCCTTGATAAACGCCAGCGACTTTTCCCCGTCATAGGAATGCGAGGAATACGTCCCGTCCGCATACTGCACCTGCCACAGCGTTCCGTCTGCATTGTAGGTATAGTTGGTCGCCCGTCCGTCCGGCGCTGTAACCTTCGTCAATTTACCGTCGCTGCGGTATGTAAACGAAATTTTGCGGCCTGCGCCGTCGGTTACCGAGGCGATCGCCCCGATATGCGTGCCGTTATAGGCGATGCTCGCGGTGTTGCCGTTTGCATCCGACATCTTGCTTAAATAGCCGTATATGTTAAAGGTCAGCACATTCTCCTTTTTATCCGTGATGGTATAGCTGCCGTCGGACTTTTTCTTCAGTTCCAGATTCAGTCCGTCTTCATCCAGATATTTGGTTGTGCCGTTCTCCGTCTTTTTATAGAAATAATGGTCGGTGCCGTCCCCATCAATATAGACATACGGGTATTCTTCTGCCATATCTCCGGTTAAACCAAATGCCGATGACGGGCGCACACGCTGCTGCAGGTTCAGCTTCCAGCCACGACCGTAAAATGAGTCTTCGCCCGCCATGTAGCCGTTGTATACATGCGTCACTTCGACCGGCATTTTTGCACCGGTCGTCGCCACGTCGGTCCGGGTCACCACAAGGTTGCCCGAATAATCGTTAACATACAGCGTGCCGGCAGAACCCGCCGAAACCGTCGTGTAGGTCCAGTAGTCTTCCAAACCTTTGTTGTTCCGGTAGACCAGCTGGATGCAGGGGTAAGCTTTCGATGTGCTTGTCGAATTGCCCTCACCCCACAAGATGCCTTTCACTCCGATGTCATTTACCGATCCGCTTTCCTTGCTTGCCTTGAGCATGATCCCACAGTCGGCCACGTTTCCTTCTGTCCATTGCTTGACCGCTTTGGTAATGTCAAAATATTTCCAGCTGTAGGCTGTTGTGTCCGCTCTTTCAAGATAATCATAATCCAGCGCCACCGCTTTGAAATTCGGCCGGCTGTCCCAGGTCACTGTATCTTTGTCCCATGCGTCCTTGACCATGTGCGCATTGATCTGCAGATTCGGCGTCTCGGATGTGTAAAATTCCGCTGCCGCTGCAACACACAACTGTGCACTGACGATCATGTCCCCTTTGTTAAGTTCCGGCAGTTGGATTTGCAGCAGTGCGCGACAGGTGCCATATTCACTGCTTTCATGTCCTACTAGAAATTCGGCGTTCATGCCATAATTTGCGTTTGGCTTTGCCGATGTGATGAAAGTCGTGTCGATCGCGCCTTTTGTCGTTTCGGTCACCACCACCGGATCGATCACCACCGGAAACGCACGTTCCGGCGCGTTGATCCATTCTGTATCAGCTTGGACCGTCACGGTATATTTCTTGTTTCCCGTTTGCTCGATCTTGTATGTCACGGCATCAGACGACAGATATTCCGCGTCGTACATATATGGGGCGGGCAGCGTGTAGACCGTTTTGCCTGCATCAGAGACAAAAGCAATGCTTCCGTCGCTTTGCACCGACGGCGTCACGCCGTTCACTTTAAAGGAAAATGCGAAATGATAGTCCTCCAGCGGCTGTTTGACAATGATATTTTCTTTGAGCGTTTGACCTGCCAGGATATATTCAAAATCGACATTTTCCTCCACATCTTCATACCGCACCGTCTGCGATGTGTTTTCCACAGCGGCAGAAAGCGGATCTGTCTGAGCTTTCTCCGTTTCGATTTGCGCTTTTGGCGCAAAACCTTTTGCCTTCCGGTCATAGCTCCACGAAATGGAGGTGCCGTCTTTTTTCAGTGTGACCAGCTTGCCGTTCCCCGCTTTTTTTGCAAACTTTACTTTCAGGTCATTCTGCCGGTTTTCATAACCGTCCATATCTTCTGCGTTTTGCGCGTCCGATTCCACTACACGGTTATCGATATCTTCCCACTGGCCGTCCTTTTCATAATGCACCGGCTGGGAATACACCACCGCTTTGATGCTACCGTCCTGCATACGAAAATGCTTTTCATTTTCATTGCGCAGTTCTTCGATCTCCGACAGGGCTTCCACTTCTCCTGTGTTTGCTCCGAGATCGGATCCGGTTTCTGTCTGTGTTTCACTGTCTGCCGGTGCTGTGATCGTTATTCCTGTGAATATAATACACATGCACAACAAAGCAGCTGTGATACTTCTCAACTTTTTCATTCACTACTCTCCTTTTTTACTTCTTCTTAATATCTCCATTCATCTAAACAGTATAAAAATCGCATTTTTGAATGTTGATATTTTCCATATTATTTTATATTATTTTCTTTCCATTTTCAACCTTTTTAGCTATTTCTTTCTTTTTTCTGCCATTTCAACAATATTATTATTAATTTAGTGTATATTTTTAACAGTTCTTTTATATAATTTTTACATGTATAATGTTTTTTTCACTTAATATTTTTATTTATTGTTGATAATGTTTTCATTAAAAAAGAATTCGGTTAAAAACCGAATTCTTTTTTAAAAAATATTTTTGCTCTTTTTAACTCTTTTATAATCTTTTTAAATTTTCCTGTGCCGGATTGTCAATAAGCCTGCCTTGATAGTCAAACCGGGAGCCGTGGCAGGGGCAATCCCAGGTTTTCTCCGCATGATTAAAGGACAACTGACACCCCAAATGCGGGCATTTGGGAATCACCGCATAAATTTTCCCGGTTTTATCCTTGTAAACGCCGGTTTTATGCCCGTTGTCGTCGATAATACCGCCCCAGCCTTTCGGAATGTTGGAAAGGACGCCATCCGGATTTTTCAAATA
The DNA here is from genome assembly GCA_946493765.1 of uncultured Clostridia bacterium. GTDB lineage: Bacteria > Bacillota > Clostridia > Oscillospirales > Acutalibacteraceae > RUG11462. The sequence goes on along the minus strand of CAMMAZ010000004.1, from coordinate 58,722 downwards.
ATAGGCCGTGAGTCCTTTCACGCTGTGCCCCGCTTCTGCAAAAAACGCTTTTGCCGACGGTGCGTTGATTCGCGCCGGATCAAACGCTGCGGCTGCATCGGTATTTTTGCCCTGCGCCATATCCGCCAGCAGCAGCGCCGCCGCCATGGCCGACGTCATTCCCCATTTATTAAAGCCTGTTGCGACATAAATATTTTTCCACTTTTTCGCATACTGCCCGATATACGGAACACCGTCCAGTGACATGCAGTCCTGCGCCGCCCAGTAAAACCGCGGTTTTTGTCCATAAAGCCGGCCGGCCTCCTCGCGCAGCATGCGAAAGGCGTTTTCGTCGCTTTCCCCGGTTCGGTGACTGCCGCCGCCGAGCAGGATATAATCCTGATACCCGCGAAAGGACAATGCGCCGGTGTCGATCCCGTAGTACATGCCGTCAAGCGGCGTGTCGGTCTTGATCGCTACGACATAGCTGCGCTGCTGATGCATTTTCGCAAAATAAAGACCCGGAAAATTGATAAACGGAAAATGGGTGCAGACAAAGATCTGATCTGCATAAACGGTGCCGGCTTTGGTGATCAATCGGTTTTGTTCAATCGATTGCACCGGTGTTTTTTCATAGATTTTAAGTCCTCCGCTCACCGCTTTGATAAATCGCAGCGGATCAAACTGCGCCTGATCTGCAAACCGCAGCGCCGCTTTGATTTCAAACGGCAGCTGTGTTTTTCTGGTCATTTCACAATCGATCGACAGCTGTTTTGCCGCTTTATATTCCGCATTTAAAACGCTGATTTTTCGTTTGGTATATAAATAGGAAGGCAGAATTTGAAAATCACAATCGATGTTTTCATCATAAACCATCCGCTTATATTCCGCGATCGCCCTTTTGTTCGCATGCACATACTGCATCGCCGCCTGCAATCCGACAGATTCGATCAACCGGTGATAGATCGGGCCGTGCTGCAGTGTGATTTTTGCTGTTGTGTTTTTCGTCTGTCCGGAAGCGATTCTGTCCGCTTCCAGAACGATCGTGCGAATCCCCGCCTTTTCCAATTCATACGCGCACAAAATCCCTGCCATGCCGCCGCCGATCACCGCTGCTTCGCAATGCACCGTTCCGGTCAGCGGTTCCCGGTGCGGCAGTTGTGTGTTTACACTCCAAATCGATTTCACTTGCAACCCTCTTTTTTCATTTAGTGTATCCGTTTCCGGCGTGGATACACCAAAAAAGGGTTATTTTGTGGTTTTTATTTTTGTTGAAGTCGTCGACACCGCGCCGGTTTGTTTGGGTACCTGCCGTCCTTCGTGATCCAGCGTGAATTCGCCTTTATAAATATTCTCGGAAATCGGCAGGAGCGTGTAGCCGTCCGCCTGCAATTTCTCAATAATATCCCCGAGCGCTTCGGGTGTGTGTTTGGCCGCATTGTGGAAAAGACAGATAGAGCCGTTTTGCACCTTCTCCGTCACACGGTTATAAATTTTATCGGCTGTGTAGTCCTTCCAGTCCAGCGAATCCACGTCCCACTGGATGCAATGCATTCCCATTTCTTCCAACACCTCGATGAGTGTGTTGTTATAGGAGCCGTAGGGGGCGCGGAACAATGTCGGCCGTTTGCCGGTGATCTTTTCGATCTTGTCGTTGCAGGCGTTGATCTCCTCCGCCATTTCGGTTTTGGATAATTTGATCATGTCGGGATGGGTGTTAGAATGATTCATGATCTCATGTCCCGCATCGGATAAGGCTTTGACCGATTCCGGATATTTATCCACCCATTCGCCGACCACAAAAAAGGTCGCTTTGACATTATATTGTTTTAAAATCGAAATTAATTGTTCCGTGTCTTCATTGCCCCAGGCGGCGTCAAACGACAGCGACACCGTTTTCTTGTCCGACGGCGCGCAATAGATCGGCAGCTTTTTTCCGTCGGCATTCGCCGTCATTTCCGGCAGCACGGCGGCGGACACGCACATGGCGACCACAACAGCAAACACGGCAAACACGGTGATCACCATCATCTTTTTTGTGATGATGATATATTTCATCTTTCCCATATGCTCAACTCCAAATCTCTTTGAATCTTTCGATACAACAGCATATGTCGCTATGTTTGTACAAAATTCCCCATTTGCGCAAAGAATTGCAAACAGGCTGCGGTTGTGGTACAATGTGAATAAATAATGCAAGTGTGCTTTGTGAAAGCTAGATAAAAACGGCTGCTGTCCAGCGCAGTGGCAATCAAAAGAAAGCGTGATGTTATGAAAACTGCTTTTATCGGTTTTGATCTGTTTTTTGATGTTTTGAAAACCATGTGGGAATCCGGCTGTGAAGTCCTGCGGGTTTTCACCTTCCCGACCGATAATGTTTATGAATTCAACCGGCAAACGATTGATTTTGCAAAACAAAACGGCATTCCGGTCACCGACCAGAGGGTCACACGAAAAGATTTGGAAGCATTGGCGGCCGCCGGCTGCCAAACGATCATTTGCGCCGGTTATATCCACAAGCTGCCGGTGGCTGCCTCTCCAAAATGCGTGAATATCCATCCGGCGCTGCTGCCGGTCGGCCGCGGTCCCTGGCCATTGCCGGTCACCATTTTAAAGGGACTGCAAAAAAGCGGCTGCACGCTGCACCAAATTGCGGAAAAATGGGATGAAGGGGACATTCTTTTGCAGGATGCGTTCGAGGTTTCCCCTTTGGAAAATCTAGAAACGCTGACCAAAAAAGTGCAGGATTCGGCAGTGCGGCTGACAAAAGCATATTTGTCCTTATTCCCCGATGTTTTTCAAAACGCACGCCCGCAAAGCGGCGGTGAATACTGGAAAGAACCCGATGACGCGCAGCGCACGATCGACAAAAGCACCGCGTTTATAGAAGCCGAAACCATTGCCCGCGCTTTTTACGGTTTCGGGCTCTTGCTGCAAACCGAAACCGGCGTTCTTTCTGTTTTGCGCGGTAAATGCGTGCCGAAAACGCACGATCTGCCGTTTGGCAAACAGGTGAAATATGGCGGCAGCACAGCCTATGCGATCAACGGGGGATTGCTTTGTGTGGAATAAATTCAAAACAGCGCAAAAGCCCATTGTGCTCTATGGTATGGGAAACGGCGCGGATAAAATCATATTAGAGCTTGAAAAACGCGGTATACCGGTTGCCGGTGTGATGGCAAGCGATGATTTTGTGCGCGGGCAGTCCTTTCACGGCTTTGTGGTGCAACCTTACCGGCACTTTAAAGAAACACTGAAAAATTTTATTGTTTTGATCTGTTTTGGCACCAACCGGCCGGAGGTTTTGTCCCGCATCCGGCAGATCGCCAAAGAGCAGGAAACCTATGCGCCGGATGTTCCGGTGATCGGCGGCGGGCTGTTCACAACGGAATATGCAAAAAAACACGAAAAAGCACTTGCACAGGTTTATGATTTGTTGTATGATGAAGATTCAAGGCGTGTTTTTGAAAACTGTGTGCGTTATCGCTTAACCGGCGATATTCGGTATCTGTTTGATTGTGAGAGCAGCGTGTCCGCCGCCTTTTCGGATATTTTACAGCCGGGGCCGGGAGAAATTTATCTCGATCTTGGCGCTTATAACGGGGACACGGTTTTGCAGTTTGCAAAGCAGTCGCCCGCTTACCGGCAAATGCTCGCGGTGGAACCGGACCGGAAAAATTTCAAAAAGCTGCAAAAGAACACCGAAGGGCTGCGCGATGTGACCTGTTATCCGGTTTGCATCAGCGACCACAGCGGCGCGGCGTTTTTTCGCACACTGGCCGGGAGAAATTCCGCTATCGGAGAGGGCGGCGCGGCAGTGCGGGCGGAAAGCGTTGACAGTCTGCTTAATAGCGCGCCGGTCACAACCATTAAAATGGATGTTGAAGGCGGTGAAGCGGCGGCGATCGCCGGTGCGCGGCAAACCATTTTAAAATATAAACCGAAACTGTGCGTTGCCGCATACCACCGCACGGCGGATTATTTTGAGCTGCCGCTGCAGGTTCTGCAGATTCGCAGCGATTACCGGGTCTATGTGCGGCATCACCCTTACATTCCCGCATGGGACACGAATTTTTATTTTGTTTAAAAGGAAGATCGGATTGGCTAAGTTTTGTTCTCTTTTCTCCGGCAGCAAAGGCAACTGCACCTACATAGGCTTTGGCAAAAACGGCATTCTGGTGGACGCGGGCGTCAGCGCTAAAAAAATCACCGATGCATTAAATGGTCGCAATATCGATGCCGGAACCATCACCGCTATTTTCTTGACCCATGAGCATGTGGATCATATTTCCGGCGTGCGAGTGCTGGCCAAAAAACTGCATATCCCGGTTTATGCTACCAAAGGCACGCTGCAGGCGATGGATCAGCTGCATGCACTGGATGCAAATGTCGATTACCGCGAACTGGATGAAAATCTGCCGGTCGACGCCGAAGTTTGCGCCTTTTCAACACCGCATGACGCCGCCGACAGCTGCGGTTATATCTTTCACACAAAGGAACGGAAAATTGCGGTCTGCACCGATCTTGGCACCGTGACGGACAAGGTGCACGAACATCTTTCCGGCTGCGATCTTGTGATGCTGGAAAGCAACCACGATCTGATGATGCTGCAAAACAACACCGGGTATCCTTATCCGTTAAAACGCCGGATCATGAGTGAGAACGGGCATTTGTCCAATCCCATCTGTGCAGGAGAGCTTGTAAAGCTGGCGCAGACCGGAACCACCCGTTTTGTGCTGGCGCATTTAAGCCGCGACAACAACCTGCCCGCACTCGCAAAGGAAACGGCGGTGTCTTCCCTTTCTATGGGCGGATTTGAAAATGGTACCGACTATACCCTGACTGTCGCGCAGCAAACCGGCGCAGACCCGATATTGCTATAGTAGATGCAAAAACAGGTGAATGAAAAATGATCAATATAACCATTTTGTGTGTGGGCAGTTTAAAAGAATCTTATTTCAAAAGCGCGATTGCAGAATATCAAAAACGGTTATCCGCCTATTGCCGGTTTCAAATTTCGGAAATTCCCGAATCAGCGCTGCCCGATAATCCGTCTGATACACAAATTGCCGCTGCACTCGAAAAAGAGGGTGCGCTGCTGCAAAGACAAATTCCCGACCGCTGTTTTGTGATCGCCATGTGCATTGAGGGCAAACAGCTTTCCAGCCCCGAGTTTGCATCGCTGATCCGGGAAAAATCGCTTTATGGCGACAGCCATTTTTGTTTTATCATCGGTTCTTCCTGCGGATTGGCCGACACCGTGAAAGCCCGTGCAAACCTGCAATTGTCCGTTTCCAAAATGACGTTTCCGCACCAATTGTTCCGGGTGCTGCTCACCGAACAGATCTATCGCGCGTTTCAAATCATCGGGGGCGGCAAATATCACAAATAATTTTTTATATTTTTCGACCTATCAAAAAAGCTCCGGTCTAAAATAGACCGGAGCTGTTTTTTATGCAGTGATTTGAATATCCTTTTGATTGAAAGTATCTCCAAATAGCATCTTATAAAACTGCCAAAGCTGTTCTTTGATCTCTTTTGTTTCCATTTTATCTCCAAAGTAAATAATCAGATAACGGTCGGTATCGACCTTTGCCTTCACATCACTCATGATCGCATTGTTGCGCTCATAAAATCCGATCCGGCGGGTGCGGATCGACCGGTCGGCGTCATCCAGACTGTAGTCGGGGTCTTCCACTTCTCCTAAAATATTTTGATAAGTCTTTAAAAGTTCCGCCTGCATTGTTTGCAGCACCCGGCTGCCGATTTTTTGTCCGCGAAACGCTTTGACCACCGCATAGTAATCCAAAATCAGATATTTTCCACAGGGCGACACGGCAAACATTGCATAGGCTTTCAATGTGTCCGCTTCAAACAGGCCGCAGCCAAAATAATGCCCCAGCTTTTGCTCGCGCAGCAAGGTAGACAGCGGTTTTAATTCCGTTGCCGGGAAATCCGTTTGCATATGGGTGTTATAGATCATGGTGATTTCCGATTCTATCAGCGTTTTAAGTTCCATTTTTTAATCCTTTCTAAATTGACCGGCGTTCCCATCCGTGTTCACAAAAACGCAGAACATGTGAAAACCCGGCATTTTTTAATTCTGTGCAAGTCGCATCGAACGCATAATCGAGCTGACGCGCGTCATGGCAGTCGCTTGAGAGCACCACTTCCCCGCCGCACTCACGCACAGTTCGCAGCAAAAACGCCGCGGGATACGGTGTTTTGCGATAGCCTCTCGCCATGGCGCCGGTGTTGACTTCGATGATCGGCACTGTTTTTAAAACACGCCGCATGGATGATGCTGCGATCGCTTCATAATCAGCGCCAAGATCGTCAAACAATCCGAATTTTGTCAGCAGATCAAAATGGCCGATCATCGTGGGGCGTTGTTTTGCCATTTGTTCCACCTGTTCATAATAGGCTTTTGCATAGGCAATCCGGTCTCCGCCAAACAGCTTTTCAATACATTCCAATTGTTTATCTTTTGTTTCGTCGACCGGATAAAAGGCGCCGTTCACTTTAATGTAATGCACCGAGCCGATCACATAATCAAAAGGTCGGGTGTCGCAATCGGAAAACAGATCCTGTTCAATACCGCAGTATATCTCTATTTTCCCCGCATATTTTTTCTTTAACGCCCGCAGTGTTTTTATATATACAGGCACATTTTTTTCTTGCATGCAATAGGTCGTGTCAAACGGCGTGAAGCTGTGGTCGGTGATACCGATCGCTTCAAATTCCTTTTGCATTGCCGCTAAAACCATCTGTTCCGGCGTGTCGATACCATCGGAAAAGGTGGTATGTGTGTGAAAATTAAATGGGATCATGCTTTCACCCTTTCTGTTTCCCCGAAGCGGTTGACAATGATGATGCCTGCACAGACCAGTACGAGCGCAATGATGGTCTGCAAACGGAATACCGACGCTGCTTCCCCGTCGATAAACAAAGCGGACAGCATCACACCGAACACCGGAATCATAAAACCATAGATCGAAACGCTGGATACATCGTTGTATTTGAGTAAAATGCCCCAGAGGGTATAGGCGACGGCAGATAATGCGCTTAAATAAAGCAGCAGCAAAACACCGCCGATATTGTCAAACACAATGCGCCCACCGCCGGCAAACGCTGCAACACTCATGACAATGCCGCCGAAAAAGAACTGGTATCCGCTTAAAACAACCGGGTTTTCCGATTTGGAAAAACGGCGGAGCAAAACGGAAGACAATGCATAAGCCGATGCGGCGATCAACATCAAAATGTCGCCTTTATAGGTTGAAAAGGAGCCCAATCCGCCGCCGTTTAAATTGACAAGCACAATCCCGGACAGCCCCAACACGCAACCGATACATTTTGGCAGATTAAACCGTTCCATTTGAAACACAAAGCAGGCGATCAAAATCGCAATAAAGGAACTGGCGCCCTCGATGATCGAGGATTTCACGGCGGTGGTCATGCTCAGTCCGATATAAAACGCGATATATTGCAGCACTGTCTGCACCATGGCAAGCAGTCCGATCTTCCCAAAGGAAGCAGGTTTCGGAAGCAGAAATTTCCGGCCCGGCAGGCTGCCGAAAAGAATGGTCAACAGTCCCGCAGCGGCAAACCGCAAACCGGCAAAAAGAATCTGCGTCCATGTGTCCGATGTGTCGATATGCAGCAATGCATAACCGACTTTAACAGCGGGAAACGCACTGCCCCACAATAAACAACAAAAACAAGCGACGGCACCGACAAAAGCCGGATGCTTTACATATTGATATTTTTTCATATTTCCTCGATTGGCATTTGAAATCCGGCTTATCATCCGGTATAATGGAAAAAAACGAAAAAGGACGAACACAAAAATATGCGAATGCGAAAAAAGAAAAACCTGGACGCACGGCTGCAAAACGTTCAGGCGATTTTAACGGTTTATCAAAGTGAAAACAAAAATTTCAGCTGCACACAGCCCGAACAGTTGCTGGACCTGGACGGCTTGTTTGCAAAACCACAGCCTGTTTTCATCGAAATCGGATGCGGAAAAGGCGGATTTGCGCGCAAATTTGCAGCCCTTCACCCCGAAATCAACTTTCTGGCGATTGAAAAAAGCGCGAATGTTTTGGTGGAAGCCTGTGAAAAAGCGCTGCCGCTGCAACTGCCGAATTTAAGATTCTTAAACGCGCAGGCCGAATATCTCAGCCGGATCATCCCGCCGCACAGCGTGGAACGCATCTTTTTGAATTTTTCCTGTCCGTTCCCGAAAAAAAGCTATGCTTCCCACCGGTTGACCAGCGCCCGGTTTTTATCCGTTTATCAAACCATTTTAAAGCCGGACGGTGAAATCCATCAGAAGACCGACAATGCAATGCTGTTTGCTTTCTCATTGGAACAACTGTCTCAAAACGGGTTTATGCTGCAAAATATTTCGCTGGATCTGCATCACAGTGCAATAGATGACAACATTCCAACGGAGTATGAAGAAAAATTCGCCGCCATGGGATTGCCGATTTACTATCTGGAAGCAAAACGCGCTAAAACTTGATGTTCGGATTTTGAAATTCCGCCAACCGTGCGGCATAGGCGCGCATCAGTTCTTCCCCCAGCGGAAGTTTGGGATCTGCAACACCCAGCAGCTGCAACAGCTTTTTGGTGAACAGCGGGTTTAAAATCAAAAAAGGTCCCAACAGCGATGTGCCAAAAAAGTTGTTTTTCCGCACACCTTCTATTTTGCTTTCCTGATTTAAACCGAGACCGCGGCGCACTTCAATAAACGGCGTCACTGCATCCGGTGCGGCAGATACCCTGCTGAACTGGGATTGAAAACCGACCACTTCGATGTCTTCATAAACGCCAAGCAGCATGCCGTTATAGCGTGAAAAGTAATCGATTGTGACATCGATCGGGAAAATCCCAAGCCCCTGTGTTTTTGTCCCGGTGGTTTTGTTGTCGATGGTTTGCCCGAAAATCTCATAGGCGTTCCCGGTCATGAAAAAAACGGTGCCCTGTTCGATCAACTGGCATAAACGATCCCGGAAAGGCAGCAGTTTTTCGATCGCCTTGATCTGTTTATTTTCGGTCATCGGTCCCATGTAGACCATCTGCACATCCTGGTCTGCAAAAAAGGGATCTGCGCAAAAATCCGTTTCGATCCAATCGGCGTCCGGCAGGCACTTTTTTAAATAGTGCATATTGTGAATATCCCCATAGAGATTGCAGACTTCGGGATATAAAACTTCAATTTTCACGCTTTTTCACCTGCCTTTTTGCTTTCCGCAATGATTTTGGCTTTCAACCGGTCGTGGACGATCTCGCCCATTTCGGTCGTGTAGATATCATAAAGAATAAAAATCTTGTCCGCCTGTTCTAAATCAATCAGAGATGGGGTGTCGACTTCGAATTCCGTCATATGGATCTTCTCCCGCGGCACACCCGCCAGCAGCAGACGCACCAATTGGTCATATCGGCGTTTGCCCCCAACCAAAATCTGTGTGATCGACGGGTCGGTCAAGCTGGAATAATCACAGTCATACATCCAGGTGATTTTTTCCGAGCTGCTTTTCGCGTCGTCGCGGTCGTCCAGGTTGAACATGATCGCTTTTTTCTCATCGCCTTTGGCAATATAATCAAACACGCGGGAACAGGCGATCGGATTGTACCCTTTTGCCAGCTGCATGACAAGCTCCTTGCCGCAGACAGACTCTGAAAAATACCGGGACTTAACCACATGCGCTTTTTCAAACGCACGCTGGATCCCTTCCGGCTTCACACCGAACTCCTGCAAAACAGCGATCACCGCAACCATATTATAAATATTCACGATGTTGTTGTTGACCATTTTATAATCGGTCGAAACGCCGTTGTGCAAAACGGTGACGGCACCGTTTTCTTCATCGATCTTGGTGACAAGATAATCGCAGTCCGGCGAACGGAAGCCGCAGTTTTCACAATAGACCTTTCCGATATGGTTATACCGCACAAATTCATATTTGAGCTTTGCATCGCACACCGGACAGCAGGTGATGTCCCGCACAGCATAAGGCGACGGGACATCTCGGTCCCCCGGCATTCTGGCAATCCCGAAAAACCGTTTTTGCTGTTTTTCACTGCCGAGTGCACAGGTCAAAATATCGTCGCCGTTTAAAATCAGCTTTGCATTGTCTTGCATGGCGCTGTTGATGATATATTGAATAAATTCCACGTGCGCGTTTCGTTTGATGGAATCGCGCAGCAAATTGGTGCAGAGAATATAGTCCGGACGGATATACGGATAAATCAACAGCGAGCTTCTTTCATCGACTTCCAGCACCGCAAGCTGTTTTTTGACACGCCCGAAAATCGTGCAGTTGTGCAGCAACGCGCTGGCGACGCCCGCATTGATATTGGAACCAAAACTGTTGCTCATCAGATCATAACCGTTTTCTTTCAATGCATCGATCAAAAGATTGCAGACGGTTGTTTTTCCGTTGGTACCGGTGACCGCAATGATCGTTTTGGGACGACCGACATGCTTTAAAAAATCCGGACACAGCCGGATTGCAATGCTGCCCGGCAGATGGGTCGCTCTTCTGCCGCACAACCGCATGAGGAAACTGATCGTTTTCGCTAAAAGTAAAGTAATATGGTACCGCATGAATATCCTCCGTGTTTATATTTGAAACCATTATACACCAAACGTTTTTATTTGTAAAGCAGAATCGTGCGGCAGGTAACAAAACCATATTGACTTAAAATATTTTACTGAACCGGAAAACACTTTCGTTTTATTTAAAAAGCAAAAGCGGCTGAAAGTTTAACTTTCAGCCGCTTTTTGATTATTGGTTGCTTAATTGCATACTACAAGATTACACGTTACCAGTGATCTTATAGCCTTCCCAAACCGTTTCATAGTTCTTCTGCAAACCACTCTTATATTTGTCGATTGCAGACTGAACGGATTTGGTGCTGATCGCTTCCTTGACAACCGTTGTTGTGCTTGTTTTACCAACGCCGGTTTCTTCAGCAACAGAACGCCAATCCATAACGGTTTCATTGTTGCCTCTTTCAAACTTGATGTTGCAAGCATAGCTTAACACATCGGTGTCGGTGAAGTAATCTTTCCAGAGCACCTGGAAGTCACGCTGAATGAATCTGTAGTTCTGACGATACAGTTCGTTGCGCAGGAACAGAATTTCAGGTGCTTCATTCTGATACTGAGAAGGAATAAAGTTCACGAACTGCGGGATCGAAACATTGATATAAGTTTTCGATTCTGTCGGCATCGGGAACTGCACAAGACCAAATTCATTGTTGACAGTGCCGGAGGAGTTCAGCTGCTTGATGGTGTCATGGAAGCCATAGATCATCGCAACTTTACCCTTCGCAAACTGTGTTTTCGGATAGGTCCAGGACTGATTTGACCATGTCTCGCAGATACCGCCGTCGCCGCACCAATTCACCAGTGTGGACAGGCATTCTTTCACAGTCTGGTTTTCAATGTTGGGAGCCGGTGTTGAACCTTTGGAAACCTGAACCAGCGAGTTGCCCTTCTGCGCAACCATGGATGCGAGCATCTGTGTTGCGTCGATGGTTGCAAAACCGGTCACACCTTTACTGGTGTTTGTGAGTCTCTTGGCATAGGTCTGCAAAGTATCCCAAGTCCATTTGCCCTGTTCTGCCAGTGTTGCCGGATCGGTCAATCTGGCATCGTCGATCAAGGTCTTGTTATAGATAATAACATACGGGAACACATATTCGCTCTGCATATCGTAAGCGATCCAGCCATACTGCTTGTAGTTAATATTCAAAAATGCGCTCGCATTCTGATTGTACCACGGATCTTTGAAGTCCACAGCCGCTTTTGACATTGCGTTGGTCAAGTCGGACAGATACTGATTCTTAAAATAGGAAGCATAGTTGAAATCCTGCGCCATGTAAATCTGCGCATCGCAGGAACGCGAAGTCAGTTTTGCTGCGAGGTTTTCATTATAGCTCGCCCATACACCGTCTTCCTTGATCGTGACGCCAAATTCCTTTTCTACCTCTTGGCGTGCATAAGCAGCGGATTGACCGAGTGTGCTTTCCTGCTTTTGCAGCTCCCACGGATAGAAAATTTCGAGTTCATAGCCCTTCAAACCATTAATAAACGAAGCGCTGGCGTTTCCTCTGTTGTTGGTGGTTCTCTCGATCAGCGGAGAAATTTTGCTGTAGCCTTGCGCATCGGTGATGGTCTGGACAGCCGACGTAGCTTTGACCGTTGTTTTACCGTTCGCCTTTGTCGTCGCACCGGATTTGGTCGTGGTTGTATCGTCCGAAGACGAACTGCCCTCGCTACTTGCCGACGAAGTCGTGGTGAGATCCGATGTGGTTTCACTATCTTCTTTGCCACAAGCAATCAGACCGAGAATCAGCACAACGACGAAAGATAAGGCTAACAGCCGTTTTAACTTATTCGTCATTTGACATTTACCTCCATTTTTAATTAATTTTGAAATAAATTCCCAAACAGCCCGACTCGTACCAAGCTATTAAAGGGTATAGTAATTTTACAATAATTTTCGTAAATAGTCAATAGATTTTTATGAAAATATAAAGTTTTTGAAGCAAAATTTACAATTTAGACAACTGTAAATTTTTCCTTTACTTCTTTTCATTTCTGTGCTAGATTTTGGCAGATATTATGCACAAAAAGCGAGGAACAATATTAGTAAAAGTGACAAGGCAGGGAAGTCATGAAACGCTATTTATCCATTCTGAAACTGTCGGTCGGCGGTTTTTTGATCGGCGTCATCAACGGATTGTTCGGTGCTGGCGGCGGCATGCTGGCCGTTCCGCTCTTTAAAGCCTACGGCATGGAGCAAAAAAAGGCGCACGCCAATTCTATCGCGGTAATCTTACCGTTATGCCTAATCAGTGTGTGTTTCTATTTTATGAAAGGCAACGTTGATATAAAACTATCACTCTATCTTATTCCATTTGGGCTTATCGGTGCCGCGGCCGGAACGCTGCTGATGCGCAGGATCGATCCGGTTTTATTAAAACATATTTTTGCCGTCTTTTTGATCTGGGCGGGGCTGAAGATGTTTTTAGGCTAAAGGAAAGGACCTGATCTGCATGGATTTTATCATGTTCGCCATTGCCGGATTTTTATCCGGCGTGATCGGCGCCATGGGCATCGGCGGCGGTGGGATCCTGATTATTTTTTTAACGCTTTTTCTCGGTGTGAATCAAATCGGCGCACAGGGAATCAACCTTTTGTTTTTTATTCCCGTTGCTGTTTTCAGCGTGTGGATCTACGTCAAAAAGGGCGTTATCGACAAACGGGTCTGCCTGTTCACGGCTCTTTTCGGTATTGCGGGTGCCGTGCTCGGTGCTTACTTGTCCACGATACTTGGCGGTGATATGCTGCGAAAAATTTTCGGATTGTGTCTGATTGCGATCAGTGTCAAAGAGTTGTTTTCAAAAGCGCGTTAAGTTCAGAAATCGTGACTGGCCGGCCGCCGTTTTTGATGAGCATCCGGTTACCGGCATTATCTATACCTTTATTTATAAATACCTTTGCAGTACCGGATTGAATCGCCTCTGTTGCGCCTTTATATGTACCACCGCTGCCGGCTTTGCTTTCACAAACAAGCGAAACTTTGGCACTTTGATAAATGTATTGATTGCGGTATAGTGCGCGATGTGCGCTGAAATCAACAAACGGATTGTAATCCGCAACCAAACACAAACGCCCTTGCTGCAATAATTTTTGGTACCTTGGTTTTTGCATCGCTTTTTGCAAAGAAACTGCAAGATACAGCACCGCGCCGCCGCCGTTAGCGGTGGCATGGTATTCCGCGATGGTATCGCAGCCCACAGCCCCGCCGGACACTAACACTTTCCCGCTTTTAGCAATCTGGCGCCCTGCTGCCGCCGCAAACTGTTTACCCGCATCAGACACCTGTCTTGTGCCGGTGACCGAAACGGCAGGCTGATTTAAAAGCGCTTTGTTCCCGGCATAATAAAACAGCGGCGGGATCCGGTCTCCCAAACGTTGGAGCAGCAACAGCGGATAATCGTCGTCATCCATGCCAAGCACACCGATCCCACAAGAACGGCACTGCTGCAGGCACTGCTTCGTTTTCTCCGTTTTTTGCAGCAAGGTGTAAATGCGTTTGGCAAACCCATTATCCATCCCGTAAAGTTCTGCGATTTCCGGCAGCGTCATATTGTCCAGCGCACCCGGATCTTCAATGCCGGAATGAAACAGACAGGCGATCAGCCGGTGCCATTCTTTAAATGAAAGCGGACGAACACCTTTGATGTCCAGAAAGCCGGAGCACAACGCTGCTGTGGTCACTTCATTGTTCATTTGCTTCTCCTTAAAATGGTTTTGATCGTTTCTTTTAAATAATGAAATTCCTTTGTCCGATAAAAAATAAGTCCATTGACTGCATTGGGTATGAGACAGCACAGCACGCCCTTGCACAAGAAAGCAAAAAGGCCGGAAAACGGGAGCAGGCTGCATAAAAACCAGGTGAAGGCTGCGAGTGAGGCTGTTAAAACCGCATAAAGGCAAAACCGCAGATAGAAACCCCTCACCGGCGCTTTTAAAATCAGCCGGTAGACGATCAGCGGACAACAAATATACGGAATGACCGCACTGAAAATCCCGCCGAGCAAAATACCGTTGAGGCCGAAAAACTGACCGAGCAGGATCGAAAAGGCGATCACGCAGATCCCCTCGAACACGGCCGGTTTCTTGTCCGGACTGTAAAGCCCGGCGCTGTCTCTGGCCATATTCAATGTTTTGCGCATGCCTGTCAAATAAAAAGAAAGCAGGATCAGCAAAAAGGTTCCCGTGTCAAACAAAGGAGATCCGGCGCCGAGCCACAGCTTGATAAACGGCGGGAGCAGATTGAAAACCGAACAGGCGAAAAAGGAGTATAAAAAATAATTGAGCAATAGAATGGAATCAAACCGATTTTTAACATAATCCCGATCGCAGGACACATATAACCCGCCGAAGGTGACGCCGATTGCAGAAAACACGCTGTCGGTCAAAGACAAAAGCGTGGAGGTAATCAGGGTGTAGTTCCCGTAAATGCCGTTGACCGTGGCGCTGACCAGCATCGGGATCATCAAGGATGCAGACATGTTTGCGCAAAACCAGCGAATACGATGGCAAAACATCGCGCCGACATTGCGAAGCACCGCCGTTTTTTCATCGCCCGGCAACCGGCATCCGGTGGGCAGTTTATCGCGGTACAATCGGTTGAATTTACGCGAAATGACCAGATTTTCCGCCCACCGCAGCACAACCTTGATAACGGCAAACAGCAAAAAGCCCCAATATAACTGCCGCCGGCCCAGCAGGTATAAAACAGCGACCTGCAAAACGGTCATCACTGTCTGGGTGCCGCAATGATAAAGGTGCAGAACATATCCTTTCTGACTTGCATTAAAAAGCGCGCGTTTATGTGCGCACAGATAAGATACGCCTGTGTCGAGCACATAAAAGAAAAAAATACTGCCGGTGAAAAACGCAGAGTACCCGTCCCGGATCATGAAGTGGATGCAAAAGCACAAAACCGTGCCGGCAAAAACGATCACGCCGCATATGATATAGCTTGCGGTGCGGTAAAAATGCATGACCTGTGCGATTTTTTGATAATCCTTTTGATTCACCGGCCGGTACAGCTTATAAAGCAAACCGGTACTCATCCCCATTTCGGCCAAAGATAAAAACGAAACTGCGCTTTTAAAAAAGGTATCAAGTCCCGCAGCGGTCAATCCCAACGTGCGGTTGAAGACCGAACGCACCACCAAATTCAAAACCGTCAGCACCGCATAGTTCATGATGTTTGCCATCATATTGACCGCGGTCTTCTGCGTTTGCAGCATCAGCGATCCCTCCCGCGGGACAGCCGTTCAAACCGGCCGAGCATCATCCAAAACAGTGTTGTGGACGGGAGCGACACAAATAAAATATCCAGACATAGCGCCGCTTGAACAGCAATGGCGGCACAAATGATAAAGGCGGCGCAGGCCTTTTGGTATGCATCTCCCTCCAGCCGCAGCATTCCCCTGATTTTTCGCAGCGTTTTGATGATAAACACAAGCATGACCGCCGTGCCGGCAATACCGGTACTGGCCGGCAGCTGCACATATAAACTGTGCACCGTTGTGTAGTGTTTAGAAGAAGTCGCGATAATGCTGTCGGGAAAGTTTTTCGCAGCATAGCTTGCAATGTTACGCGGTGAAACGCCGAAAAGCGGACGGTCCAAGAACATGTCGAACCCGGTTTTGAACATGGCAAAGCGGGAATTGGAAATATCGGTGTTTTCGGTCACGTCCTGCCGGTCCAGACTGTAATGCGTGTCGTTATCACCAAACGCCTTTTCCGATCCCAAGGATAATAAATCGGTAACCGGCTTGCAGACAAAGAGAAAAACTGCCGTCAGCGCCACCGCTAAAACCGCTGTTTTAAAAAGCGGTTTGCTTTTGCGCAAGAACAAAATCACCGATAAAAACAAGATCACCGCGCACACCACAAGACCGGTGCGCGATCCGGTCAGCAAAATAAAAATATATTGAATAAGTCCGTTGATAATAAGCAGCGCCTTTTGCCATTTCGATTGCATCCGGAACATCCAGAACACCGATATGAACAAACTGATCGCCGCCAGCACCGCCGCATAATTCGGGTCGGTGAAAATACCAAACAGGCGGTTGTTGATAAAGCCCTGATACCGGTCATACTGCGAAAAATCGGCGACATAGCCGATATGCAGCACATATTGCGCAAGGCTGACCGCTACCTGTAAAAAGTTGATGATTAAAAACAGCAGGCAATTGAGCCCCACATTGCAGGTGCTGCAGGTGTAGATCACAAAAAAGTAAATGCAGGTCCAGACAATTGTTTTTAAATTGTCGGTTATGCCATATTGGAAATTCAGCAGCGAGGAAACAAGGCAGACGGCAACGAAAAGCAGCAGCCAAATGTCTGCCCGCAGCTGCCGCCGAATCAAATCCCATCCGATGAGCAGCGCGCCAAACAGCGCAAATAGGCTGTAAAGCGCCGTGTTGACGACCGACGGCAGCGCCGTTGCAATCGGCACTGCGCGAAACAACAGCTGCATAACAAAAAAGGCGGTGATATAAATTTGTTTGATGGTTTTGATAAGAATCACTCCGCAAACAACAATTAACAGTAGTACCTGCCTTTATATTGTTTGTAGCTATGATCAAAATCATACCAAATCACATCATGTTTTGCCACACGTTTTTCAGGAGGGGGCAGCTGCATGTAGTCGCCGAAGGCCATTTTCAGATAAATATCATATCCGACCGGCACCGGCAGCATATGTCCTTCAAATTCCATATCAATGCTTGATGCAAAAGCGGATTTCGGATATTCGTTGACCATATACTGGTACCAGGTGCAAAGCTCCGTGACCTTTTCACAGTCTTTGATCGGATATTTGCTCATCTGCTTTTCTGCAAACCGCCAAATTTTATAGCGGGACGCGGGGGTTTTGAATCCCAAAAGCAAAAGGCGGCTGATAAACCCTAAAAATTTTCCGTGGCTCTCATGCGGTTCGCCGACCACAAATAATGAAAACAACAGCGCCCACAGCATCTGCATTTTGCGCCGGATGCGGGAGGACGGACAGCCGTCCAGCGGTATCACATCGATGCGGATGCTGTGGCTGATATCCAGATCCTTTTGCCGTTCCTTGATAAAACAGGTGTTTTCATCCCCGATGGTGGTGTGCTGGAAACGCGTGTATTCCGTTTTGGAGGTGCGCTGATAGGAATACCGTTTGGTGTCGGCACATTTTTCCCAGACATCCTTTAGTTTTTCATAATCTTCCCGCAGCATGAACACATCGATGTCGTCGTCCCACGGGATAAAGCCCTTGTGCCGCACGGCGCCGATACAGCTGCCGCCGCACAGAAAAAATCGAAGACCGTTTGCATCGCAGATTTTTTGAAAATACAACAACAGATCCAAACTTTTTTTCCACAGGATTTTCAAATCCTCCGTCGGGATCTGCACGGTTTTTGTTTCCGCCATTTTTGGCGCCACCTTTTCTTTAACCTTTTAATTTTGTTATGCCCGCAAAATTAGCCATTATTTTTTTGGTGCCGACGTTCTCAAACGCAATCTCCAACAGACAGTCGTTGCCCATTTTCGTCGCCGTGAGCACCATTCCTTCACCGAACACCCGGTGCAACACCCGGTCTCCCGCTTGAAAAGTCTGTTTTTGGGCGGGTTGTGCGTTGGGTGTCCGCGCCGTCATGCGTTCAAACTGCTGTGCGCCGGTGCGGTAGACCGGTGTGTGGGAAACAGCGGCCGCCGGTTTGCGTTTGGGTGAAATATCCCGCAAAAGCTGCGCCGGGATCTCCGACAAAAACCGGGACGGCCGGTTGCGGTTGGTCATACCGAACAGCATTCTGGATCCGGCGTTTGTTAAATAAAGCTCTTTTTTCGCCCTGGTGATCCCGACATATGCCAATCGCCGTTCTTCCTCCATTTCCTCGTTTCCGGCGAAAATCGACTGGTTGCCGGGGAAAATCCCCTCTTCCATCCCAGCGAGAAAAACGACCGGGAATTCGAGGCCTTTGGCGGAATGCAGCGTCATGAGCACAACGCGGTCTGCGCTGCTGTCGAAACTGTCCATATCGGTGATCAGCGCGATTTCCTCCAAAAAGGCGGATAAAGACGGATCGTCGTTTTCGGTTTCATAATGTTTAATCGAGGTTGCAAGTTCGTTGACGTTGTTGATGCGGTCTTCTCCCTCTTTGCCTTCCGCGATCAGCGCCGCCATATAGCCCGACTTTTCCAAAACGGCGCCGAACAGCTCCGACAGCGGCATTTGTTCGGCAATTTCGATCAACTGGCGCATCGCATCCGAAAATGCATCAAGCTTTGCGGCAGCACGGGAAAGTCCCGGATAAGCGCCCGCGTTGGAAATCACCTCAAACAGCGGCACGCCGAGCCCCTCCGCAATCTGTGCAGCCTGCGCCATGGTCGCGTCGCCGATCCCGCGTTTGGGTTCGTTGATGATCCGCCGCAAGCGCAGATCGTCGTTCGGGTTGTTGATAAAACTCAAATACGCCATGACGTCCTTGATTTCCTTGCGTTCATAAAACCGGAACCCGCCGATCACCTTGTAGGGGATCCCCAGCCGCATAAACACATTTTCAATGGTATTGGACTGTGCGTTCATCCGGTATAAAACCGCGTGGTCGTTGTATTTCCCGCCGCGGCGGATATGATCCAAAACCGTGTCGGCGATAAACCGCGCCTCTTCGTTTTCGTTTTCGGCGGTAAATAACTGCACCTTTTCGCCGTCGCCGTTATCGGTCCAGAGCGTTTTGCCTTTGCGCCCCGTGTTATTTTTGATCACGCCGTTAGCGGCGGACAGGATGTTCTGGGTGGATCGGTAATTCTGTTCCAGGCGGATGGTGACCGCATTTTTATACTGGTGTTCAAAACTTAAGATATTCTCAATTGTCGCGCCGCGGAACCGGTAGATCGACTGGTCGTCGTCCCCGACAACACAGATATTTTGGTATTTATCCGCCAACAGTTTAATCAGCATATACTGCGCATGATTGGTATCCTGGTATTCGTCCACCATAATATAACGGAACTGGTCCTGATAATGCTCCAGCACATCCGGCGCCTGTTGGAAGAGCAGCACCGTGTTGAAGATCATGTCGTCAAAATCCATCGCGTCGTTCGCTTTGAGCGTTTGCTGATACGCTTTGTAAACCGCGGCGACCTGCTTTTTCCGGTAATCGGCGCCGGCGGTCTGTTCGTATTCCGCAGGTGCGATCAAACTGTCTTTCGCGCGGCTGATTTCTCCCAAAATCGCTTTGACCGGCAAAAATTTTTCATCGACGTTATTGGCTTTCATGCAGGCTTTGAGCACACGCTTTGTGTCGTCGGTATCATAAATGGTAAAGTGGGAGGAATAGCCGATGCGGTCGCCGAACCGGCGCAAAATTTTACCGCAGGTTGAATGAAAGGTGCCGGCCCAGATGTCCCCTCCGCCTTGCGGGATCATCGCCGCCAGCCGTTCTTTGAGTTCTCCCGCCGCTTTGTTGGTGAAAGTGATGGCAAGGATCTGCCAGGGCCGCGGCGCAGCGTCTCGCAGCCCTTCGATTTCCGGCACAATGGTGGTTCTCCCCTGCAGATAATCTTTAATCTGCGCTTTTTCCATGTCTGTTAATGCGGGAGAAGACGCTGCAAAATAAGCATTGCCGTGTTCGATCAAATTGGCGATACGGTTGACCAAAACCGTCGTTTTGCCGCTTCCCGCACCCGCCAGCACCAGCACCGGTCCGTTGACGGTGACCACTGCTTTGAACTGCATGTCGTTCATTCTTTCAAATTCTTTGCGGATCAATGCCTTTTTCAACTCTGTGTTTTGCAAGATGCTAAGTCCTTTCTTCAAATCCAATTGTTGCTTTTCAACCAGTTTTCGCACAGTTTACTCCATTGGGAAACCGTCGCGTTATCCTTTGCAAGTCCTAACCCATGCGTCCCGTGCGGGAAAATATGCGCTTCGCAGGGCAACCCTAATTCGCGGTATTTTGCCACTAGCAATAATGTGTTGCGCACGTCTACTGTGCTGTCTTCCATCGTGTGCCAGATAAACAGCGGCGGCATGTTTGCCTTTGCCGCTTTATGCACACAAAGTTTTTCCCGCAGTGCCATGTCTTCGCCGCAAAGCGCCGATGCGGTGCCTTCATGTGCATAATCGGTCAGCGACACGACAGGATAACACAAGATCAGTCCGGCGACAGAAGAATCTTCCTCGTCCACCGGATCACCTGTTTTTTCCGGCTGCGACACAAAGCAGTTCGCCATGCCCGCCAGGTGTCCACCGGCGGACGAGCCGATCATGATGATTTTTTCCTTGTCAATATGAAAATCCTTAGCGTTTGCTTTGATAAATTTGACCGCCCGCTGCGCATCCAGCAGCTGACAGGGATAGGCATACGGATACACCCGGTAATGCAGCACGAAAGCGGACATGCCGATGGAATTGAACCACAGTGCATAATCCCGGCCTTCATGCTGTGCAAGGCCATGATAAGCGCCGCCGGGAAAGATCAGCGCACAGGGATTTTTATCTCCCTCTATTAAATAGGGGGTGAGAAATGGATCCGGCTGATTGTTTTCTTCTTGGCGATATGGCACAGTTTGATAAATCTGCATATAACCACCTTTTTCAGTAACATATTATACATGTCGATGGATTACAACGTTATAACCACGTCTTTGATCGTCCGAAATTTAAAAGTTTTAAAATTTGAAAATTTTATCCAAATTTTTGTAGACAAATGCGAGAAAGTAAGTTATATTATACATGAAAATAAATTTGAAGTAAAGGAGTTTTTGAAAATGGACGCTTATTATTTGCAGCTTTATTCCGTTCGTGATGCACTGGACGCAGATTACAAGGGTACGCTCAAGCAAGTTGCCGACATGGGCTATGAAGGTGTGGAGTTTGCCGGAAACTACGGCGGTATGGACGGCGACGCGCTTGCCAAAGAACTGGATTACTTAGGACTTTCTGCGATCAGCGCACATATTTCTCTCGACGAACTGGAAAACAATTTTGATTACCACAAAAACATTTTATCCGCATGCGGCTGCCGGTATATGATCTGTCCTTGGGCAGATATGAAAACCGAACAGGATGCGCTGGCGCTCGCCAAACGGCTGGATGTTCTTGCCGAGCGGTGCGCGCAGAATAGTTTCATTTTCGGTTACCATAATCACGCGCATGAATTTGAAAAAGCGGAAAACGGTGAATATTTATATGATATTTTAATGCAGTCCTGTTCGCCGCTCGTGTTGGCTGAATTGGATATTTGCTGGCTAAAATATGCGGATGTGGATATTGAGCAGCAGCTGCGCAAATATGCCGGACGGCTGGATCTATTGCATTTAAAGCAGCTGGACATTGTCAATGGAGAAAAAAGAATTTCCTCCCTTGATAAAGGCATTATCGACTTTGAGCCTGTTATAAAAACAGGAAAACTGCTTGGCACAGAATATTTTATTGTCGAGCAGGACAGCCCTGTCGAACAGACACCGATGGCCGATATGAAAAACAGTATTGATTTTTTGAAGGCGCTCAAAGTTTAAGGAAAAAGCAAAAGCTGCAAATACGCATGCGTATTTGCAGCTTTTACCTTCATTTCTACACCGAAACGGACTTGGCCTTATTTTCTGCCAGCCGCACGTGATTTTAAAAATTCCTGAACAATCAGAGAAACGATTTCCAATTGCTTGGCATCCAGTTTTTTGATATCCGTCATCATTTGATTGACAACTGGGGGATTTATATTCTCGTAGTCAAAAAAATCCTTCGGTCGAACTTCTAGATAATCGCAAATATGGTGGAATATTTCCATTGACGGTAAACTATTCTTATTTTCTATACTGTTGATGTACCCTTCACTTTGTCCTAAGTCCAGACTCATCTGTCGTGCAGACACTTTTTTCGCAATGCGAAGTTGTGCCAACCGGTCGGAAAACGACTCTTTGAACATCAATAATCACCGCCTTGTATATAATTATACAATATATACATACCGTTTATATACAATATAATTATTGATTATTGTTGACACATATGATTAAATTATATATAATATATAATGCCAGATACATTCAGTTGATTAAATTCACATTTTTTTACAAAAAATCTCGTAACGACCCCTTTGCCGTTTTTAAAATCTCCGCTAACGCTTTTAGTTCTTTATCCGAACAGTCGAATAAAATCCGGTCAATTTCCTCTATGGAGATATGACGATTCTTCTCCACACTGTCATACAGCAGATCATCCAACGAAACTTTTAAAGAGTTGGCAATTTTCACCAAAGTCGGCAGACTGACTTTTGTAGCACCGCGCTCAATGTGTGAAATGTTGGAAGGTTCCACACTCGCTTTTTCTCCAAGCTGTGCCTGTGTCATATGGTTCGTTTTCCGATATGACCGGATGCGTTTTCCTAAAGCCTGATAATCCAAATTCATGATAACACCTCATTTTTTATTTTATGTGTATTGTATATCCTGTTCGGATATGCTAAAATAACGCACAAATCCAAACAAGATGTTTATATCCAGTTTTATCAAAAAATGAGATATTTTGCAATGCAAATCGCCTAAATAATGGTCAAAATGGAGGTAATATGACTAAAATTATTATTCATCCATTTAAAGGTATCGTCTTAAATAATCGCGATATTTTTTATGGGATGACAACACAGGACGTTAAAAATATATTGGGTCAACCAGATACCGTTAGTCAAGATAAACAGACAGATAAGAATCTGCATGTAGAGACCTATCAAAATATCCGGTTTATTTTCCAGAAAGATCGGTTAGTTTGGCTGCATATTCCAAAACAATCGATCACAATGATTAATACGATCGAACTGCCACAGGACATCTTGCCTATTTTGAAAATCTGCAATTTATTTTTTGGAAGTTACCGTCATTTTCCGAAGAAGCATTGTGCCGCCTTTAACCAGATCGGATTTATTATTCATTGCCATTCCGTTAACTGGCATTATACCGTTGCAGACAAAAAACATTATAAACGGCTGGTCAGAGCTTACAGCCGTGTTGGACGTTAAAAAACAAGCGTATGGCAATCAAACCCATACGCTTTTATTTTTTCAAAAATATGCCGGCTGCGTTCCCCCTGTTTCAAAACCGGCCGCCGAACTGATAAAATCAAGGTATTTTTGGCCATGATACAGCAATTTAAATCTTGTGCGGCAACTGACATTTTCAAAAACCTTGCGGCGCATGCCGCCATGATCCGGCGCCAGCAGCGTTTGCGCCTTCGGACTTAAACATTTTGCCGACAAAAGAAATGGTCCTTTTTGCAAAACGATGTTTTGTGCATCTGCAAAAATAAGTTTGGCGCCGTTATAGGTTGCAAACCGCAGCTCTTTGCCGTTTAACAGCACAATAGCCAGCACGCCGTTGAATGCATGTCCACAAAACGGGATTTTAGCCCAAGACATGAAAACGCTGTAATTTTTCTGCATCCCCTGCGCCCAACCGTAGGCTTTGGGAAACGAAACGCCTCTGTCCCCTTCCATATAACCGGGATCTTTGTGAAAATGATAGGTTTTGTCATTGATCTGCAAATATCCGCTAACGGTATGCCGCATGCTGAACACACTGTGCCGGCACTGCATCAGCGGCATAAATTGAAACGGACCCATCACATCGCCTTTGGGTTTGGTCTGTCCGGCAAACACGAGCCGTCCAGATAAATGAATTCCCGGCGCGGTATGCTGCAGCGTCACATGCCGGTCGGTAAACACATTGCCGTCCAAAATAAATACTTTCCGTTTGCGATCAAAAACATAGCCATGCATCGGAACCGCTTTTGAAAAATCAGATGTGATAACCTGCAAAAAGGCTTGTCTCTTTCCTGACGCATCCCGGTGTAATGAGGGAATCAACGCCACCGCACCGTCTTTATTTTGCTGTTTATAATACCATCCTTCAAAATAACCGTTCATTCTATTGCTCCCATACCCGCTGTTTTAGCGCGGAATCAACAGATAAATCAGCAGCACAAGCCCAACGACCCCTGCTGCAAAAAGTAGACGGCGCAGTTGTTTTTGACGGGTATACCGGCGTTTTTTCTTTGCCGAACCAGCCGTTTTCAGCGGCAGACGCGGCACATCTACGCCTGAAACATACAATCGCGCCTGCGATTGTAACAATTCCGTGCTTTTGTCACTGTATTGCGGATTGACGAATAAAATCGCCCGTTCAAAGTATTTATTGCCGGTATCGGCAACTTCGATCACACTCTTATTGACTCCTTTAATCAATTGCAAAACCGCCTTTTTGAAATTCTAATTGTAGTGTTGCCTTTTTCATCCTTTGTTATGCACAATTTCCACCAAATGCGCAACCCCGGGAATGGATTTTCCCTGTTGACTGGAGGTCGGCGACATCAGCGCACCGGTTGCACAAAACAGTACTTTTTGATATTCTCCCGACTGAATCCGTTTTAAAATGTGCGCACATAAGACACTGGCGGAACAGCCGCAGCCGGAACCGCCGGCGGCTACATCGGAATCGGACATGTCAAAAATCATCAGACCGCAATCATTGTAATTTTCGTCTAGCGTGTAGCCTTTTTCCGTCATCAATTGTTTTAAAAGTGTTGATCCGACTTGTCCCAAGTCGCCGGTGAAAATCGCGTCGTAATCTTCCGGTTTGGTGTTGGTATCCTTTAAAAATCCGGAAAGTGTGTCCGCCGCGGCGGGCGCCATTGCCGCGCCCATGTTGTTGGCGTCGGTCACATCAAAGTCCACAATTTTTCCGAGTGTGACCCTTTTGATAAACGGCGCGCCGCCGCCTGCTTTGACGACCACAGCGCCGGAACCGGTCACTGTCCACTGCGAGGTGGGGGTGCGTTTGCCGCCGTATTCCAGCGGAAAACGAAACTGCCGTTCCGCCGAACAAAAATGCGATGACGTCGCGGCGATCGCACAGTTCATTGCACCGGAATCCACCATCAATGATGCAAGCGACAACGACAACGCCATCGTCGAACAGGCGCCAAACAACCCGATATGCGGCAATGCAAAATCTTTGACACCAAATGTGGTTGCAATGCTCTGGTCGAGCAGGTCGCCGGAAAACAGGCCGTCGGCGTCCGAAGCGGTGATTTTAGCTTTTGTCAGCGCGGAGTTGATTGCCGACGTCATCAGCGCGCTCTCCGCTTCTTCCCAGCTTTTCAGACCCATCGTGGTGTCTTCGAATATGTTGTCAAACTCATCGGCGATCGGCCCTTCTCCCTCTTTTTTGCCAACTGCGGTCCCATAGCCGATAATGCCGGGCATCCGATCCAGCTCAATGGTGTATTGTCCGATTCGTTTTGCCATCCTTTTTGCCTCCTTTTTTAAAACATGGTGACAATCTGGTAAATTAAACCATATAAAAAAGCAGATACCAAACCGTAAACGATCACGGGGCCTGCAATGGAAAACAGCTTCGCGCCGGTTCCAAGCACCTGCCCTTCCGTTTTGAATTCGATCGCGGGCGAAGACATGGCATTCGCAAAGCCGGTAATGGGCACCAGTGTTCCGGCGCCGGCAAACTTTGCAATTTTCTGATACCAGCCCAGCGCCGTTAAAATGATGGATAAAGTGATCAGCGAAATCGAAACCGCCGATGCGGCGGTCAGCTGGCTCAGGCCGTAATAAGTATATAATTCCGACAAACCCTCGCCCAGCAAACAAATCAAACCGCCCACCCAGAAAGCGTTAAAGCAATTTAACAGCACTTTAGAACCGGGCGACGCCTGCTTTGTCATTTTGGAATATTCTTTATTTGTCAAAATCATCATTCCTTTCTACATTCAGTATGGTCATAATTTTAAAAATTATGAAAAAAATAGTGCTGAGAAACACAGAAAGAAAGGAAAAAAACATGCACGAAATCATCACAATGCAAAATATTCACAAAATCTATAATCCGGGTATCAATCAGGTCGCAGCGCTCAGTGGCATCGATCTGCACATCCAAAACGGAGAATTCACGGCGATCATCGGCTCATCCGGTTCCGGGAAATCTACCCTGATGAACATCATGGGCTGTCTGGATACGCCGGATAAGGGCGATTACTATTTAGCCGGTGTGAACACTTCAAAGCTCAGCGAAAAACAGCTGTCGGATATTCGCAGCCGCAAAATCGGTTTTATCTTTCAAAAATTCAATTTGATCCCGACATTGTCCGCGCTCGAAAACGTCGAGCTGCCGATGCTATATATGGGCTACAGTCAAAAACAACGAAAACAGCGAAGCCTTGAGGCATTGGAAATCGTGGGACTCAAAGACCGGATCCGACACAAGCCGGGCGAACTGTCCGGCGGTCAGCAGCAGCGCGTCGCAATCGCCAGAGCCGTTGCCGCCAATCCGGAAATGATCCTTGCAGACGAGCCGACAGGTAATCTTGACAGCGCGGCGGGGAATGCGGTGATCGCGCTTTTAAAAAAGTTGAATCAGGACGGCAAAACCATTGTTTTGATCACCCACGATGAAAAAACCGCCGCTGCTGCGACCCGAAAAATCACAGTCAGCGACGGAAAAATTATCGGTTAAAAAACATTTGTTTGCTTTTTTGAAAGTTATGTGTTACAATGATAAACAAGAAAGGTGTGTGATTTTATGTTGACGGAAAAACAACAGCGGGTCTATGATTTTTTAAGGGAATCCATGCAAAATGCGATTCCGCCGTCTGTCCGTGAAATCTGCAATGCCACCGGCATAAAGTCCACCTCGACGGTGCATGGTATTTTAAACGTTTTAAAAGAAAAAGGTCTGATCGAGAAGGATGCGCAAAATGCCCGTTCCGTTCAGATCGCAGGCACTGCAAGGACAGTGCAGGTGCCGCTGCTCGGCACCGTGCAGGCTGGTCTTCCGGTGCTGGCGGTCGAACAGATCGAAGAATACATACCGTTTTCCATCCAGTATGCCGGTAGTGGCAAAGAACTGTTCGCTTTGCATGTCAGAGGAGAGAGCATGAAAAATGCCGCGATCTTGGACGGGGATATTGTGGTCTGTGAAAAAACACCGGTTGCCGAGGAAGGCGAAATCGTTGTTGCGTTGTTGGAAGATGAAGCGACTGTCAAACGGTTTTACCGGGAAGGCTATGGATTTCGCCTACAGCCCGAAAACGATGACTTCGACCCAATTTATGCATCGGAGATCACCATTCTGGGCAAAGTGATCGCCTGCATCAGGCATTACTGTTAAACACTCTGACCAGCACGTCGGATAAAAGCTCGGCGGTGTAGACCACCTCGTTGTGGGTATTGGCCTCCGAGCCCATTTCGATGAGCAATGTGCCATGTGTGATGTCCTGATTATAATGTCTGGATGCGAACATCAACGGCCGTGCCAACGATGGATATAAATCCGAGCAGGTTTTTTGAATCTGCAAAGCAAATCTTAAATTATAGATCCAGTCCGGGTAGTTGGTCACGCTTCCCGACTCGCACCCGGACACGATCATTAACTGCGCCGCCTTTTTACCGTTGATGGTAACAGTCGGCTTTGTTTTTGTTCCGTTATCGGAAGTGATGGCATCGCGGTGCAGGTCTAAAATCACCTGAATGGACGGATATTTTTCCAAATAGGATTGAATGGTTTCCCGGCTGCGGTCATAAGAGCCGTTGTAGGCGTCTTTATCATGCTGCACCGTTGCCTGCACCGTCATAATGCCGGCTTCATTCAGCCGTTTGGCCACGACCGCACCGATGCTGATCATGTTCAAATTGTTATCGGTCGAGCGCGAGGGCCAGCTTGCGGAATAAACATCCGAAATGCCTGGAAAAAAGCATTCGGTCGCATGGGTGTGCACGATCAGCACCTGCGGCGCCGCGTTTGTCTGCACCGACACATCGGTTCCCTTTTCGAGTTCTGCGGCGAAATCGACCGTTTTCCCGGTTGTGTTGCGGATATAAACGTTATCCACATGGTTTGTCGCACCGGAATTGCCGATCACCTGTTCATAGATTTTTCCCGCAGCATCCGATACGACCTCCAACACTTTATCGGTTCCTGTGGTCGGCGCGGCAACCGTCGTTTCCGGGGAAGTAACCGATGGGCGGGTCGTTTGTGCAGATTCTTCCTGCGATTTCGTTGTCTGCACACCAGCATCCGCCGGTGCCGTTTGCTGTGGCTCCTGCTTCGGCGCTGCGGCCTGCGGCATTAATGACAGTGCGGAAAATCTCCCAATCTCTGCCGAAAGTGTGCGGATGGGCGACACCAGATAGTCACGATAAGAAAAAACGGTTACTGCCAGTAGCAGACATAATATGACCGCTGCCAACCGTTTGATTTTTAATAAACTTATCTTTTTCATACCGCCACACCTCATTAAGGATTATATGGCGGACAACCGGTGTTTATGATAGAAAGGATGGGGCTAATGACGTATTTTGATCTGACAAAAGAGACAGTCTATCCGCTTTTTAAAGCGCGAAAAACAGATACAAATAAAGGCGATTACGGAAAAGCATTGCTGATCGCCGGGTCTTATGGGATGGCGGGTGCAGGGATGTTAGCTGCAAAGGGCTGTCTGTGTGCCGGTGTGGGACTTTGTGAAATCGCCTGCCCCGACTCGATCTATCCGATCCTTGCCACAGCAGTGCCGGAAGCGGTATTTTTTCCATATACCGACGATCTGACCCCGATCCGCAACCAGATCCGGCAGGCAGATTGCGTGTTGATCGGATGCGGTTGCGGTGACAGCCCGCAAACCGATCATCTGCTTTGCGCGGCGCTGGAAAACGCAAAAAAAACATTGATTATCGACGCAGACGGTATAAACCGGCTGTCCAGAAACATAGATTTATTAAAGACAGAGCACGCGCCGGTGATTTTAACGCCGCATCCCGGAGAAATGGCGCGGCTGTGCGGCACATCTGTGCAAAAGGTGCAGGAAAACCGGCTGCAAACGGCAAAGGATTTTGCGCTGCTGCACGGCGTTACTGTTGTTTTAAAAGGGCATGAAACGGTGATTGCCATGCCGGACGGCCGGTGTTTTGTCAATCACAGCGGAAACGCGGGTATGGCGACCGGCGGCAGCGGCGACCTGTTAGCGGGAATTTTAGCTGCATTTTTATGCATAATGCCCCTTGACGACGCTGTGTGCGCCGCTGTTTTTGTGCACGGACTTGCCGGTGATTTTTCCGCACAGCGTTATTCCATGACCAGCACCACGCCGACAACGATTTTAAAATGTCTGCCCTTTGTTTTTAGAGAGATCGAACAAGGTAAGATCGTCTGATTTTCTTGCATTCTCATGCAATGGGGGAACGCCTTTGAAACGCATTTTTTGTATTTTAATCATGATCACAATGCTTGCGGGATGTTCAAAAAACAAAGAAACCACATCTTTTTTATTTCCTGAAGCCTATAGCGGTTGTTTTGATGCAGATTATAATGGTTTGTCTCTTTCCGGCACCTTTTCCTGGAATCAGACAAAAACACAGCTGCAAATGCAATATCCGGAAGAACTCAACGGCATGACGGTTTTGTTGGAAAAAGGGCAGGTCATCGTGGAATATGACGGAATGTCTGACACCACCACACTCCCCGATTCTGCTTTTCCGTCGGTGTTTCATCAGCTGGTGCAATCCGCCGCTGCACTTTCCGCAAACGCTATTGCTACTGAAAAGGGCTATCAGGTAACGGGAACCTTTCGCGGATCCAACTTTCTGTTGGAACTGGATAACCTTTTAAATCCCGTTGCCATCGAAGCGCCGGCCTTGGGGTTTTCCGTTACGCTGGTTGCATAAAAAAGCTGCTGTGAATTTTTTCACAGCAGCTTTTTTATGTAATGCATCTTATTTTATCTAAAAATAGTCAGAGGATGGAAGGCCAGGCCTTCCATCCTCTTACTCGTTATCTTCCAACGAATCGGAAAGCGGAATATCGTAGATCCTGCCGTAAGACTTGATTTCCGACTCATCATGCACCGCAAAAGGCATCAATCCGGTACATTCACAGCTTGAAGCCACTGGGAAAATATCGTCAAACAGCTCATCGTCGTCTTCATAATCAATAGGACGTTTTTTCGTTTTCACTACTTTTTCCTCCCTCCGCTTTTAGTATCGCCGGAAGAAAAAAGTCTATTCGATTCAAATTTTACCGCTTTGTTCCCATAAAAAACAACGCCACTGTTCCGGGTCCGGAATGACTGCCGATCACCGGTCCGATATAATTGATCTTCACGTCTTTAACATGCAGTTTTTCTTTGACTTTGTCTGCAACATATTCAGCATCGTCGATACAGTCGCCATGACTGATAAAAACCGTTTGATCCTCGGGATGCATCATCGTCTGCTCTGCTTTTTTGACCAATTCGTCCAAAGAAGCCCGCCTTCCTCGCACTTTTCCCATCGGGATCAGCCGGCCTTCATCGTCGACATGCAGAATCGGTTTAATCCCAAGCACCGTTCCCAACAGTGCGACAGTCGCCGACACGCGCCCGCCTCTTTTCAAATGATTAAGATCATCAACAGTAAACCAATGGCACAGATGCAGTTTGTTTTTTTCCAAAAACGAGACGGTATCCTCAATTGCGGCACCATTTTTTTGCAGCTGCGCCGCATAGTAAACCAGCAGACCCTGCCCCAGTGAAGCGCAAAGCGAATCCACTGCAAAAATTTTGCGATCCGGATAGTGCAGTTTCAGCTTGTTTGCCGCCGCAACCGCCTGCGAACAGGTGCCGCTGAGCGCACTGGAAAAACCGATATACAAAACATCCTTCCCCTGCTCCAGATAGGACTTGAAACTCTCGGTAAAGACATCCATGTTAATCTGCGAGGTAGAAGAACGGCTGCCACTGCGCAATGCTGCATAAAATTGCTTGATTTTATCATCACGCTCCACCGGTATGTCGGAAAATTCTTCTCCGTCCATACTGTAGGTCATACGTTTGACGTCCACACCCATTTCCTCAATCATTTTTTGAGATAAATCTGCGGTAGAATCGGTGATAATTACATAACTCTGCATGGACAGCACCCCATCTCTCTTTACTTAAATTTATTTTATCAAACAATATATGCAAAGTCAATTAAAAAAATTTCTAACTTTTTTCAATATATAGTAGCAATTTCAAAATAGGTGTGTTATAATGGTTAAAACAAAATTGAAATGAAAAGCATGATTTAAAGCGAGGTCTTTTATTTTTACAATTAAAACAGCTTCTTTTTTGTTTTAATTGTCATCTTTAAAACTTCGTTTTTTTATGTGTTTGTTTTGTATCAATGTCAGAATTAACAATTCATATTATGCTCCCGAAAACCAATAATATGATTATCAATACCTTATTTTAAGGAGTGGCTGATTTGGAAAAAATCATTATCAAAGGCGGACGGCCTTTATTTGGAGAAGTCACAATCAGCGGCGCTAAAAATTCCGCTGTTGCTATATTGCCCGCAACCATTTTATCCGACGGTGTCTGCGTGATCGAAAACATCCCGAATATTTCGGATGTAACCGCAATCATTCGCACGCTGTATGAACTGGGCGCAACTGTTAAGTATCTGAATAAAACAACGGTCGAAATCGATTCTCGTGGGATCCGCACCCACATTGTTCCCTACAGCATGACAAAACTGTGCAGAGGCTCCAGCTATTTCATGGGCGCCATGCTCAGCCGTTTTCATAAAGCGCTGATTGCGCCGCCCGGAGGCTGTGATCTGGGTGTGCGGCCGATTGATCTGCACACCAAAGGCTTTAAAGCGTTGGGGGCTACCGTTAACACTGAAAATGGCATGGTAGATTTAAAAGCAGACAAGCTGGTTGGTTCCAGCATTTATATGGATAATGTTTCGGTGGGCGCGACCATCAATATCATGCTTGCCTCTGTCAAAGCAGAAGGTCTCACCATTATTGAAAACGCTGCAAAAGAACCGCATATTGTTGATCTGGCAAACTTTTTGAATTCCATGGGTGCAGATATCCGCGGCGCAGGTACCGATGTGATCAAAATCCATGGTGTTGAAAAACTTGCCGGAACGAATTATTCCATCATTTCCGATCAGATCGAAGCGGGGACCTACATGGTAGCGGCTGCTGCAACCGGCGGAGATGTCCTTGTTAAAAACGTGATTCCAAAACACCTCGAATCCATCAGCGCCAAGCTCGAAGAAGCAGGTGCGATCATCGAGGAGTTTGATGATGCAATTCGGGTCCGCAGAACAGGCGTTTTGCAAAAGTGCGATGTGAAAACCATGCCGCATCCCGGCTTTCCCACGGATATGCAGCCGCAAATGGTCACGCTGCTTTCCATCGCAAACGGTACCTCCATGGTTACTGAAACTGTTTTTGATAACCGGTTTAAATATATCGAATATCTCACGCGTATGGGTGCGCACATCAAAGTGGATGGAAAAGTCGCCGTGATTGAAGGCGTCGATCACCTGACCTGCGCACCGGTCAAAGCGGTCGATCTGCGTGCAGGTGCTGCCATGGTGATTGCGGGTCTGATTGCTCACGGTGTGACTGAAATTGAAGATGTGCAGCACATTGAACGCGGTTATGAAAATTTCATTGAAAAGTTTTCCTGCATCGGCGCGGATATTCGTCTGGTGGAAACCACCAGAACCGCACAGCCGGATGTCGGTTAAAACCGTATGCTTTCTCCTCCGGTTTTGTGATTTCCGGAGGATTTTTTATTTTAAAGGAAGGGTCTAATTTGAAGGATTTAAAAAAAATTCGTTTTGACGTGATAAAGGTCTGGCTGTTTTTACCGTTGTCTGTCCTGTGGATGGAGTTATTCGTCAAACTGATGATCTACCACAGTCTGACAGATCTTCATTACACGATTTTATTTTCCTTAGCTGCCGGCATTTTATGCACATTCTTTTGCACCCTGTTTTCTGAAAAGGTCAATCGACGGATTCTCATCGTTTTCAGTGCACTTATCAGTTTCTTTTACTCGTTTGAGTATGTTTATTTTGCGATTTTTAAAACCTTTTTTTCCTGTTCCACTTTCTCTATGGCCGGTGATGTTTTGCAATTTTGGGATCACGCAGTCATTTATACCTTTAAAAATTTTCATGCCGTTATCTGGTTTTTCCTGCCGACGCTGTTTCTCATTTTCTTCGGAAAAAGATGGCTTCCGGTGCGTCGTGCACCCTGGTCGCTTCGCGGTATTCTCGCTGTCATTTTGATTTTGTGCCAATGTACCCCGCTGCTTTTGATTGCAAACACGTCGGGGCCTGACAGCGACAAGCATTTTTACAACGGTGTCCAAACACCTGCCGAATCGGTCAAGCGTTTTGGTTTGCTCACCGCTGCCCGGCTGGATTTCAAGGAATGGTTATTTGGCAAACCGGACATGCGGGTCGATATCAGCGATATCAATTCCGACTATTTAAAGGTTGAATCCGCAAGCGCCGATCTTCAGCAGGAAGATTATAATGTGCTGGACATTGATTTTCAAACGCTGATCGACACGGAAGAGAATGCACAAATTAAACGGCTTCACCAATATTTCAGTCAAAAGGAACCGACCGCCAAAAATGAATATACCGGCATGTTCAAAGGTAAAAATCTGATTTTTATGACATTGGAGGGTTTTTCCAATCAAATTATCAGCAAGGAGCTGACCCCAACGCTTTATAAAATGGCAACACAGGGGTTTGTTTTTGAAAACTTCTATACCTCGATGTGGGGCGGCAGCACAGCAACCGGTGAATATGCTGCGACAACCGGTAATTTTTATCAGACCGCCAACTGTATTTCCAAAAGCGCTGAAACGCTGATGCCGTTCACCATTGCAAATGCGCTGGGAAAAGAAGGCTATGCGACCTATGCTTATCATGACCATACCGCTACCTATTATGACCGGGATAAAGCCTATCCCAACATGGGATTTGATTCCTACGAGGCTATCGGAAACGGATTGGAAGAATCCATGACCGACTGCTGGCCACGTTCCGATAACGAAATGGCTAAGGTTACCTTTGATTCGTTTACCAAAACCACGCCGTTTCTCGCCTACTTTATGAGCATCAGCGGTCACGGCTATTATTCCTGGAACAGCAGTGAGATGTCGGCAAAAAACAGAGACCGTGTGGAGCATCTTGACTACAGTGAAGATGTCAAAGCCTATATTGCCGCACAGCTGGAAGTTGAGGATATGCTCACCACACTGGTTGATAAGCTCGATGAAGCCGGCATTTTGGAAGACACTGTGTTTGTTATGAGCGCTGATCATTTGCCATATTTTCTGAAAGATGACGAGATGGCGGAATTATACGACCTGCCGGAAGACGGATTGTATGGCAATCTGGATTTATACCGCAACGGTCTTATCATATGGAGCGCTTCCATGGAAAATCCGGTGCGGGTTTCAACGCCCTGCAGTGCAATCGATATTCTCCCAACACTGCTGAATCTATTTGGGCTGTCCTATGATTCCAGACTTTTGACCGGTACCGACATCTTATCCGGAACCGAACCGGTGGCAATCATCAACTGCCTGGGATCCGGCGGTTCCTGGAACTGGCACACTTCACAAGGCCGCTATAACACCTCGACCAAAACCTTTGAAAAAAGCAGCAGTTGCACACTAACGGATGAAGAAATTCCCGATTATATCAATGCCATTAACACCATTGTTGCGGCCAAACAAAACAGTTCACCGCAGATCCTTGATCAGGATTATTACCGGCATGTGTTCCGGGATGACGGTAGTTTGATTGCACAGATCCGTTCATAAAAAAAGATCGTCGCTGGGAAAAAGTTTCAGTGACGATCTTTTCATTTTTAGAGTGATTTTAAACAAATTACAAAACCAACGGCAACACGGAAGCTTTTCTTTAAATTAACAAAATACACATATCAATCCTATTTTATATTTTCTTCCTTGCGCTATCAGCGAACGGTCGCTTTGAATTTTATTTTAAAATTTTAGCGAGCGCGTCCGAAAGATGCACGCCATAAAGCAGCATGTTCATTTCGGTGGGATGCAGCCCGTCGGCGAAAAACTCCGGTAACCGCGCTACAAGGCGGCTGCCGTCGATCACATGGAGCGTTTCAAACCGGGACAGCACGTTTGCAATGCGTTTTCTCCCCTCTCCCATGTCCTCCCTAGCAGTGGACCAGATCGGGGTGACGGCGGCGACCGGAATATTGGGGTAAGCCGCAAACAACGTCCGGTAAAATTTTTCAATATTCTCCTCTAACTGCTCTTTTTTATAATCGTTCGCACCGAACGCCACAACGATCAGATCCGGGGAAAATGCGTCACTTCGATCGACAACCCCGCTGTCGTGCACATGCCCGCCAACACCCTGATTTAAAATCTCCACACCGAGCCTGCGCGCGACTACATGCGGGAACGCAAAGGACGCATGCGCCACATCAAACCCCTGGGTGATGGAATCCCCGACAAATAAAATCTTTTTGTTTGCACTTTGTGCCGGACGGACAAACGCGCCGTCGGTAACCGAAAAATCATGCAGAAAAATCTGCGCATACTGCGGAAAATAAAGATCGATGCGGTGGGTTTTTCCGTCCAGTGAAAAGGAAATTTCCCCTTCCGGCTGTTTGGAAAAAGCGCCGCGCCTGCTCTGATCGAACACACCGTCTACATAAAGATCAAAGGAAAAATGATCCCAGGCAATCGCATGCCGGTGGGTATAAAAAAATTGAATGGCGGCAGCGTCGGTTTCAAACGCAAGGCTGACCCCAGCGCTGCACAACGCCCGGTCCAGCCGGCTTTCGCCGACGCTTTGAAAGACATCGATCTGTTTTTTTGTCAACCGAAGAAAGGAAATCGCACTGTCCTTTTCTGCAAAACCGATGCAGCCGTGCGCAAAACCTTTAAGCTGTTCTGTTGTGAAAACCATTTTCAACACTTTCCTTTCTCCTTTAGTAAACCAGATTTTTTAAAAAAAGTCAAGCGGTACAGTAATGCGCGAAAAAGGACGAAACACAAACCATAACGTCATAAACTGTTGACTTCTTTTAATTTTAATCGTATACTGAATGCTGTTTTGATTTGTTAAACGTAATTTTGAAAGAAAAGGAATTGAACAAAGATGAAGTGGATTCAAAAAAATGTGAAGGGGCTGCTGTTATGTCTGCTGATTGCCGTTCCGGCCTGGCTGATCGGGAAAGCGGTTCCAGTTGTCGGCGGCGCGGTCATCGCCATTATCGCCGGGATGATTGTCACGCTGTTTATCAAAGACAAATCGGACTTTGTAGCGGGCATCCAATTTTCCTCTAAAAAAGTGTTGCAGGCTGCGGTCGTTTTATTGGGATTCGGCATGAATCTGAATGTGATTTTGCAGACCGGAAAACAATCGCTGCCGATTATCCTCTGCACGATATCCATTTCGCTGCTGATCGCCTTTTTATTGCACAAAGCGATGCACATCCCTGGGAAAATTTCTGTTTTGGTCGGCGTTGGCTCCTCAATTTGCGGTGGTTCTGCGATTGCCGCGACCGCACCGGTGATCGATGCGGACGACGATGAAATTGCACAGGCGATCAGCGTGATTTTCTTTTTCAATGTCATCGCAGCAGTTATTTTCCCGCTGCTTGGCAGCGCAATCGGATTTGACACCGCAAGCGGCGATGCATTCGGCATTTTTGCAGGGACCGCTATCAACGATACCTCTTCCGTGACCGCCGCTGCGTCGACCTGGGACAGCATGTGGAAGCTCGGTTCGGCAACGCTCGACAAAGCCGTGACGGTCAAGCTCACCAGAACGCTTGCCATTATCCCCATTACCCTCGTGCTTGCGTTTTTCCGGCTTCGCGGTAAAAAAGAGAATGCCGGCGGTAAGGTGCAGCTGCGAAAGATATTTCCGTTTTTTATCCTTTGGTTTGTCGCGGCGTCGATCGTTACCACAATTGCCGTCCAGTTTGGCTTACCGGAAAGCTTTTTTGAGCCGCTCAAAGAACTGAGCAAGTTTTTCATTGTGGTTGCAATGGCTGCCATCGGACTGAACACCAACATCGTCAAACTGGTCAAAACCGGCGGCAAACCGATTTTGATGGGGCTCTGCTGTTGGGCGGGCATCACTGGTGTGAGCCTGCTCATGCAGCATGTGATGGGGCTTTGGTGAAAACAGCTTCCTTTTAATTTTTGCTGTTTTAAAAGTGTTTTATGCTTAGCAGAAGGATTATCGGTCAGATCATCAAAAAAATAACAGGGACAACCCATGTGGCTGCCCTTGTTATTTTTTTAATTTAAACATTTGAAAACAATTGAAACATTGCTGTTTGACGGCCGCTTTTTCTCCATCGAAACAATCGTTTCACCGGTTTTCATTCGGGAAATGCAAAACAAAACATAAAAAGCTCAGCGATTGACGCTGGGGTTATCCGTCCGTTCCAGCAAATAATCGATCGACACGTTAAAATAGTCGGCAAAAGCGATCAAAGTTTTATAATCCGCCTCTCGCTCGCCGTTCTCGTACCGGCTGATACTATTTTGATTCATACCCAGATCCATTGCCAATTTTAGCTGTGAAATGCCTTTTTGTTTTCTTAAAAATTTCAATCTCATCCACACACCTCTTGACAATATTATCCCATAATGGTATAATTAAAATATCCCATTTTGGTATATTGCAGCAATATATCAACCATGAACACACCCACGGCAAAATGAAAAAAAGAGGAGAATTGAAAAATGAATGTGTGGCTTATGAACTTGAAGGACAATCGAGACGAAGCGAACAAACCGTCGGATCTCACAAAATCCAAATTTCAGTTTTGTCTGGAACACAAAATCGTGGGAATCGGCTGGGTGGATCAGGAACCGGATAATGCCGCTTTCGCCCGCGCCCAAAACGCGCTTTCCGAATTTGAAGCGGGGGATCTTGTGTGGGTGCGGGATCCAAACACCCAAGAATATTACCTTTGCCGGATCACAGCCTCTGCCGTTTCCACACAAGACGAGGAATGGAACCGGCAGGATATTGGTCAATACTGCGCCTGCGAATTTTTTCGGGTCGGCGCGGCTGAAAGTCTGCCGGAAGAAATTGCGCGGGAATCGCTGATTTCCCGTTCAACCATTTCCCGTGCGGACGATTTATTAAGCGAACAAACAAAAACATTTTTCGAGACTGTTGTGAAACGCGCTCGAAAAAAATTTCCTGTCAAGCGGCTGTTGCTTGTTTGTGCAGTTGTTGTGCTTCTTGGCGCAGCGGTCACCGGTGGGTTCTTTCTCTACAAGGAAATTGTGAGGCTCAATCACCCGGTGCTGCCTTATGACCTGCAAATGGGCGACACTTACGAAACCGTTCAAAAAAGCGTCGATCTGGTCGGAACAAAGCAAGAGGACAAAGCAAACAAACGCTATTCCAATTCCGCCTTCTGGTCCGCGGAAGACGTTAAAGCCTTCTATCAAAATGACCAGCTCGCCATCGAAGGCTCTAACCCTGTCTCCTACTATTTTAATCAAACCGATCAATTATTTGAGATGGATATTACGATTACCTCAGACGAAGCTTGTTATGAATACCTGCTGGATTATTATGCAACTGCCCTTGATGTAAAAACACCGGAAAAAACAGATAGCGTCAGTCTATATGAAGGACACGAATACTTTGTTCTTGAAAATCAAACCTTAGAAGTAGATCTTACGGTCATGCCAATGGGTGACGGTAAATTTATTAGTATTACCATTAACTCCAAAGCATTTTCCCCTTACTTCCATGAAGTGCCAAAATCCGTTATCAACGATGCGTTTGATGGCATTCGCTATCACTTCAACGGTTCAGCAAATTCCATCGACCTGGGGCTGTTATTGACCCTCTGCGCGCCGGGATACGAAGGCGAATATGAGGCTTATCGCGATTATTTCGATTTGTCTGTTTTGAATGTGAAGAAACAGGATGAACTGGAAAACAGCGAATACGGGGATTATCTGTCGACCTCCTATATTATAAAAATCAAAGGCGACATTTCGCAAAGCCCTGATTCACGATTTACTGTTGATGAAGATGCAGACATTCTCACCATGCTGATGGTTTTTGATGAAAGTGATCAATTTATTGGGTACCAGATTCTGCAAGAACATCCGAATCTGCGCACTTATGCCTTGCAGTATGCTTATTGATAAAGGAGAGAAAACATGAAAGCGAAGAAAACAGCAGACCCGATCTCACATTAAAAACGATAGCCGATCGTGCTATTTTGCTGATCATCGTTGCAGGCGTCCCGTTTTTTTAGCGGTTCTCGCATCAAATCGCCGGGTTCGTCGCACGGGAAAAACATTAAAGTATTTCACAT
Source organism: uncultured Clostridia bacterium (assembly GCA_946493765.1). Lineage (GTDB taxonomy): Bacteria > Bacillota > Clostridia > Oscillospirales > Acutalibacteraceae > RUG11462. Next base: position 18,959 of record CAMMAZ010000004.1, on the reverse strand, counting down.
TCACAGGGGCAGATTTATTTTTGTCCGGTCTGTTCCCCTACAGCCAAATCGATCCTCTTCGCAATGCCAACCTTTCCGAAAGGGTCAATATCTGTGAAAAAGCTTGATGGCAACCTAGAACCACACCGGTGTGAGCCTGCTCATGCAGCATGTGATGGGGCTTTGGTGAAAATCATTTTTAGACGCCAAAATCTCCGCTGATTTTAAGAATCAGCGGAGATTTTGCATTTGAGGATGTTGGTGGATATGAAAACGGGATCTATTTTTCCCCGTTGCGTCCTTTCAAAAATGGAAGCGCTGAAACCCACTGCCGTACACGAACAAGCCGTGCTTTCAAAGTCTCATGCGATTCCTCTTCTATCGATTCTTCCTTATGAATCGACTGTTCCATAAAAACCTCCTGGCTGTTGACACGCGTGGGATGAATATTGCTTTTCCGGCTGTAGGAACCGTCGGGCAGCAGAAAGCTTGCTTTGACGTTATCTTTTAGCTGCGTGGACAAAATCCATAACAGCTGTTCTTTGATTTCCGGATCATACACCGGGCAGGCAATCTCGACCCGCCGGTTCAAATTGCGGGTCATTAAATCCGCCGAGGCAATGTATAACCCGTCCTCCCCGTTTTTCCCAAAGCAATAAATACGCGCATGCTCCAAAAAACGGCCGACGATGCTGGTGACATGTATGTTTTCTGTTCGGGACGGGATTCCCGGACGCAGGCAGCAGATACCGCGGATAATCAGCTGAATTTCAACGCCGGCAACCGACGCGTCCTTTAATTTATCGATCACTTCCCGTTCGGTCACAGAGTTGGCTTTGATGCAGATATACCCCTGTGTTCCCTTTTCGATCTGCCGGTCGATCATCTCGCACAGTTTAGACTTGATCCCGTGCGGCGCGACCAGCAGCTGCCGGTAATCTCCCTCCAAGCTGCCGATCAGCATGTTCCGGAAGAACGCTGCGCCGTCCGTGCCGATCGTCTCGGATGCGGTCATCAGGCTTAAATCGGTATACATTTCGTTGGTTTTTTCATTGTAGTTTCCGGTGCCGATCTGGGTGATATACTGCAGGCCGCCTTTGCCGCGCATGGTGATCAGGCAGATCTTGCTGTGGCACTTAAAATCCTCGATCCCATAGATCACCTGGCAGCCCGCATCTTCCAGCAATTTCGACCATGTGATGTTGTTTTGTTCATCAAAACGCGCCAAAAGCTCCATGAGCACAATGACTTCTTTGCCGTTTTCAGCCGCGCGGCACAATGTGTGCGCAATTTTAGAGGAGGATGCCAGTCGGTAGATGGTGATTTTAATGGAAACAACGTCCGGCCGGTTCGCCGCCTCTTCCAACAGCTGCAAAAAGGGATCCACCGTGTCATAAGGGAAAAACAGCAACCGGTCTTTTTTGCGGATCTGTTCGATCATGCTGGTATTTTGTTTTAAATCCTCCGGCCAGCGGGGATGATAAGGTGAAAACAGCAGCGGCGCGGTTAATTTTTTGGAAAACGCATCCTTGAGCTCAAAAACATATTTCATGTTCAGCGGCGACGCGTCGAAATAAATCTGATGGTCTTTGACATCGATCACCGTGTTTAAAAGCGACATAAATGCATCGGAAACGGCATGATTGATTTCCAGCCGCACGATCGATAAACTTGCCCGCTTTTTCAAAAGCTTGCTCACACGCGTGCGAAAATCCCCTTCAATATCTTCAAATTTATCGTTATCAAAGCTGATGTCGGCGTTGCGGGTCACGCTTAACACGCAAAGACTTTCTACCTTATAGCCGCTAAACAGCAAAGGCGCCCAGTGCAGAATGATATTTTCCAGTCGGATAAACCGGCCGTCGGACGACGGCAGGCCGATAAAGGAAGGCAGCGCCGTGGGAACCGGTATGAACCCTAACGACTGCTTGCCTTTTTTATGTTTGAGCAGTGCCGCGATGTAAAGCGCTTTGTTGACCAGATGCGGCGCGGGATGATGGCTGCCGACGATCTGCGGCGATAACATCGGCAGGATTTTAGAATGGAAATAAGCCCCGATAAATTTTTGTTCTTCCTCTTTTAATGCGGCATAATCAAGATCGATAATACCCGTCTGCTCTAAATCGGCGCGCACCGCCGCATAAATTTCCTTTTTCATTTCGATCAAACCGGGGATCACGTTATAAATCTCTTTTAACTGCTCTGCCGGGGTCATGCCGCTTTTTTTGTCGATCTCATCCGGCGAGATCAGCGAAATATCAAACAGGCTGCCAACACGCACCATGAAAAACTCATCGAGATTGCTGGAAAAGATCGAAATGAATTTCAAGCGTTCCAGCAGCGGCACCGAAGTGTCCGCCGCTTCCTCCAGCACGCGCCGATTGAATTTCAGCCAGCTCAGTTCCCGGTTTTGGGTGTAGGAATAGTCGTTGACTTTTTGTTTAAGATCTTTTGACATAAATAGCCCTCCCGCACGCCGTATTTGCTGATGACGATTTCCGGCGCGCCAAACTGTTCGACGATATATTTTAAAATCAAAATACCCGGTATCATGGTGTGGATGCGTTCCGGCGCCAGCTTCAGAATCAAGTCAGTGGCGGTTTTATCCGCCGCGCACAGCATATCGCAAAGCGTCTGCAGCTGTTTTGCCGTGACGCTCCGGCAGCTGTCCGGGAGCGCAAAAACTTTTGCGGCAAGCTTTAACACCGCACGTGCGGTTCCGCCCACGCAGGCCAGCGGCATTTGCAGCTTTGCCTTCGGAAATTCCGCTTTTGCAAAGGCGGCACGGATGGTTTTGTGCATACGTTCGATGGAGCCTTTGCCCGGCAAAATATTTTTCACACACTCCCGATACAGTTTTAAAGACCCGATGCAAAAGCTGGACGCCCTTTGCACGACGCCATCGTCGAACACGGCGATCTCGGTGCTGGCGCCGCCGATATCCACAAAAACGCCCTTTAACATCGACAGGTCGTGCATCGCGCCGACATAGCCGTAGATTGCTTCCCTTTCGCCGGTGATGACTTCAACCGGAAATCCTGTCGCCGCTTCGACCGCCGCTACCGCCTCATCGGTATTTTTAATATTGCGCAGCGACGCTGTTGCAAAAGCAACGGCATTTTTGATGCCCAATGCCTCCAGCATCGATTTAAATTCCAAAAGGCCGTTGCAGGCGCACTGGATGCCGTCGCTGTTCAAATAGCCGTTTTCCACATAGCCTGCAAGACCCGCCATGATTTTTTCCTTGAATAAGGTTTTAAACGACTGCCCGTTTGTTTCATAAGCCGTCAGCCGCATAGAGTTGGAGCCGATATCGATAACCGCTTGGTTCATGTTTTCCTCCTAAATGGCATAAAATCTTTGTATTTTCCCCGCACCATATTTCTTTTTACTGCCGTCAAAACGCAGCGTATCGCAAAAACGTGATATTACACGATTATATATATATTTATATCCGATTTTAGGATACCGCATACAAAAGACAAGCGCTACCCTGCCTTTGTTTTGATTGTGTTAAATCTATGTGAAACAGTTCCAAAAAATCGACATTTCTCTTTATTTTTAAAGAAAAAGCGCTGTCTAAAAAATAAATACTTGTTGATAAAAGCGATTCATTTTGTTGCAAAGCAGTCACATGTTAACCGGCGTTTTGATCTTCTGCTGTAATTTTCAAAAAATCCGTTTGTTTTTGTTGACATTTCAAAAGAGATTTGCTATAATAGAGACTATCGATTCGGAGACATGGCTCAGCTGGTTAGCGCGCTGCGTTCACATCGCAGAGGTCGTGGGTTCAAGTCCCTCTGTCTCCACCAAAAAGAAACGGCAATCTTCTGAATGAAGATTGCCGTTTCTTTTTGTTCTTTTCTCTATTCACTTTTTATTTTTCTCTTTTCTCTAAAATTGCCGTTTCCAGATAAAAGATAAGAAAGAAGAGATAAAAGTAAAGGTAGCTTTGCTCCGCAAAGCATTGATTATAAAAAAGAATTATTGTATAATTCGTGTAGAGGTGATACTGATGAGCAGCCCGTTACTCGATAAATCTCTTGATTTTGCAACACAGATCGTTTTGTTTTATGAGGAATTTTCTAAAACAAGAAAAGATACAACTATCGTAAAACAATTACTTCGTTCAGCAACGAGTATCGGTGCAAACATAAACGAAGCCGTTTACGGTAACAGCAAAGCTGATTTTATATCTAAACTTCATATTTCACTGAAAGAAACAGGCGAAAGCATTTATTGGCTTACGCTCTTAAAAAGAACAAAGCTAATGGATTATAATTTTGATGAACTATTATCATTGGCGCAAGAGATCAAACGAATGCTGATTGCATCCCTAAATACCGCAAAGGAAAACAAATGAAAACTCTTTTTACTGCCTTTAAAGGCATACACAATACTTCTTTTCAGTTGGTCGATCAATTGGGAGCAAATTATGTCTTGTTAACCAATAGCTTCCAAGGTATAGAAAAAGATATTTCTTTCATTGACAGTGATGATAGTATCGTGTATATGTTTGGTGTTGATAAGACCTTGGTGGACAAAATCCGAATTGAAACCTGTGCAAATTATAATGAAGAAATGGTCTATACAAAATTCGATATACGTACTTTAGAAAACAGGTTTAGAAGCGGAAATATTTTTTACACCGTATCTGATAAACCTACGCATTATTTATGCAATGCAGCGTATTATCATATGCTCAAGAAAAATCCAAATACAGTTTTTATACATATTCCTTCTTTAAAGGGCATGCGTGTGGATATGATGCATAAACTTGTTAAAGTTTTGGAAGATGATATACTTCACTAAAGCATCGTAAGGGTCAAAGCCTTTCGTTAAAAGGGCACGCTCAGCTCACCGGTTCGCTGTCGCTATCATCCTTTTGTGGGCTACGAGCGTTCACCTCCCACCGCCGAAATGCCGAAAATATCTTTTTCATGTGGCTTAGACATTATTGAAAGAAGTCGATTGCCGTATGACAGTCGGCTTCTTTCAATTTATATATAAAAATATTTCAAACATTAAGCGAATCTCATTAAAATATATAGTTATTGCCATTTGATATGTCACACCGTTATAATATAAGTAGAAACAGCGCTGTTTACTATCGATTTAAGGAGAGTTTATTTATGAATACATTGACAATCGGAAGAAATATAAAACGATTAAGAGAAGAACAAAATATAACACAACAGATGTTGGCTGAAAAACTTTCCATTTCATTTCAGGCTGTAAGCAAATGGGAGACCGGTATAACCTTGCCAGAGATAACACTGCTGCCTACCATTGCGGAAACTTTTGGTGTAACTATTGACGATCTTTTTCAGCCGAATATGAGGGCATATCGTAATAAAGCTGAACGCTTAATGTCGCTGTACGAAAGCGAGATGGATAATATGGAAATCTTTCATCAGGCCGATCGGGAATATAAAAAATTGTTTGAATCAGGGAACTTCACGGATGAAGATTTAGGATATTATGCTTATCTATTGGAATGTCACGCACAATATTATTTGAAAGCGGCTGAAGAATACTATATAAAATCAATTGAACAAGGCAGCCAGATTAAAGAACAATCTTATTATAAAAATCAACGGCAATATATTTTGTTTCTTTCCCGTCTTGGCCGCTCACAAGAAAGTATTGATAAATACAGTAAGGCAATACTTCAGGAACCAGGTAATCCCCAGCATTATTCTTCTTTAATAGCCGCATATAAAAATGCAGGGGATTTAAAAAATGCAATAAAAGTGGCTGAAACAGGCCTTGCTTTATTTCCAAGCGATGCCATTTTACTGACTTATGCAGGAGACACATATAAACAGTTATTGGATTATGATAACGCAAAAAAATGCTGGGAGAGAGCATATCAGTTAGATAAAAACTTAATTGATTCACAGTATTCATTAGCTTGTTATTATATTGAAAATCGCTTGCCTGAACAAGCGGAGAAAGCTTTAAATGAGATCATAGCTTGGAATAACGAAAGGGGATATGAGATAGAAAACCGATGGGCAGAAAGTGAATTGAAAAAAATCAAGCAAGCTGAAAATAATGAATAATATCCTTTACAAGAGTTCAAATCCCACCGCCGAAATGCTGAAAATATCTTTTTCATGTGCCTTTCACAAAAAGAAACGGCAATCTTCATGCAGAAGTGCACAAGTCCGTAAAAAATGGACAATAGAAAAAAGAACCCTCTTGATGTAAAATAAACATCAGGAGGGATTTTTAAATGGCTAGAAGTTATCGACATATAAAGGAATATGAAAAAGAGATACTGGAATTAAAGGCAAAAGGAATGACATTACGAGAAATAGGAAAGAAATATGGATTTAGTTATCAACAAGTTCACAACTTCATTTCAAGATATAATGAAAAGGAAAGAAGGATAGAAGCAGGAATAGCATTGAAAGCAAAAGGGAGACCGCCGAAAGATTTTGCAATCACAGAAGAAATGAAAATCAATGAATTGAAATATATCATAGCCCGTAAAGATTCAAAAATAAAAAGATTGGAGATGGAAAACGAGTTAATGAGGGATTTTCTTTCGCTCACAGAAAGGAAGTGAAGCCATTAGTAAAATATCAAGTAATTTTTAAGTACAAGGAAAAATACAGAATAAGTGAAATGTGCAGATTTTTTAATGTATCTCGCAGCGGATATTATGCGTATCTGAAAAGAAAAGATATACCGGACAGAGATTTACAGCTTGCAGAGAAGATAAGAGAATGTCAGGAAGAAAGTTACAGAACCTACGGTTATCGCAGAGTACATATATGGCTTGAAAGACAAGGAATATACAGAAATCCAAAGACTGTATTGCGTGTAATGCAGAAGTACAACTTGCTATCAGTTGTACGCAGAAAAAGGTTTCACTATTGCAGCCAATATTTGCACAGATACCCAAATTCACTTAATCGTGAATTCTCTGCGGACAAACCAAATCAAAAATGGGTAACAGATATATCATATATCAAAACAGGACAGGGATTTCTTTATCTTTCAATCATCAGGGATTTGTATGATAACAGTATTGTTGCATACAAAACAGATAAAGAACAATCCATAAAGCTTGTATTAGATACAATCAGAGAAGCAAGAAAAAAAGAAAAAATCACTGCGGAGTTGCAGCTCCACAGTGATCAAGGCTTTCAATACACTTCCGAACCGTATTATCGCCTAATTAAAGAATACGGCATTTCGCCTTCAATGTCAAGACGGGGAAATCCATATGACAATGCTTTAGCAGAAAATTTCTTTTCAATTCTCAAAACAGAATGCATCCACAGAGTTAAACTCGCCACCTATGAGGAGGCTAGCCTCCTCATAGGTGAATATATCAACTATTACAACAATTACCGTATTCAAACTAAAACAAAACTGACTCCGCTTGAAAAACGAAATCAGTTTGTTGCCTAATTTTAATATTTTACATCAAGTCGTTTTTTTGTACTGTCTGCACAATCTGGGGCAGTTCAGAAGATTGCCGTTTCTTTTTGTTTTTGCCTTTTTGAAAACTTTTACGAAAGGCCTTTGAGCAGGCCGAGAACATTGATTGCGCTTTCCCACGGGCGGCACATGCATCCTTTGGGGATACCGTCACGGTAATATTCCACCCATGCGCCGGTATTGTCCCGCAGGGCTAAAATTTTATCAATAAACACCTTTCTTTTTTCTTCATCTTTTCCATGGAGCGCATATGCCATCAGCCCATAGTCATATCCTGTTATGGTAACGCCCGGTTCATTGGCCAAAAGCTGATCGGCTATGCTTTCAACCTGTTTGCCGGCCACCGCCGGATCGATCAGACCGGACCCCACAAACAACGGCATCAGCAGTGCGGAAGGCGTGAAATGGAAATCGTTATCATCATGAAAAATAGGCTTGTCACACTTTTCAAGGCATTGTGTGCACACATAATCATTGAATCGGTTGCGCACGCACAAAGCGATCCCATGTCCGCAAAAACTAACGCCGATCCGGATCGGCGCGCCTTTTTCCTGATAAGCGGGATTATCGCAGGCAAGACGGCCGTTTATCATAAAATGGCTGTTAAAGTTTTTTGCAATCTCCATGATATCTCCTTTGAGAAGGTTTGTGAAATCTTCTTCAAAGTCCAATTTCTTGGCATATGCCAACAGCCTTACACAGGCGGTGTGATAAAGCGCGGTTGCTTCCATGGAACCATGGTTGATCGCGGATCTTGGCAAAATGCCGCCCGCAATATAGGTTTCGTCGCCGTTAAAGGGGAGCATGCCCTGATAAAGAATATCATGTTGCTGCTGCACACACCACCGCAGCAAGGGCACCGTTTTTTTCAGTGTGTCCAAATCTTTTGTTTTATCATAATAATCCGTTGCCATCAGGATCATATAGCCGGTGATCTCGGCCGCGTCGTTTTCATGGACATGGAAACCAAACCCGTCGGTAACCTGTGCGTTGTGGATTTCCCCGTATTTTGCGAAAACCCCGGCATAAAACAACAGCAGCCGGCACGCTTCCTCATAATAACCCATCTCCAATAATGCTCGGCTCACACTGTAGTTGTCGCGGATATACACAAGATGATAATGATGCCCTGCCAAGATGCCGCCGGAGACAGACTGCTGCGTTTGAATCAGCACCGCAACATCGTCAATGATCGCGGCATACTGTTTTGCAGCCTTTGGCAAACGGCTGTTTGCGCGGGCTGCACGGGATTCCCACGCAGCGGCACGCGCGCCGACCAGTTGCGTTATATCCGCAGCCAACAGGTCTGCCATTTCACGAACAAGCGCGCGGTAATCTGCAGAAAATGCAACGATAACGTCGCCGGTGCAAACCGTTATGGAAAGGCGCTGCGGATTTTCGAGGGACAGTCTGCCGTCCCCGTTTACCAGGATGCCGACATAATAACAGCGGTCGGAAAAATAACCTCTGGTGACACCGTGATTGGTGCCGTGACTGTAAAATGCAGTGCCCTCGGGAATTTCACCCATGTAACACTGTCCGGGCAATATGTTTTCCGGAAGTTTGAACAATCCTTTCAGGTTTGTGCATTCCAATTGCATGGTCATTTCCTTTGTCGCAGCAACCTGCCGGACAAAAACCGCGCGGTTTTCAAGCACGCTGTCTTTGATGGTGCCGACAAAGGTCTCACCCTGGTAAAGGGTATGCGTCCAAATATCGGTTTGCGGCTGGCGGCACAGTGCAAAAAAGTCTGCCGAATCCCTGCACAGCGTGATGCTTCCGATGTTGGGCGCACTGTAAGACGGACCGAAAAGCTGAAATATATCGGGACCTTTTTCATAAGCGCAGACCCTCCCGTTTCCGATGCAGTGAACGGCGGTGTAATTTTGATCATCAAATCGATATTTCATAAACATTCTCCTCTAAGATTACAGCTTCTTCTGCCGAATGCCCCTTTTGTGAGAGCTATAACACAAACTGCACCGGATTGCCAGAGAAGAATGAAAATTGCATGCAATTTTTTGCAAAATCCAGACATTTGCGAGATATCCCCCGGTGAGAATCCAAAAAGGATTGACTTCCCCTCACATTCGCGGTAAGATTAAAAAAATCATTTTTTAAAGCGGGATCGTTCCATGTTGAAGAGAAACACGAAAAAATGGTTGAACGGTCTTTTCAAAAAGGAGGATTATCATGCCGGTCAATGCAATCATCAAACGGCTGCAAAACACTCTTTTACCCGACACGGTCATTTTGTCCGTCGATTATGAAAATAAAAATCGTCTGCAATTGGAAAACGGCGATATGATCGAAAATCTGCCGCCCTTTTACCGTGTCCGGCTGCAAATGACGCCGGGGCCGGGATCGTTGATCCACACCGAGGTCTGGCTGCCGGAAAACTGGAACGGTATTTTTATCGGAACCGGTAACGGCGGCATGGCGGGGTCAATTGCTTTCTGGCTGCTGCCGACATATCTGCGGCAAAATTACGCAGTCGCCAACACCGATATGGGCACTTCGCGCGGACGGGAAAGCGGTATCCAGAATCCGGATGTCTGGAAAGATTTCGGCTGGCGCGCCACCCACCTGATGACTGTGGCGGCGAAAGCGCTGATTGCAGCCTGTTACCAAAAACCGCCGCGTTTTTCCTATTTTACCGGCGGCTCCACCGGCGGTCAGCAGGCGCTGTCGCTCGCACAGCGTTTCCCGGAAGATTACGATGGTATCATCGCCGGTGTGCCCGCCAACAACCGCACCAACCTGCACACCTATTTTTTATGGAACCATCTGCACCTGCGGCGGGCAAACGGAGAACCGATGTTTCAAACAGAGGAAATTGAAGCGATCACGGCTTTTGCCGCTGTATTTTTTCAAAACCGCGGCGACGGAGAGCCCGGCGACCGGTTTGTTTCCTTCCCGCAGGGCGATGAAGCTGTGATCGATGCGTTTTTAAAACAGCTTGCAAAGGAGATGCCCGCGCTGCATCCCGAACAGTTGTCGGCGCTGCACGCGGTTTACAGCGGTCCTGTCAATCCCAAAACCGGCGAACGCATTTATAACGGCATGCCGATCGGTTCCGAAGCGTTCGGCTGTGGAATTAACGACTGCCAACAGGCGGAAAGCCCGCATTATTACCCATTTATCTGGGCGTTCGGCAAAGATTACACCGCTGCGTCCTTTGATTTTGCGGACGATCTTGACCATTTGAACCACCTGCTTGCAAAGGATTTGAATGCCAACGATCCGGATCTTTCCGCTTTTACCCGGCACGGCGGCAAGCTGCTGATCTATTCCGGCAGCGCCGACCCTTGCGTTTCCTTTCCCGACGCCATGCGCTACTATCAGCGCGTGCTGCAACGCTGCGGCGGCTATGAGACGGTCAAAGACTTTTGCCGGTATTTTCTCTTTCCGGGCAAAGACCACGGCAACGGCGGCTACGGCACCAACGCGATTTTTGCAAACGACAATCGCGCCAGTGATTTGGATGCACTGCGCCGGTGGCGCGAGACGGATGCGGCGCCCGACTTTCTGCTCGCAGTGCGGCAGACCGACGGTAAAACGGAATTTACCCGCCGCGTCTATCCTTACGGCAGCCCGCAGTTTGATGTGTCCCTCCCTTGTCCGCCTGCCTGCTGCGACCGGTATACGGCGCAAGACTTTTAAACTGCACACGACAGCCCGTCGGTTTCCTGTTTGGGAAACCGGCGGGTGTTTTATTGTCTGCAAAAAGTTCGGTCATAAAAAATTTTCCTCTTGACTCGAACATTTGTTCTGTTGTATAATCAGTTTAGCGGGAGGGTTTCATATGGATTTGTTTGAAAAGCTGAAAATTCTATCCGACAGCGCGAAATACGATGTTGCCTGCACCTCCAGCGGTGTTGACCGCAAAAACGGTAAAGACGGGATCGGCAATGCGGCGGCGTGCGGGATCTGCCACACCTTTTCCGCCGACGGGCGATGTGTTTCCCTTTTGAAGGTGCTATTAACCAACGTCTGCGTTTACGATTGCGCCTACTGTGTCAACCGGCGCAGCAACGATCTGCCGCGCGCGGCTTTCACGCCGCGGGAGCTGGCTGATTTAACGATCGAATTTTACCGGCGCAATTATATCGAGGGGCTGTTTTTAAGTTCCGGCGTGATGAAAAACCCGGATTACACCTGCGAACAGATGATCAAGACACTGGAAATCCTGCGGAATGAATACCGCTTTTTCGGTTATATCCACGCCAAGGCGATCCCCGGCGCGGATGAGGCGCTGCTGCAAAGGCTCGGTATGCTTGCCGACCGCATGAGCGTGAACATCGAGCTGCCAAGCCAGAAAAGCTTAAACCGGCTCGCGCCCGACAAATCCAAGACCTCCATTTTAAAACCGATGGGTTTTATCTCCGGCAGATTGCGGGAAAACAAACGGGAACTGATAAAGTATCAGCACGCGCCCAAATTCGTGCCCGCAGGACAAAGCACCCAGATGATCATCGGCGCAACGCCGGACACCGACTACCAGATTTTGAATCTGTCCAGCGCGCTGTATCAAAAATACCGGTTAAAACGCGTGTTCTTTTCCGCTTATATGCCGGTGTCCACCAATCCGCTGCTGCCTGCTGCCGACACACCGCCGCCGCTTTTGCGGGAACATCGGTTATACCAGGCGGACTGGCTGCTGCGGTTTTACGGGTTCAAAGCCGAAGAGCTGCTGGATGAAGAGCATCCGCATTTCAATCCGCTGATCGACCCAAAATGCAACTGGGCGCTCAATCACATGGAGCTGTTTCCCATCGAGGTGCAAACCGCGCCCTATGAAATGCTGCTGCGGGTGCCGGGCATCGGCGTGACCAGCGCCAAACGCATCATCACCGCCCGCAAGGCCGGAACCTTAAGCTATGCGGGACTGAAAAAAATCGGCGTTGTTTTAAAACGCGCGCAGTATTTCATCATCGCGGGCGGCAAACTGGCCGACGGGCTGCACATCACGCAGGACGGTATGCTGCGCAGCCTGATTTCCCAGCAGGGGCTGGATTATGTAAGCCGGCAGCTGCCGCAGCAATATGAACAGCTAAGTTTATTTTCAGATCATAAAATCGGAGACATGGAGGTGCGGGCATGTTTGCAGGCAAAAATGTAGTTTATGAATACGACGGCACATTCGACGGCTTTTTCAGCTGCGTGTTTGAAAGCTTTCAAAACAAGGAAACGCCGGTGGACATCCGCCGGTTCGACCAGCCGCAGCAAACACTGGACCCGGCGCGTTTTATTGCGACAAACGCATCTCATGCAGCGCGGGTGCAAAAGGCGATTCCGCAAAAAATCGGGCGCGGCGCGGGGCTGCTTGTCCGGGATGCTTTTCTCACCTTTTTACCGCAAAAGGAACTGCACATGCTGCGTTTTTTGCAGGCCGGATTTGCGGCGGGACCGGGCATTTTGCGCAATTTAACGGACGACACCGTCTGCACACTGCAAAAAGCACAGCGGCATCTTTATAACGAAAGCCATCGTTTCAAGCAGTTTATCCGCTTTTCCGCCACCGAAAAGGTTCTCTCGGCAGTGATCCGCCCGCGCAATCAGGTGCTGCCGCTGATTGCGCCGCATTTTATTGACCGGTATCCGCTGGAAAGTTTTCTGATCTACGACGAAACAAACGGCATGGCGCTGGTTTACCGCCCACGGCAGGCGGCGATCATCCCGGTGGACAACTTTGTCATGGATCAACCGGACGAAACGGAGCAGATGTACCGGCAGCTTTGGCGCGAATATTACGATACCATCGCTATTGAAGAACGCTACAATCCCAAATGCCGCATGTCGCATATGCCCAAACGCTATTGGGACAACATGACGGAATTTTGCCGTCCTGCCCGGCCCGGTCTGCGCGGTGCGGCGCGGTAGCCCGGTCTGATTTCAATGGTATATCATCGGCTAAAATCCTTATTTGTAACACTTTATAATGAATCACATATGATGGAATATCTCAACTTTAAGAGATGCAGGAATTTTTTCGCGCGCAGATGAACGCCATCTGCAAAAAATCAAATAAGGAGCCTGATCTTTATGTCCAACTATGAATCCAACAGCCCGCACAACAAATGCACAAAAACAAGCTGCCAATATGCCGACATCAGCCTGCCGGTCGAGTTGAAACCGACCGCCACCGTCAGCGACGTGGAAATCGAATGCTGCGGAGAGCCGAAAGTCATTTGTGAATGCATGGATTGCTGCAACACCTGCACCTTCACGATCCTGCAGAAAATCTGCATTAAAATTCCCGTGACCTATTCGGTGACCGCCTGTGTGGAAGACGGCACGATCTGCTGTGACGCAAGATCCTGCGATTGCTGCGATTAACTGAAAATTTAATACATGCATGAAAACAGACCGCCCGAAAACGGACGGTCTGTTGTTTTTTATCTGCGTACCGGCAATCTCCTAGAGCGTTGACCGAACGACTGTTTTTTTCGCCAAAAGATAGGTCGCAGTAAAATAGAGCAAATAAACCGCGATCAAACAAAGGGCGATCAGCCCGGTATTTAAATAGACTGTTCCCGTCATGCTAAGCCCTGCCATGCGCATGATCTGCGCGCAGATCATGCCGGTGGGAATGCTAAGCAGGATCGGCAGCGCAAACGGCAGGAAAAAGAAACTGAACGTCTGCCAAAACAATGTTTTGCTTTGTTCACGTTCTCCGGCGCCGAGCCGAAAAAGGATGCTGTATTGCCGGCGGTCGTCCGACAGACCGGACAAGGTTTTGAGCGCTAAAATCGCCATGGCTAAAAACACAAACACGATCGAGACATACAAAGCGCCGGTCACAAACACCGCCGTGTTGCTGTTGCGCTGCATTCTGCCATATTCCCGGATATGATAGTCGCAGCGGTCATAGGTGTAGGCGCCGTCGCTCGTGGTGTAAGGATAGGACAGCGCGTCATGTAACGCCTGCGCGTCAAACTTTTGATTCTTCAGGGTATAGGCAACACCGTTCGACTGTAAGGATAAATGCTGCGCCGCTTCGTCCGGCACCACCGCGATAAAATAATCATAGGTGATATAGGGCATATCATCCGCAATGCCGGTATAGGCGTATGTTTTCCCGCCGATCTCCAATTTGGCTTTGGAAAAATCAAAGCTTGTGACCTGTGGCACGTTGCACAGAATTTTAAATCCGCCGTCGAGCTGCACCGGATCACGGCCAAGCGCCCGATACAGCCGGTTGATATCGCTTTGCGCCATGATGGAATCTTCTAAACCTTCATAGCCGTCGCCCGTCCATCTGGTGAAACTGTAAAGATAGGCGGTCTTAGTCGTATAGACAGCATAATGCATTTTTTCTTCGATCGGAACAAAGGATCGAATGATTTTATCCGCTTGTTCCTCCGAAACCGGTGCCGGCTGGGTCGCGTCCGACACAATGTTGATATCAAACGGATAGGTCTGATCGAGCGTGCTTTCCTCGCTGACCTTCTGCACAAAGGAAACGTTGGCTAAAATCACCGCAAACGCAATCAGAAAGGCCAGCGCACCCGCCATGACGGCGTTGGACCGCAGCTTTCCGGAAAGCTGGCGCAATGTAAATGTATTGGTACCGCGGCTGCAAAAGCGCTCGCTTTTGAGCAGCAAATACACGGCGCTGCGGGCAAGACCGATATGAAAGAACACGAGCGCTCCCGCCAATACCGCCAAAGAACCAAATAACATGCCGCCGGAACCGCCGCCTTGTGTGAACATTTTTTCGGTTGTTTTGTAAAAGACAAGACAGCTGCAAAGGATTGCCGCAAAGGAAATGATCACGATTTCAAACCACAGCACAGGGTGTTTGACCTGTTTGTCAACGACCTTATCCCCATGAATCAGCTGGTAAATGCTCACGCGTTTTAAATACAGCGCCGATGTGACCGACGCCAAACCAAACACACCGCACACCAGCACGACGGTGAGCACCAGCCCTTTGACGGAATACGCGGCAAAAGCAAATTCCATCTCCATCAAATTGGAAATGACAAGCATCAGTCCCTGATACACAAACAGACCAAACAGCATACCGGCAAGCAGCGCCGCCGCGCATAGAATCATCGTTTCCAGCACAAAGATGGACAATATGTTTTTGCGGGTCATACCCAGCGTTAAATAGGTTCCGAATTCCCTTTTTCGCAGTTTGAGCATGAAAGAAGTCGCATAGCCCAGCACAAATGCAACGATCAGCGCAACAAACACCGAAATGCCAATGAGACCGGATTTCAGCTCTCGGAAAATCTCCGCTTTTTGCAGCAGCGCCTCACTGAAAATGACATTATTGACCGCAAACATCAACGCCACCGTTAAAGACACGGTGAAAAAATAAATCAGATAATTTCCGATCTGCCGCTTGACATTGCGAATTGCAAGCTTTGTCAGCATCCGGCATCACCTCCCCCGGCGACGCCGTTGTTTTGCTCGAATGCCGTTTGCGGCAAATTCTCTTCTCCGGTATCCCCGCCGAGTCCCGCCATGACCGACAAAATTTCGTTATACATCGTCTGCCGGTCGCGGTCGCCGCGCACCACTTCTCCGAAAATCTGTCCGTCCTTTAAAAACAACACCCGTTGCGCAAAGGAACCGACCATTGCATCGTGAGTGACCATCAAAATCGTGGAACCCAGCTGCCGGTTCATGAGTGAGAAAGTCTGCATCAGGATTTTTGAATTTTTGGAATCCAGTGCGCCGGTCGGCTCATCTGCCAGAACCAACGCGGGATTCACGATGATCGCTCTGGCGCAGGCGGCGCGCTGCCGCTGCCCGCCGGACAATTCATACGGGAACTTTTGCAGCTGGTCCGCAACGCCGAGCGTCTGCGCGACCCGTTGCAATTCCGCTTTTGTTTTTGCCGCATCGATCCGGCGCAGATTCAGCGGCAAAACGATGTTTTCCCCAACCGTCAGCGTGTCCAGCAAATTGTATTCCTGAAAAATAAAACCGAGCTTATCGCGGCGAAAGGCGGACAGCGCGTCCTCCTTCATATCCGCAACGGAATGTCCCTCCACCAGGATTTTCCCCGCGCTGATGCGGTCGATGGTGGAAATCACATTCAAAAGCGTGCTCTTTCCGGAACCCGACGCGCCCATGATCGCGGTGAACTCCCCTTTTTGGACAGAAAAGGAGATGCCGTCCAGCGCTTTGGTCACAACGCTGCCCGATCCGTAATATTTCGTAACATTTTCGACCTGTAAAATCATATTGTTCATGTTGATACCTCCGTTTGTTCTGATGATACCACAAAACAACAGATTTTTTTATAACGCAGTCTTACAAAAAGCCTTACGATTTTGTAAGGGATAAAAAAGACAGCGCGACACTTGTAGATTGACCGAAAACAGAGGTGATATGCAGGTCGATCTCCAGCTTTTTGCAAAGTTCACTGACGATATACAGTCCCATACCGGTGCTTTTGTTCCCCGCGCCGGTAAAACCACGCTGTGTCACGCGCGGCAGCTCATGCGCCGGAATACCCGGCCCGTTGTCCGTCACGGTGATCGTCCCGTTTTGGGCGGTTATCGCGACATGCGCGCCCGGACAATATTTTGCACAGTTGATCAAAAGCTGTTTTAAAATAAACGCAAGCGCCTTTTTATCGGTATGCACAAAAAAGTCCCCGTTCGTTTCCACACTGATTTTCGCTGCGATCAGCAGTTCCATCTGGCTTTTGACCGCTTCATCCATCACATCCTGCACCGAAACTTTGCTGATTTTGATATCCGTTTCCAAACTTCGCGCACGCGCATAATACAAAATACTTTCTGTTAAATTATCGGCGCGTTTGAGTTCCCGGCGCAATTTATCCGCATCGCCGCCGTTTGCCAAAATCAATGAACAGGCGGTCAGCGGCGTTTTGATTTCATGAATCCAGCTTTCGACATAGTCGCGGTATTCATCCCGCTGGCGCTGCGCGGTTTCCACAGCGTCGATCGCAGAACGTGAAACGGCGCGCATGATCTGAAAATACTGCCGCTGCACCGGATCAGCCGGCGGGAGCAGCACCTCTGCTGCCAGATACTTCTCCTCCATCTGATCGATGATTTTTGTTATCTTTTGCAGTTTTTTCTTTTCGTGCCAAAAGCTGACCACCAGCCATGCGGCGACCAATAAAATCAAAAGCCCTTCGGTGAGCAGCAGTAAAGGCAGCTGCGCATTGCCCATCCAAAAAACAGCGCCGAGCAGCAGTGCGCCGATGCCGAAAAAACATAGCGTTACCGCTTTGGCATAGATAAAATCGCGCAGCTTCATAAGCGGTACCCCACACCGCGGACGGTATGAATATAATCATGCGCACCGAGCTGCTTTAATTTTTCCCGCAGCCGGTTGATGTTGACATACAGCGTATTTTCGTCCACATATAAGCTGTTGTTCCATAAATCCTCAATGATCTCGGTGCGGGTGCACAGCTGTTTTTGCATCAAGCAGGCAAGGATCCGCGTTTCATTTCTTGTCAGCTGTGCCGTCTTCCCGCCATATTCCACCGTCATATCACACAAATGCAGTTTTAAATCCTGCACCGATAAGACCGGATTGGATTTGCGTTTTAACAACCGTTCGATTCGGGCGAGCAAAACCGAAGAATGATACGGCTTGCGGATATAATCGTCCGCCCCAACACCAAACCCTAAAATTTCATCCTCCGCCGTGTCCCGCGCCGTTAAAAAAATAACCGGAACATCCGAATGCTGCCGGAGCTTCCGACAGATCTCAAAACCGTTTTCTCCCGGCAGATTCACATCCAAAAGCGCCAATTCACAAGGCGGCTGTTCCACCGGCTGGTAACCGTTGGCGCGCAGCAAATCCGCCAGTTCGTTTTTAATACTTTGATCGTCTTCCACAATAAAAATGCGATCCACTTGATGCTCCCGCCTTTCCGATCAGACATCTTGGGGGCTGCACAACTTTGTCCGTTTTGCCTAGTATAGCATAAATTGACCCGGATGAAAAGCGAAAAAGCAGGAAGATGCCGAAAACGGCTCTGTGAAAATTGAAATTCCACAGAGCCGTTTGCCATTTCAATCTGTTAGAACTTCTGCTTATCTGATGGATTGTTTGCAATACCAAAAATCGCCGCAACAAACCCGACAATGCTTGTCCAATCCGGTAAAATATCCGCAAAAACCGGCTGAACGGCAGTTGAATAAATCAAGCCCACAACCGCCACCCATAAAACCGGCGATTTTAATCTTTTCAGGATTTCCCCCATTAAACATTCCCCTTTTCTAAATCTTCAATACGGTGATTCATCACCTTGATTCTTTCTTCCAACACCGGCACTCTTGCACATTGTTCATTGTGCCGCGCCACCTGGTGTTCCACCTCCGGCAGCCGACGCGCATATCCGTTGTGTTCTTCCACTTTGATTTCCAGCTGTTTAATGCGATAATTGGTCAGCTTACTGGATGTCAATATGCCGCTGAATGTGCCGAGCGCCGTTCCTGCAAGCGAGATGATCGCCACAATAATTACATCAGACAATGGCTTATCCCCCTATTTTAATGCTGCTTGTGCATTTGAAATTTTCT
>CAMMAZ010000003.1 GCA_946493765.1 uncultured Clostridia bacterium | reverse complement strand
AACCTTAAAGCCGGAGATAGCCGCTGAGTGGTCAGTTAAAAACGGCGATTTGAAACCGACAATGGTAAGCGTTGGTTCCCATAAAAAAGTGATTTGGAAAGGCAAATGCGGTCACGAATGGAGTGCAACAGTTAAGAGTAGGGCTACAAACGGCACAGGCTGCCCATATTGCTCCCATAATAAGATTTTGGTAGGATTCAATGACCTTGCTTCACAACGCCCTGAAATTGCTGCTGAGTGGTCGGAAAAGAATTATCCGCTAAAGCCTGATATATCAACAACACTTAATATTTATACTGATGTGACAAAGGAACTGAGACAGTCCGAGTTCGAATGTTATGATACAATAGATAGGTAACATTAAAAACAGAAAAAACAACTCAAATGTGTTAAGATGAAAGTACAGTAAAATGAGAATGTATAGCCTTGAAGACGGCAGAAAGCAACTTGCAAAATACAATAAAATTTCAAATAATATTTCAAAAAGTTGTCTTAAATACAGAAGTCCAAACGCAGTACTTGCTGACTATCTGGCAGTAATGTAATTAGCGCCGAATTTGTTGTGTTGTTCGTCGCCTGCGGCTCCTCACAACACAACAAATTCTTTCAAAATACACTTTCATCTTATTTTTTTGAGAAAAGTGTTACCTATCATTGATTTATCTACAGTTTTTATTGCTGTTTTTAAAAAATAAGACTTGACAACATATTTAGTTTATGGTATAGTATTTAAGCGCCTGATTGGACAGGCATGTTGAACCTTTTGGATTCTCTGCCGCTTTCACTGCGCTTTATCCTATTCGCTGGTGTAGCTCAGTTGTGTAGAGATGCTCAACCACCTTCGCTACACAGTTCATTTCATTCGCTGGTGTAGCTCAGTTGTGTAGAGATGCTCAACCACCTTCGCTACACAGCTCATTTCATTCGCTGGTGTAGCTCAGTTGGTAGAGCAGCTGATTTGTAATCAGCAGGTCGGGGGTTCGAGTCCGTCCACCAGCTCCATTTTTAACGCAGTTGTGAATGTTTGTCTCAGGTTCAATTGTTTTTACCAGTTGTTGCGCTGCGTTGTTTTTGATCAAAAAAGAAGATGCATCTTCATCATAACAACTGGACGATATGGGAGTGTTCCCGAGTGGCCAAAGGGGGCAGACTGTAAATCTGTTGTCTCTGACTTCGGTGGTTCGAATCCACCCGCTCCCACCAAAAAGAAACGACAATTTTCGAAAGAAGATTGTCGTTTCTTTTTGGTCTCTTCACTCTTAGCTTTTCACTTTTCTCTCTTCTCTCTAATTGTCGTTTCCAGAGAAAAGATAAGAGAGAAAAGAGAAGAGAAAAGGTAGCTTTGCTTCGCAAAGCGTTGAATTATATAATAATTTGCGGTATAATTCAATCAGAGGTGATGACGAATGAACAGTCCTTTGCTCGATAAATCTCTTGATTTTGCAACACAGGTAGTATTGTTTTACGAGGATTTTTCTAAAACAAAAAAAGATACAACAATCGCAAAACAGTTACTTCGTTCTGCTACAAGTGTTGGTGCAAATATAAACGAAGCCATATACGGTAACAGCAAAGCGGATTTTATATCAAAGCTTCATATTTCACTTAAGGAAACCGGTGAAAGCATATATTGGCTCACGCTTCTGAAAAGAACAAATCTGATAGAATATAACTTTGATGAACTCCTTTCTCTTGCAGAAGAAATCAAGCGAATGCTGATTGCATCACTTAATACCGCAAAGGAAAATAAATGAAGATTCTTTTTACTGCCTTCAAAGGCGTGCACAACACTTCTTTTCAGTTAGTGGATCAAACGGCAGCGAATTATATTTTATTAACCAATAGTTTTCAAGGATTGGAAAAAGACATTTCGTTTATCAGTAGCGATTATAGCATAGTGTATATGTTTGGAGTCGATAAGAAACTGATAGATAAAGTCAGAATCGAAACGTGTGCAAAGTACAATGATGAAACGGTTTGTACAGATTTTAATGTACATTATTTAGAAACAATGCTTAGAAGCGCAGACATCTCTTACACCATATCAAATAAACCGACCCGTTATCTATGTAATGCGGCGTATTATCATATGCTAAAGAAAAATCCTAATACAGTTTTCATTCATATTCCATCATTAAAAGGTATGAGGATTGAACTGATGGATAAACTGATCGCATTTTTCAACGATATATGTTCCAACTAAAAAACTGCGAGAGTTCGAATTCATACGCAAAACTGCCGAAAATATCTTTTTCATGTGGCTTAGACACACCTGCGGTGAGCAATTTGCGCTCCGCAGGTTTTTCTTTTTTGTAGCACTGTGCCCGTATTTTAGGGGTATCTTTTTTGTTAATTCTTCCCCGTATTAAAAAAGTCGACCGTTGTAAAATGGTTGATTTTTTTCATCTATTGTCATATACTATGGGCATGGATTATTGATACCATGGGAGGTAATCACAATATCTGAACAAAAAAGATACGGTAAAATCGAAGACACAATTGTCAAGATGCTTGATGGTGAGTTACAGAAAAATGCGTTGAGATTTGTGGATGATTTGAATGAAAACAAATTGTCCCTTATACCATTACCTTATGAAATGGACAATGGCGAAACAATTGGTTATAAAATACCTTATAATGGGCATTATCTGGGTTGGATGTTGATTAAAAAAAGCGGCGAATGGTGTGTCCAGATCTTTAATTATCTTGATTTCGGTAAAAGGATTCACAGTGATGAAAAGGACGAGGAATTTAAGAAAGCTGTGTATGACCATGTCAAAATCTGCGGTACCCCCTGTCACGATGAATGCTGGAGAGCCAAAGACGTTAAAATTTTCGGAAAAGAATTTAAAAGCGTATGCTCCCAACATTCCTGTGATTTTGTGAATCCCGACGACAAAACTATAGCGCAACTGATGCGATTAATCGATTACAGTAAACAAACAAAACCTTATGCACAACAGTATCATCCTAATTTCTTATAATCCCTGAAAACGCCATTGAAATCCGATCTCTGTGGTTTGGATATCAATGGTGTTTTTCTATTAAAATTCAGTATTTATGTAAGTTCGCATGATTTTTAATTCACTCGTTTTTAAATTTGGACACCAAATATGAAAATACGCAAAACGGCAGCCGAAAACAATAAAATGTGGAAATTCGGACTTTCGTGTCTGATTTAATACGGATCGAAAAAGTGTTTGTTTTGAAACATATTCCTTCTTGTTATTTTCAAAAGTCTTGTTTTATACAATGGTCCGACTCTTTCATCCGAAAACGCAAAAATATTTTTTCATGCGGCTTTCACAGAACCCGACATATTTGAATGTGTCGGGTTTTTCTTTTTAAATTTTAAGCCTATATCGGGGCAGTATCTGACGCTATTTTTGTCATTTTTTCCTCTAAAACTGTTATTTTCAACTTAAAAGATAAAAAGAAAAACAGGCGCTTTTGATCCGCAAAGTGATTAAACGACTCAGGTATTTTATCGCTGAAAACCAAAAATCAACCCCCGCGCACAGCTTTCCCACAATGGGTAAGCCGTGTTCGGGGGTGTTTTAAGATTTATGTGTCAGTGTAGCTTAATCCAGTTCCAGCGCACCGGTATATAGCTGATAATATGTGCCTTTCAGCTTTAAAAGATCCTCGTGGGTGCCGCGTTCGATAATGCGGCCGTGATCCAACACCATGATCGCATTGGAGTTGCGAACGGTGGAAAGGCGGTGGGCAATGACAAACACAGTACGTCCGGTCATCAGCGCGTCCATGCCGCGCTGCACGATTGCTTCGGTACGCGTGTCGATCGAGCTGGTCGCCTCGTCCATGATCATCACAGGCGGATCGGCCACGGCCGCGCGTGCGATGGCAAGCAGCTGACGTTGACCCTGGCTGAGGTTTGCCCCGTTGCCATGCAGCATGGTGTTATATCCTTCAGGCAGACGGCGGATAAAGTCATCTGCACCGGCGAGTTTCGCCGCCGCAATACACTCTTCGTCGCATGCATCCAGATTGCCGTAGCGGATGTTTTCCATCACCGTACCGGTGAAAAGGTTCGTGTCCTGTAATACAATGCCAAGACTATGACGCAGATCTGCTTTTTTGATCTTATTGATATTGACGCCGTCATATCGGATTTTACCGTCATTAATGTCATAAAAACGGTTAATCAGGTTTGTAATAGTCGTTTTACCCGCACCGGTAGAACCGACAAATGCCACTTTCTGACCGGGCTTTGCATATAGCGAGATATTGTGCAATACGGTCTTTTCCGGTGTGTAGCCGAAGTTGACGTCATAGAAACGCACATCGCCCTGCAGTCGGGTGTAGGTGACGGTGCCGTCATGGTGCGGATGCTTCCAGGCCCAGACGTTGGTACGTTCTTTACATTCGCTCAAGCTGCCGTCGGCATTCTCCTTTGCATTTACCAAAGTGACATAGCCCTCGTCGGTTTCGGGCTGCTCGTCCAACAGCGCAAGGATTCGGTGCGTACCTGCAAGACCCATGATGACCATGTTGACCTGGTTGGATACCTGCCCGACAGCGCCGGCAAATTGTTTGGTCATGTTCAGAAACGGTACCACGATGCTGATACCGAAAGCCATGCCGGAGATGCTGATGTTAGGAATATCGGTCAGCATCAGCGCACCGCCGACAAGCGCCACCACAACATACATCACGTTGCCGATATTGCCAAGCAGCGGCATCAGAATGTTGGCAAAACGGTTACCGTTGCGTGCGTTAAAGAATATCTCGCCGTTCACCTGATCGAAATCGTGTTTGGCGCTTTCCTCGTGGCAAAATACTTTAATCACTTTCTGTCCGGTCATCATTTCTTCCATAAACGCTTCGGCTTTTGCCAGCGTGATCTGCTGGCGCAGAAAGTATTTGGAGGAGTGGCTGGTGACATAACGAGCCGAAAGCACCATGCAGATCACGCCTACCACAACGATCAGACCCAATATGACACTGTAATACATCATGATGCAGAACACGGACAGCAGCGTCACGCCGGCGATGAGCATCTGCGGCAGACTCTGGCTGATCATCTGGCGCAGGGTATCCACGTCGTTGGTATAATAGCTCATGATGTCGCCATGACCGTTGGTATCAAAATATTTGATGGGAAGATCCTGCATGTGGCTGAACATTTTCTCACGCATTTTTTTCAAAGAGCCCTGCGTGATAATTGCCATCATCTGTGTGTAGAGAAATCCTGCGATCAGACTGATGACATACATTCCGACTAAGATCGCGACAAGGCCCAGAATCTTACCGGACACAGAGGACCAGTCGCCGGTTTTATAGCTGTCGTCCACAATCGCGATAATGTTTTGCATAAACACTGCGGGCACCGCACTGACAATGGCATTGATAAGAATACACACCAGCGCTACCGGCAGCAAGACCGGATAAAATTCAAAAAGGATACGCAGCAGCCGGCGCAGCACACCCTTAGGTGCACGATGTCCCCGGGCTGTGGTAGCCGGCGCGGTATTGGTTTTATTCTTCGCCATCTTGATCACCTGCCTTGTTCTGTGTCGTATATACTTCTTGATAAATCTCGCTGGTCTTCATCAGTTCATCGTGCGTGCCGATCGCGCTGATTCGGCCACCGTCCATCACGATGATACGATCGGCATCCTGCACGGAAGCTACACGCTGCGCAATAATAATTTTTGTTGTTTCAGGAATAAAATCACGGAAGCCCTGGCGAATCAATGCGTCGGTGCGTGTGTCTACGGCGCTGGTAGAATCGTCCAGAATCAGCACCTTTGGTTTTTTCAGCAGCGCACGTGCAATGCACAAACGCTGTTTCTGCCCACCGGATACGTTGGAACCGCCCTGTTCGATCCACGTGTCATACTTGTCCGGAAACTGTTGGATGAATTCATCCGCCTGCGCAAGCTTACAGGCTTCCATCATCTCTTCGTCTGTGGCATCGGGATGGCCCCAGCGCAGGTTGTCTTTAATGGTGCCGGAAAAGAGCACGTTCTTTTGCAGCACTACAGCCACATTATTTCGCAGCGTGTCCAGATCGTACTTGCGCACGTCTATACCGCCCACCTTGACACAGCCTTCGGTCACATCATACAGGCGGGGAATCAGCTGCACCAGCGTGGATTTGGACGAACCGGTGCCGCCTAAAATACCGATCACTTCACCGGACTTAATATGTAAATCGACATTGGCCAGCGCCATGCGTTCAGCTTTTTTGGAATACTTGAAGCTGACGTTTTCAAAATCGATGGAGCCGTCTTTCACTTCGCTGACAGCATCCTCCGGACTGGTTAAATTACTTTTCTCGCTGAGCACCTCAACAATACGTTCGGCCGATTCCATCGACATGGTAATCATCACAAAAACCATGGACACGGTCATTAAACTCATGAGGATCTGGAAGCTGTAAGTCAGGATGGAGGACATTTGTCCCACGGCGACTTCGGTGCCCCGGCTGCTGATGACGACATATGCGCCGAAAGACAACACAAATACCATTCCGGCATACACACAAAACTGCATCATTGGGCTGTTGAGTGCCATGATGCGCTCCGCGCGGGTAAAGTCTTTGCAGACATCTTCGGCAGCCGCGGAGAACTTCTTCTTTTCATAGTCTTCACGTACATAGCTTTTCACCACGCGCATAGCCTGCACATTCTCCTGTACCGAGTCGTTGAGCGCATCATACTTGCGGAATACCCGGCGGAAAATCGGTGTGGCTGCGCGAATAACCAGTATCAATCCGATGCTCAGCAGCGGAATGGTAATCAGGAAAATGAGCGCCAGCCGTCCGCCCATGGCAAAGCCCATGATAAAGGAAAAAATAAGCATCAACGGACCGCGAATCGCTACACGGATAATCATCATGAATGACATCTGCACATTGATGACGTCGGTGGTCATACGGGTCACCAGACTCGACACTGAAAATTTATCGATATTTTCAAAAGAATAATCCTGAATGCGATAGAACATGTCCTGTCGCAGATTTCGTGCAAAACCCGTGGAAGCGGTCGCACAGGTGTTGCCGGCCGCAACGCCGAAAATCAGCGACAAAACGGCCATGACCACCAACTGAATACCATAGTTGATGATAACGTCCATATCGCATCCGGCCTGCATCTCGTTCACCAGCTTGGCAATAATGAACGGAATGATACATTCCAGTATAACCTCGACCGTGACCAGAATCGGCGTTAAAATCGCTGTTTTTTTAAACTCGCGGATACTGCGAGCAAGGGTTTTTATCATATGTGACATTCCTCCTTCAAAACAGGATGCACCCTTTTACACATGCGGTGCATCGAAAAATGATCGTAAAACAGTAGAACAGGGAATCCGTTCATTCATCCAGATTTGCGGACATGCGCGCGGCCGTTTCCAGAAACAGCGCCAGCTGTTTGTCCGACAAGCCGTTTGTGAGGCATTGCTCGGTCTGATGAAGAGATTTGCCGATCTGTTCATCCAGATGCGCCGCCTTTTCTGTTGGAATCAGACTTTTCAGACGCGCGTCGCTTTTTACGCTTTCCCGCAGGATCAGACCGTTCTTTTCCATTAACTGCAAAATGCCGGTGGCTGTGGAACGACCCAGACCGAAAACCTTTTCCACATCACGCTGGAACACCGGCCCGTCGGCGCATTTCACAAGAATGTAGTGCATAACACGGCTTTGTACACCAGTGATACCCAGACTTTGCATGTCGGCATTCATACGTTTTTTCAGTTTGTGGGATAAGATGTTGATCCACATCCCACAGTCTTTTTCCATTCGAATCTTTCCTCCTCTCCGCATGCAAAACGTCCCAATAGTTGTTCGGGAACAAACAATATTCTAGCGCAATAAAGAAAGATTGTCAATATAACATTTGACCATTTTTTCGCAGGATTAAAACGAAAATTTGTATGGATGTTATGTGTCGTGGTATACAAGATCGACGGTCGCGCCCGTTTTGTGTAAACGTTTTTTACGCGATAAAAAGATGTCCCATCAAAGGATAGGACATCTTTTTGCGGCAAAGAAAGCACAGGGAAAAGATGTTGTCCCGGGCGGATCCACCCGGGACAACTGTTTAAGCTCCAGCATTATTTTTGAATTTGTTTCCGATACAGATAAACCGATTTTCCGAAACTGCCGGTGTAGTGGATGTCTTCCCAGCCGCGTTTTGTAAGTTCAGCGGACGTTTTGAATGCCGTGCTTTTTGATTTTATCGCGCATCAATTCAAGAAGCGTCCCCACCGGCGCACATTTGTTATTTTTCATCAGTGATTCCCAGCAGAATATTGACAGCTTGTTGGAGCTCCGGTTTTGCACGATACGCCTCGATTACTTTTCGCTCTTTATCGCTTAAACGGTCAGAGGACAGATGAACGTCCAATAATTCGCTTGGCGACACGCTGAGCGCCCGGCAAAGCTTAGCAAGAATGTCAGCGTCGGGTCTGTTGATGCCCTGTTCCCAATTGGAAACCCTGCTGTTGCTCACGCCAAGTCTTTGGGCTAATTCCTTTTGCGTAAAGCAGCGTGCTTCACGATATTTACGGATACGGCTTCCGATCTCATATTTCAACGGTATCACCTGCCTTTTTATTCATTATACCTATAAAATCTGAAAAGTAAAGACAAAAATCTAGATTTTCTGTAATTTTCTCTTGATTTCACAGTTAAACTGTGATATTATAAATAAAAATCAAGAATTTCTTGATATGCAGGGGATGGTTTTTATGTGTGTTTATGAAAAAGTTCGTGCTTACATAGACGGTCACGGATTACAGCAGGATGTAAAGGCAAAAATGTATCTTGTCATTATTGAGGCGGAGGCTAAGGATGCAAACGGGGAAGTCGTCGAGCGTGTGAAATACGGCGTTTCGGTTGTTGATCCGGAGAAATCGGGAGCATACAGTCCCATGTCGCAGGCGCAGAACTGCACTGGTATGGAAAACGAGGAAATCAAAGAACTCCTTAATTCCGCGACGGCGAGCTTCCATTAAATAAAAAATAACCGGATGATTGTGCTGTAAAATTGATCAGATGAATAAAACAGGATCGCCGCAAATGATTTTTCTCATTTGCGGCGATCCTATTTTAAACAATAATCCGGTGATGACAAGAGCAGCGAAACTTCATACTGCGGTAAACCGTTTATCCTTAGAACAAACTGAGCTGTTTTGCGGGCTGACGTATCGGCGCGGTTTCATATTTGACCGTGCCTTTCACATCCTCCAGAAATGCGGAAGGATCTGCACCGCAGGTGAGAATCAATTCCGCTTTCGCACGGGTCATGCCGACATAAAAAAGACGACGTTCTTCTTCAATATCCTGTCCTTTCAGCGGCAAAATGTCGGTTTTCACACCGGCGACAAAGACCGCCGGGAATTCCAGACCTTTCGCGCCGTGAAAGGTCATCAGCTGCACTGCGCCGGACTTCCAGTCCTTGCCCGACGCGCGGCGAAGATCCGCTTCCTCGCCCAGCAGCAGTGCGTTGAACAGGGCGGGAAGATCGGCATAGAACACCGCCGTGTTTTTCAGCTGTTCGAGTGCAGGGGAGGCGCCGTATGCCGTTTCCCAGCGTTCGATCAGCTGCCAAGGTTTTTGTTTTTCAAGCAATGGCCGCCACTCGTTTGCACGTTCCAGCCACGCTTCCAAATAACCACGGCCTTTGGCAGCAGCCCCAAAAGCGTTGTCGTCCCATTCGGTTTTTCCTTTGCAGGCAGTTTGCATGCTTTCGATCAGATCAGCCGGGCAGTTCCACAATAGCTGCAACGCGTCGGCAAGCGCGATCACATCGCCGGGCATCAGCAGGTGTTTGAAAAAGGCGAGCGCACCGCGCACATCCTTTTCATCCAGAAAATCCTCCCTGCCGCTGACCACACAGGGGATATCGTCGTGCCGCAGGCATTTTTCGATCAATTCCAATTGGCGGTGGGTGCGGCAAAGCACCGCAATATCGGAAAAAGCGCGATTTTCGGTTTCCGCACCCCATTTTTGCGCTTCGAGCATATCCACGCCGCCGGTCATGCGGCCGATTTCTTTGGCAATGAAAATCCCTTCGTCAAAATCGTCCGCCGCCCATATCCACCGGACAGGGATCCCACCGTCCCGATGCGGAGAAAGCGAGCGTTTTTCTCCCGGATTTTTGTTGATAGCGCAAAGCGCGCTTGTTAAAATTTCCGGCGCCGACCGGTAGTTTTCCGACAAGCGGATTTCCTTTAAATCTGCAACGTCGGTTTTGAGCTTTTCAAAACAGCGGCTGTTTGCCCCGCGGAATCCATAGATCGACTGATCCGGATCGCCGATGACAAAAAGGCTTTTCGCGCCTGCGCTCCAGGCACGGATCAGCTGATATTGCGTTTCGTTGATGTCCTGAAATTCGTCCACCAGCAGGTGTGAAAAACATTTGCGCCCTTTCACATCCAGCTTTAATGCGCAAAGTAACAGATCGTCAAAATCTAACACGTTCAACTGCTGCAAAGCGGAACAATAAGCGTCGTAAAGTCCGGCGTCGATCCCGGCGTCTTTGCAAGACATGCCGTTTTTGACAAGCGACACCGCCTGCACCAATTTTTTCGGGGGCATTTTGGATTTCTCATTTTGCAGCGTCTGTTCCGCCACCCGCAGTGCTTGACTGGCGCTGATTAGATGCACGTTTCCCAAAAGCCGCAGGCAGATCGCATGAAAGGTTCCGATCGTCATGCGGGATACCGCCCGTTTGCCGCCCAGCGCGCTTTGCAGGCGCTGCCGCATTTCGTCCGCCGCCTGATTGGTGAAGGTCACGGCGGTGATCTCTTCCGGTTTCACGCCCCGTTGTTTGACAAGGTAAACGATGCGGGACACCAGCGTTTTGGTTTTGCCGGTCCCGGGACCGGCAATCACCGCGACCGTTTGTTGATCCGCCTGCACCGCGGATTGTTGCGCGTCGTTTAATTCCTGTGTTGCCGGCATCGTTTCCGACTGTTCCTGCGAATGGGAAATCGCTTTTTTCTGTTTGTGTTTGGCGATGGGTTGTGTTGGCGCCGCTGTGGCGCCAAACAGGGAGATCTGACCGCTGAACGCTTCGATTTCCGCTGGTGTCAGCAGCGAGATGGTGCCGTATTCTCCGTCAAAGCCGGGGCGGCGTTTCACCTGTCCCAGCCTTAAACGTTCAATGCCGGTGCGCACGCATATCCCGGCAGTTTTTTCGATCTCTTCCAATGGCACCCGACGCAAAATATCAAATTCCGTTCCAAGGGTGCGCAGCATTTCTTCATAAAGCCGCATTGTCTTTTTACCGGTGGAGGACCCGCCGGAAGAGGCGGCGATCACCTCCGGCAAGGGGGCTAAGCTTTCAAACGGCTTTGCGTTTTCCGGACGGAATCCCGCCGGCCGGTCGGCCAGTTCTTCCACCCGATGCTCCACGCCGATGGTCAGTTTTTTTCCGCAAACCGGACACCGGCCGTTCAATTGTGCAGTTTCGGCAGGCATTAAACACACGCCGCAGTTGCGATGCCCGTCCAGATGGTATTTGCCCTCTTCCGGGAAAAATTCGATGGTGCCTAAAAAACCGTTTCCGGTCTGTAATGCCGTTATCAATCCGGTGTAGGAAAGATCGGTGTCCAATAAATTGGCTTCCCGCCCGAGTTTGGAGGGAGAATGCGCGTCGGAATGGGAAACGAGCGTTAACCTGTCCAGCGCGGACACGCGCCAGTTCATCGGCGGATCGGAGGAAAGACCGGTTTCCACCGCATGGATATAAGGCGTCATATCGGCAAAGCAGCTTTCGATGGTTTCAAATCCCGAAAAAGCGCCGAACATGGAAAAGTGCGGCGTCCAGATATGGGCGGGAATGAATTCTGCATCGGGGCAGGTGTCCATTGTCAGTTCCAAAAGGTCCCGGCTGTCCAGCCCCAGAATCGGGCGGCCGTCGGAATGAATGTTGCCGATCGCCTCCAGTTTGGCGGACAGCGCGTCTGCCGCTTCGATGCCGGGCAATAAAATCAAATTATGAACTTTGCGGGTCTTGCCGTCCCGTTTGTAGATCGAACTGATTTCGCCGGTCACGATGAAATAGGGCGCATCTCCCGGCGCGCTGTCGGGCAGGCGCAGGTCTTCGCGCAGCATATACACGCCCTCGCCTGCCGGGACAAGCTGTTCTTTGAGCTCTGCCCGCCATGCGGGATGGGTGAAATCGCCGGTTCCCAGCACCCGGATCCCTTTTCGCCGCGCGGCAAAATCCAGATGCGGAAGATCACAGTCCCTGCTGGTGGCGCGGGAAAAACGAGAATGAATGTGCAGATCGGCAATATACAAAAAAGGCACCTTCTGTCGAAAAAGATTATATTTATTATAATCCATTTATCATGACAACGCAATCAAAATGTGTGCTTATTTCACAAGAATAAAGCCGCAGTAACCGCCTTGACAAGGCGGTTGGCTGCATGTATAATGCGGTTAGATACAACCGTTCGGAAAGGGGTTTTCAAAATGACCAGAAGAGAACGTGTCATTGCGGCGTTGAACCATGAAGAAACGGACATCATTCCTTATCACACCGATTTTACCATGCAGGCCGATGCGCGCATGACTGCCTTTGCCGGCGCACATTATCCCGAAAAGCACGGTGCACATCTTTCTTATGTGCAGTATTGGGGCTGGCCGACAGAAATCCCCGACAAACCGGAGCACTTTCTGGATGCGTTCGGCGTGACCTGGAACCGCACCGGTGTGGATAAGGATATCGGCGTGATCGATCATCCGATATTTGAAGAGCCGGATATCACTTTGTGGCGGGAGCCGAATTTGGATGAAAAGCGGTTGCGTGCGGAATATGAACAGCTTTTAAAAGAAAAGCAGGATCGGTTTGCTTTTGCCGGAATCGGTTTTTCGATGTTTGAACGGCTTTGGAGCCTGTGCGGCATGGAAAACGCACTGGTTTACATGATCGAGGAACCCGAATTTACCCATGCGCTATTGGACCGAATCTGTGAATATAATTTAAAAATCATTGATATTGCCAATGAATACCCGTTTGACGGCTTTTATTTTGGCGACGACTGGGGACAGCAAAGAGGACTGATTATGGGGCCGGCGCTTTGGCGGGAATTCATCAAACCGCGGATGAAACGGATGTATGACCGCGCCAGACAAAACGGGAAATATATTATTCAGCATTCCTGCGGGGATATCGTCACACTGTTTCCGGATTTGATCGAAATCGGATTGGACTGCTACCAGACCTTCCAGCCGGAAATTTATGATATTGAAGCTGTCAAACGGGAGTTCGGACAGGATCTTTGCTTTTGGGGCGGCATTTCCACCCAGCAGCTGCTACCGTTTGCCACACCGCAAAAGGTGCGGGAGGAAACGGCGCGGATCATGAAGATTTTGGGCAAAGGGGGCGGTTACATCGCCGCGCCGACCCATGCGGTACCGGGCGATGTGCCGCCGGAAAATATCCAGGCGATGTTCGATGTATTCTTAAATCAGGAGAAATACGGAATTCGTTAATCAAAATGAAATTTTCGGTTAGACAAAATAAAAAACACCCCGCGGGGTGTTTTTTATTTTGCCGTTATATGCATTATATGTATTTGATCACAAGCGTGAACATCAGATCGATCACAATCGTTGGCACAATGACCGCACAAAGCAAATTTAAAGTCTGCGGCTTTAATTTCATCAGATGCCGCCGGACAAACGGTTCAAACACATAAACCACAAACAAGCCGGCAACGGCGAACGCAGTCAGCGACCGCAGACACACAAAACCGTCGATATTAAACAGAAAGCCGGAATAATCCCAAAGGCGCACGCTGAACAATTTAAGCATCACAGATCCGGTGATATATTCCAACGCCCCGGCTACCAGCATAGAACCGAGAAACACAAAAAGCGGATGCTTTTTAAACGGCTTTTTCAAACAGATCAACATAAAAACAGCGCCAAATCCATAGATCGGCAGGTAAGGACCGAACAAAAAGCCGCGCTTGACCAATTCATGATAGGTGATCAGATGGTAAAGCTCTTCATGCAAAAAACCGATCATACTGGCCGCCATGAACAAAACAGTATAGACTTTCGCAGTCGTTTTTATATTTTCTTTTTCGCTTTCCCGCTGCAAAACCGCAAGGCGATTCATAATCTCCATCATTCATGCCCCCTCGAATCGCGTTGACTGCTGCAAAATACACATGCATATCTGGAATTTGGATTATGTGCATTTGTGGCATCGCAGAAAAATACTTAAATTGTCTTTATTATATCTGATTTCGACAGCCTTTGCAATAGGAAATACTTAAAAATGCAGTTACAGATTTGTAACTGCATTTCCATTATATGCTTGTTTTATTATTTATGCGACTGCAAAAAAATTTTTCGAAATTTTTTAAAAAGCCATGCTTGCGACAGCTATTTTTGCATCGTGTCCTGGCCTTTTTCATTCGGATCTTCCGGGGATGCCGCATCCTTTCGCACTTGCACGCGCTCGCGCTTGAATTTTTTATTTTCATCTGCTGAGGCATAATAGTCCGCTGTGTCCACCGACATGCGCTTGCGTTTTAACCGGTTGTTGATCATGTTGCGGATTAGCACATAAATAATGGAAAAGACCGGAACGGCGATCAGCATGCCAAGCACACCGAAATACCCACCGCCGACCAGAATGGCAAACACGACCCAGATCGCCGAAAGCCCCGTTTTTTTGCCGACGATTTTCGGTGAGATAAAATTACCGTCGAGCTGCTGCAAAACAATCAGAAAAACGATCATCCACAGTGCCTTGAAAGGGTCCTGCGTTAAAATGATCAAAACGCTTGGCACACCGCCGATAAAGGGACCGAAAAATGGAATCATATTGGTCAGTCCGATGATAACGCCGATCAGCAAGGGGTATTCGATACCGAGAATGGAGGTGAAAATGGTGGTGATGGTACCAACGAGCAGTGCATCGATCAACACGCCGGTAATATATTTTCCGAAAGCATTGTGGCCGGTACCGCAGATACGCAAAAGCCGTGCCATTGTCTGTCGTTTAAAAATAGCATAACCTGTTTTTTTGATCTGCGCACAAAATTTTTCCTTGTTGAAGAGCATGTAAAAGGAAATGATGATACCAACAAAAAAGGAGAAAAGGGAAGAAACAACCGAAACGGGGATAGAAGTCAGTTGCTTGTAATCAAACTTGGAGAAGTAATCGGTAATGAGCTTGAATCCTTCATCAATCAGTGTTTTCAGATTGAAGCTGTCATTGGTGACGTTGCCGATAAAATCATCGATAGCGCCGGTATAGGTCTCATAATTGTCCACAAAATCTTTCACAAAGGTAGCAATGCTTTTATATAGCTGCGGGATCACAATCCACAACAAAAAGGTCAACAGCCCAAAAGCGATCACATAAACCGTGATCATGGCAAGCGTTTTGCAAAGCGAGGTTTTCTTTTTAAAAGACGTTCTGCTAAAAAAACGTTCAAAAACTTTTTCTCTGAAAAACATGTAGCTCGGATTTAAAAGATAGGCAATGGCAAATCCGATGATAAAGGGGGTCAGCAGACGGATAAAGCTGCCGATAAAAGAGAAAACGGCGCCCAGACCCGACACGGAAATATTAAAAAGAATCGCGGCGGCAAGCACCAGAAACGCATAGAGGGCAATGAGTGCATAGTTTTTGTTAAAAAGGTTTTTCATGCTTTTCTCCTTGATATGTTTTATCAATAATAATATTTTAAGGAATTTCTCATTTTGCAGCCGCAAATTGCTGTATTGTTGTCATACAAACATCTGTTATCTTTATTATTATACCGTTTGCATTGGCTTATTTCAACAGAATTTTAAAAGATTTACAAATCCGGAAAATTCTTTTAAAGCGCTTGACTTTTCAGTAGATCTGCTTTATAATTAACGCATTAATTATTAAGTAGTTAATTATAAGGAGGAAAAATGGGAAAACAACTATCTAACGAACAGCTCAAGCGCGGTATGCAGCTGCTCATCCAAATCAATCGCGCGCATCGCAACATTTGCGAGCGCCAATTTCGGGCTTTGGGCATTCACCGCAGTCAGCATTCCCTATTGCTTTTTTTAGCACGTAATCAGCGGCCAATATCCCAAAAGGAGATTGCGCAGGCATTTGAAATCAGTCAGGCAGCCGTGGCCACATCGCTTAAAAGATTGCAAAACAACGGCTATATTGAAAAAACACCTGCTAAAAAGGACAACCGCTATAATGAAATCAAAATCACGGCAAAAGGCCGGGAAATGGTGCAAAAAAGCGATGCCGTTTTTTCACAGGCCGATGCGCTCGCGTTTGAGGGGATGGAAGAATCCGAATATTTGCAGCTGACAGAATATCTTATGAAAATCAAACGGAATTTATATCCGGCCGGAGGAGAAGAAAAGCAATGAAACGTTGGCTGCAATACGCAAAACCTTATTGGGGTTATTTTGTGCTCGGTCCACTGTGCATGATTGTTGAGGTTGTCGGCGAAGTGCTGCTGCCGCGTTTTCAAGCACAGATCATCGATCAGGGAATCGAACAGCGGGATACCGGCTATATTTTGCTGTTTGGACTCATTATGGTGGTCACGGCAGTGTGTATGATGTTTGGCGGCGTCGGCGGATCCTGGTTCGGCGCAAAAGCGTCGGTCAATTTTGCCTCGGATCTGCGCCGGGACGTCTATCACAAAGTGCAGCAGTTTTCTTTTGCCAATTTGGATACATTCAGCACCGGATCGCTGGTGACGCGCCTGACAAATGATATCACCCAAATACAGAATTTTATCAACATGCTGCTGCGTATGTGTCTGCGTTCGCCCGGCATGCTGATCGGCGCGCTGATCATGTCGGTGTCGATGAATCCCAAACTCGCGGTTGTTTTGGCGGTTGTGATTCCTTTGGTGCTGATAACCCAGGTTGTGATCATCGGCGTCGGTTTTCCCCGCTTTACGAAAATGCAGACCAGAATCGACCAGCTCAACAACCGTGTGCAGGAGAACATCACCAACATGCGGGTGGTGAAATCCTTTGTGCGGGAGGATTTTGAAAAAGATACCTTCCAAACTGCAAACCGTGATTTGAAAGCGGCGGGCATGAAAGCCATGTCGGTGATGATCACCATGCAGCCGCTGATGATGCTGTTCATGAACACAACGTTGGTGGTCGTCGCCTGGTTCGGCGGCCGGCAGGTGATTTTCGGAGAAATGTCGGTTGGTGACCTGACCGCATTTATTACATATATTTCACAGATCCTGATGTCTTTAAACATGCTTACCATGTTGTTTATGACAAGCTCCCGCGCATTGGCGTCCGGAAAGCGGATCACACAGGTGCTGGACGAACCGATTGATTTGACAGACACAGACGCGCGCTGCAAGGACGCCGTGGTTCAAAACGGAGAGATCGAATTTAAAAATGTCAGTTTCCGCTATTATAAAAACAACGATCAGCAGGTGCTGGACACCATTAATTTGAAAATAGAGGCCGGTCAGACGGTCGGTATCATCGGTTCGACCGGCTGTGGAAAAACCACCCTGGTATCCCTGATCCCCCGGCTTTACGATGCGGATGCCGGTGAAGTGTTGATCGACGGCATCAATGTAAAGGACTACACGTTGACGCATCTGCGGGACGGCGTCGGCATGGTGCTGCAAAAAAATGTGCTGTTTTCCGGAACGATCGAAGAAAATCTGCGTTGGGGAGACGAAAACGCCGAAATGGACGAGATTGTTGCCGCAGCGGACAGCGCACAGGCGGACACATTTGTCAAAAATTTCACAAAAGGGTATCAAACACAACTCGGACAGGGCGGCACAAATGTGTCGGGCGGACAAAAGCAGCGGCTGTGTATTGCAAGAGCGCTGCTCAAAAAGCCCAAAATCCTGATTTTGGACGACAGCACCAGCGCGGTCGACACTGCGACCGAAGCCAGAATCCGGCATACCTTCCGGCACGCGCTGCAAGGCACGACAAAAATTATCATCGCACAACGGATCTTATCGGTGATGGACGCGGATAAAATCATTGTGATGAACGAAGGAAAGATCACCGGCATCGGCACGCATCAGACCTTGCTTGCAAGCAATGCGGAATACCGTGAAATCTATGATTCGCAAATGCAAAAGGAGGAGGCATAACATGGCGGGACGCAGTATTGACGCATTGCGAAAGCAATATAATGTATCGGCAAAGCCGGAGAGAAATCAAATGCCGCGGCCGGGTCCGGGCGGACGCCGCGGACCGGTTGCCGCCGCGGGAAAACCCAAAAACGCAGCTTTTGCGATCAAACGGCTGTTTTCCTATATTTCCGCTTATAAGCTGCGGCTGCTTATTGTTTTGCTGTGCGTGCTGGTATCGACACTGTCCTCGGTGCTTGCGACCTATTTTTTGGGCGCCGCCATCGACGGGTTGTTGGAAGGGAACCTTTCAGCTACTGAACGTGTTTCCCAATTGATTTTATCTTTGGGATTGCTTGCAGGCATTTATCTTGCCGGCGCGCTTGCGACTTTTTTTCAGTCCAAACTGATGCTGACCGTTTCGCAGGGGGCGCTTGAGCATATCCGCAACGATTTGTTCGGCAAGCTGCAAACGCTGCCGGTGCGTTATTTCGACACCAACAACACCGGCGAGATCATGAGCCGTTTTACCAACGATGTCGATAACATCGGCACCATGCTGGATTCCTCGGTTGTCAGTTTGATTTCCGGCACCGTCACGCTGATCGGAACGCTGTTTATGATGCTGTTTATGAATGTTTGGCTCACGCTGATAACGGTTGTGTTTATTCCGATTTTTGCAAAAGGCGGCGCGCTGATCGCCAAAAGAAGCAGTAAATATTATTCCGCGCAGCAGGCGGCGCTCGGTGCGGTCAACGGATATATTGAAGAATCTGTCGCCGGCCAGCGGGTGGTCAAGGTTTTTAATCACGAACCGGTCTGCGAGGATGAATTCGGGCTTTTAAACGATGATCTGCGGCACAAACAGATCAAAGCGCAGTTTTTCGGCAGCATCATGGGACCGGTCATGGGCAACATGAGTAAAATCAGCTATGCGGTCACAGTGGCGCTCGGCGCAGTTTTTTGCACGTTGGGACGCTTTACTGTCGGAAAACTGACAGCGTTTGTGAATCTGTCGGTCAATTTTTCACGGCCGATCAATGAGATTTCACAGCAGGTCACCGCTATTTTTTCGGCGTTGGCCGGCGCAGAACGGGTGTTTGCCGTAATGGACGAAAATCCGGAGGAGCCGGACGCGCCGGACGCCAAACCGGCAAAGGACATCAAAGGCGACGTGGTTTTTAAAAACGTTGTTTTCGGCTACACACCGGAAAAAATCATTTTAAAGGATCTGTCGCTTTACTGTCCGGCAGGACAGAAAATCGCCCTAGTGGGTTCGACCGGTGCCGGGAAAACCACAGTGACCAACCTGATGAACCGGTTTTACGATATCAACAGCGGTTCCATTGAAATCGACGGAACCGACATTCGCTTGATGCAGCGGCATGCGCTGCGGCAAAATATTGCGATGGTTTTGCAGGATACGCATCTGTTTTCCGGTACTGTCATGGAAAATATTCGCTATGGACGGCTGGACGCCACCGACGAAGAGGTGATCGAAGCGGCAAAAGCCGCAAGCGCGCACAGTTTTATTCTGCGTTTGTCCGACGGCTATCAGACCATGCTCACCGGCGACGGTGCGAACCTGTCGCAGGGACAGCGGCAGCTGCTGAATATTGCCCGTGCAGCTCTTTCCAAAGCGCCGCTTCTGGTGCTGGACGAAGCGACCAGCTCGGTGGATACCCGCACGGAACTGCATATCACACACGGGATGGACCGGCTGATGAAAAACAGAACGACCTTTTTAATTGCGCACCGTTTGTCTACTTTGCGCGGCGCCGATCAGATCCTGGTGCTGGAAAACGGCGAGGTCATTGAGCGCGGGACCCACACGCAGCTGCTTTCGCTGAAAGGGCGGTATTATGAATTGTATACCGGCAAGCGTGAATTGGACTAAGTGCAGATCAAAAATACAGCATCCGGACGGCATGCCATTCGGATGTTTTTGTTTTAAAAATTTCAAAATATCATGAAAATCTATAGCCAAAGTTTGCATTGTGTGTTATAATCAAATGTAAATGATTAAACTTTACTTTCTTTGCAAATGCTAATAAAAAATGCAAAGGAAATGAAAGTTATGAATCAGGAAAAAACATATATCACGCCGCCGGAACCGGAAACGCATAACGAGGAAGAAGCGGCGAATTCCAATGAACAAAGCGAAAACATCAAGGATTTTGGCATGATCGCGGCGGGCGATCCGAAAAAAATGATCCACTGCCTGACGATCATCGGGCAGATCGAAGGACATTATATTTTGCCCCAAAACAATAAAAGCACCAAATATGAGCATGTGATTCCGCAATTGGTCGCCATCGAAGAATCACCGGATATCAAAGGCTTACTTGTGATTTTAAACACCGTCGGCGGCGACGTGGAAGCGGGACTTGCCATTGCGGAAATGATCGCCGGCATGAAAAAACCGGTCGTGTCGCTGGTGCTTGGCGGCGGACATTCCATCGGCGTGCCGCTGGCGGTGAGTGCAAACCGTTCGTTTATCGTGCCGAGCGCGACCATGACGGTGCATCCGGTGCGGATGAGTGGCCTGGTGGTCGGCGTGCCGCAAACCTATTCTTATTTTGAAAAAATGCAGGACAGGATCGTGAAATTCATCTGTGATCATTCCGGCGTGGACGAACAGACGCTGCGGAAAATGCTGCATAACACAACCGAGCTTGCAACGGATATCGGCACCGTTTTAAACGGGGATGAAGCGGTCAGCTGCGGTCTGATCGATGCGATCGGAAGCCTGAAAGACGCGATCGCCTGTCTTTATCAATTCATTGAAGCTGAAAAAGGAGAAGAACACAATGGCCAGCAGGAAGCCGAAAAACAGCAAAACAAGGAAACCGGCGGCGAACAGCCGTCCGGCGGCACAGAAAAAAAACAATGAACCCGAAATGAAAAACAAGGGCGTGTGCGCCATTGTTTTGTTTGCGATTTCACTGTTTGTGCTCGGCGTTGTGCTGATCGACGGACCGAATGTCTGGAAAATGATGCGCAACTTCATTTTCGGCATGTTCGGCGCCTGCGCTTATGCGGTCCCTGCAATATTGTGTTATATTGCTATCATGCTGGCAATGGGCAAAAAACGCGGCAAGGTGCGCAACAGCATCATCGAAGCGTGCGTGCTGGTCACGGTGCTTGCCGCCGCAGTAGATATTTTTATTTATAGTTATGTCGAAGGCAGCGGTTACTGGACGCATTTGACCCAGTGCTACCAAACCGGGATGGAAGGGCAGTCCGGCGGCGGATTTTTAGGCGGTCTGCTCGGGTTCCCGCTGTCGGCGATGTTTGGTTCCATGGGAGCCAGGATCACCATTGTGCTGTTTGCTTTCGTGATGATCATGGTGTTGACCGGCACCACACTAAACGCGCTTTACCGGCAGGCTGCAAGGCCTGTCCGCGCGGTACATAAACGGCATATGGAAAACAAAGAACGGCGTGCAAACGCGCCGCGTTTTAACGTGGACGTGCCGCTGGGAGACTTGCCGGAACATCCCGTTTCCGCGTCGGTTCCGTTTTATGAGGAAGTAGAGGACAAACCGAATAAGGCGGAAAAACTCGTTGAGATGTATAACGGCGATAAACCGGGGACGGAAAAAGCAGAGAAAAAAGAGAATAAAAAGCAGGTCAATTTAGATGAGATCGTGGCGCGAGAAGTCCGAAAAGATGAGAAAAAAGCCGAAAAAGCGGAGAAAAAGGCCAAACGGCCGGAAAATCCGGATATGCCTGCCACCGGTGTGACGATCGAATCGGCGACTGCCGCTTATAAATTCCCGCCGGTCAGCCTTTTGAATCCGCCGGCATCAACCAATGCCGAAAAGGTGGGCGATGAACTGAAAGCCAATGCGGAACGGCTGGTTAATACCTTGAAAAGTTTCGGTGTGGACACCCGCATTATCAATATCAGCCGTGGTCCTTCGGTTACCCGCTATGAATTGCAGCCGTCGGCAGGCGTGAAAATCAGTAAAATCACCAATCTTGCCGACGACATCGCGCTGAACCTCGCGGCTGCTGCCGTGCGAATCGAAGCGCCGATCCCGAATAAATCGGCGGTCGGTATCGAAATTCCCAACAAAGTGAACAGCATCGTCAGTGCAAGAGAATTGATCGATTCACCGGCTTTTTTGTCCGCCAAATCCAAGTTATCGGTGGCGCTTGGCCGGGACATCGCCGGCAATGCGGCGATTGCGGATCTTGCGAAAATGCCGCACACCCTGATCGCCGGTTCCACAGGTTCCGGTAAATCGGTCTGTATCAATTCGATTATCATCAGTTTGCTTTATAAAGCGTCGCCGGATGAGGTCAAATTGCTGATGATCGACCCGAAAGTGGTGGAGCTTGGCGTTTATAATGGGATCCCGCATCTTTTGGTCCCGGTGGTGACCGATCCGCGCAAAGCCGCGGGCGCACTCGGCTGGGCAGTCACGGAAATGCTCAAACGCTATAAAATCTTTGCGGATAATTCCGCCAGAGATTTAACGTCCTATAATAAATTGTGCAAAACGCGGGAAGATCTGAAACCCATGCCGCAGATCGTCATTATCATCGACGAGTTGGCGGATTTGATGATGGCGGCTCCCAACGAAGTGGAGGATTCCATCTGCCGGCTGGCACAAATGGCGCGTGCGGCAGGCATGCATCTGGTGATTGCGACACAGCGTCCGTCTGTCGACGTTATCACCGGTATTATCAAAGCCAATATCCCGAGCCGGATTGCATTTGCAGTGTCGTCACAGGTGGATTCCAGAACCATTTTGGACATGGGCGGCGCGGAAAAACTCATGGGCAAGGGAGACATGCTCTATTTCCCGATGGGCATGTCCAAACCGCTGCGTGTGCAGGGCTGTTTTGTTTCGGATGAGGAAATCAGCGCCGTTGTCAGCTTTATCAAAAACCAGGGCGAGACGGTGGAATATGACGAAGAAGTCATCACCGAAATCGAAAAGCAGGCGATCGCGGATAAAAAGAACAAATCCGGCGATGACGGCGGCGGATTCAGCGATAATGACGAAAAGTTTGCCGAAGCAGTCGAGGTCGTTGTGGAAGCGGGCGTTGCTTCTACCTCATTGCTGCAGCGAAAGTTAAAACTCGGCTATGCCCGCGCCGCACGCATTGTCGACGAGCTGGAGGAGAAGGGCATCGTCGGTCCGTTCGAGGGCGCAAAACCCAGAAAGGTGCTGATCACAAGGCAGCAGTGGCTGGAAATGCAAAACAACGGCACAATGCCGGAGCAAAGCACCGCCGAGGAAGAATAGGGGAAGAACCAATGAAACAAAAAAGCAGAATATTAGCGCTGCTTGTCTTGATGGCAATGCTGTTCAGTTTCACATCCTGCGACACGCTCGATCGTTTGCTGGGAACAACGTCTGCGGCAGTCGACATCACCGACGGCGGCACTTCGGTGCATTTTATCGACTGCGGCCAGGGCGACAGCACGCTGTTTGTGTCGGACGGCGCCGTGACGCTGGTGGACGCGGGACCCGGTTCCAATGCGGACGACGTTGTGCGGTATATCCAGAACTTAGGGATCACTAAGATCGATCATTTGATTTTCACCCACCCGCATGAGGATCATATCGGCGGGGGATATGATGTATTAAATAATTTCACCGTACATAATATTTACATGAAAAAGCCGACTGCCGGTACAACACCGACCACGGCGGTTTATGAAAACCTTTTGGAGAAGATATCAAGCCTTGGCATGACGGTGAACGCCGTCACGCCGGAAAGCACCTTCACCTGCGGCGATCTGATTTTCACCTTTTTAGGTCCCTTAAAGGATTATGAAGATTTAAACGACCAATCGGTGTGCCTTACGGCATCGATCGGTGAAATCCGATTTTTGATCACCGGCGATGCGGAAAGGGAACCGGAAGAAGATTTGTTGGCGCAATATGGGCAAGAACTTTCCTGCACCGTTTTCAAAGCGGCGCATCACGGCAGCAGCACCTCCAATTCCGAGGCTTTTGTGGAAGCGGTTTCCCCGGACTATGCCGTGATTTCCTGCGGGCTGGATAACAGCTACAACCATCCCCATTCCGAAACGATTGAGACTTTTGAAAAATTATCCGTCACCACCTACCGGACGGA
Organism: uncultured Clostridia bacterium; assembly: GCA_946493765.1. Classification (GTDB taxonomy): domain Bacteria; phylum Bacillota; class Clostridia; order Oscillospirales; family Acutalibacteraceae; genus RUG11462. Next base: position 90,154 of record CAMMAZ010000003.1, on the reverse strand, counting down.
TCAAGACGGCAGTGTGGTTTTTGAAACCGATGGGCAAACCATTAGCGGAAAGGCGGAAAAAGCGGCATGAGAAAAATATTTTCGGTCGACCGTTTTGAGGGCGATTATGCGGTTTGTGAAAATGAATCCGGAAAAATGGAACCGATCTTGCGGTCTGATCTGCCAGATGGAATAAAGGAAGGCGACGTTTTTATCTACAACGGCAAAACATATCAGATCGATTCTGAGGAAACCAAAAAACGCAAAAAAAGGATAGAAGCGTTGCAAGAGCAGCTTTTTAAAGAATAGAAAAGAGGTTTGTCATCATGAGAAAGGTAAAACAGGAATTTGACGTTGCGGTCATCGGCGGCGGTCTTGCCGGTGTGTGCGCAGCGGTGGCAAGCGCACGGCACGGCGCGAAAACCGTTTTGATCCAAAACCGGCCTGTTTTGGGCGGCAACGCCAGCAGTGAAGTGAAAATGCATATCTGCGGTGCGGATAAACACGCCCAGCGTCCGGATGCCAGAGAAACGGGTATTCTCGAAGAGGTGCTTTTGAAAAACAGGCAGCGCAACCACTGCCATTCCTTTCATATTCTGGATATGATTTTGTGGGAAACCTGCCGGTTCCAGGAAAATTTAACGCTGCACCTGAACACACACATCGATCATGTCGTTTGTGAGAATGGGCATATTCAGTCGGTGTCCGGCGTGACCCAGACCAGCGAGACGGCGCTCACGATTTCCGCAAAATTGTTTATCGACGCTACCGGCGACGGCACGGTCGGTGCGTTGGCCGGTGCGGAATATATGTATGGCAGAGAGGATCAATCCGCCTTTGGCGAGGAAGATGCGCCTACCGTCGCAGATCATTGCACGATGGGCAGCTCGATCATGTTCACCGCAAGGGACATGGGGCATCCGGTGCCGTTTGTCAAACCCGAATGGGCGAATACATATACCGAGGAAGATTTGAAATGCCGCAATCACTCCGCGCTGGAAAGCGGTTATTGGTGGATCGAGCTCGGTGGAAACGAACTGAACACCATCGATGACGCCGAGGAGATCCGCGACGAGTTGATGAAAGCGGTGTTCGGTATCTGGGATCACATCAAAAACGGCGGTGACCACGGTGCGGACAATTATGAACTGGAATGGTTCAACATGCTGCCCGGCAAGCGGGAAAGCCGCCGTTTCAAAGGCGATTATGTGCTGACCGAACAGGACTTAGTCGAAAGCCGCCGGTTTGAAGATGCGATCGCCTATGGCGGCTGGTCGATCGACAACCATGTCGTCGGCGGTATCAACACCCAAAGCGCGGAACCGACCAAATATATTCATTTAAAAGACGTGTATACCATTCCTTACCGCAGCCTTGTTTCCTGCAATATCGACAATCTGTTCTTGTCCGGCCGGGCGTTTTCCACATCACACCTTGCGTTTGCATCCACCCGTGTGATGGCGACCTGCGCCGTGGTGGGACAGGCGGCGGGAACCGCCGCGGCGGACTGCATTCAAAAAGGCATTCTGCCAAGAGGTATGTATGACCATATTGAAGAATTGCAGCAGCAGCTGTTAAAGGACGACTGCTACATTCCCGGCGTTCCCAATCAAGACCCGGATGACAAAGCGCGCAGCGCGAAGATCACGGCCTCCAGCGAACAGAAGGGATTTGAAGCAAAAAAGGTTGTAAGCGGCATTTCCAGAAAGGTCTTCGAGGAATCGAATCTGTATATGTCCGACGGCATCGCAAAAGACGGCGAATGGGTGGAATTAAACCTGGAATCCGCCATGCCGGTCAAAGAAGTGCATTTAAAATTCGACAGCAATTTATCCAAGGAATTGACGCCGTCCATCAACGCATATGTGCAAAGCTGTCAGGAAAAAACATTGCCTGCAACGCTTGTCAAGGATTATGACGTTGTTTATTATCAAGACGGCAAAGAGGTTGCAAGAAGCGAACACCGGGATAACATCCAGCGGTTCAACGTGATCCCGGCAAACGGCGTTGTCTGCGATACCGTTCGGGTGCAGTGTTATGCAACCTATGGCGATCAAAATATCAGGATTTTTGAAATTCGAGTTTATTAAATCAAAGGAGGTATGGCGCGGGTGTCCCCCGCGCCGTGCGTTATGGGACTGAGCAGTGGAAAATATGATGTGTTGATATTGGGGACCGGTGTGTCCGGTCTGTATGCGGCGCTGAATCTCGACAGCAGTTTAAGCGTGCTATTGTGTTCAAAGGCGGAACTGAAATTATCCAACAGCTCTTTGGCACAGGGCGGCGTCGCGGCGGTGCTGGATCTTGAAAACGACAGCTATCAGCTGCATTACGACGATACTTTTATTGCCGGTCGCGGCGCCAACAAGCCGGAAACGGTGAAGATCCTCGTTGAAGAAGGACCGGACGATGTGCGCAATCTCATTAACATGGGGGTCGATTTTGATAAAAATCCCGACGGAACGCTGAACAAAACGCTCGAAGGCGGACACAGCAGGCACCGGATCGTGCATCACCGGGATTCGACCGGTGATGAACTGACAACGGTTTTGTTAAAAAGAGTCAAAGAACTGCCGAATGTGGAAATCGTGGAGAACACGACCTGTGTGCAGATGTCTCATGCCGACAACGGCTTTTTTGCCGAACTTTTGATGGACGGCGAGCTGGTTCAAGTCGGCGCATCTTTTGTGATATTGGCGACCGGCGGTATCGGGCGGGTGTATAAATACACCACCAATTCCAAAATCGCCACAGGGGACGGTATTCGCATTGCCTATGAATTGGGCGCCAATATCAAGGATCTCGATTATATCCAGTTTCATCCCACCGCGTTTGCAGCAAGCGAAGGTCGGGAGCGTTTTCTGATCAGTGAATCGGTGCGAGGGGAAGGCGCTTATCTTTTAAACTGTAACCATGAACGGTTTATGGATCGTTACGACCAGCGGCTGGAACTGGCGCCGCGGGACAAAGTGTCCCATTCGATCATGATGGAATACCGGCGCACCGGTTCAGATAAATTTTATCTGGATATCACACGGCTGGACAGCGACTTTTTAAAACAGCGTTTTCCGCTGATCTATGGGCGGTGCCTGGAGGAAGGGGTCGATATGACCACCGACCTGATTCCGGTTTTCCCCTGTCACCATTATCTGATGGGCGGCATCGAGGTGGATGCGAATTCCTTCACCGGTGTCAGCCGTCTTTATGCGGTCGGGGAGTGTTCCAACACCGGCGTGCACGGCAAAAACCGGCTGGCATCCAATTCGCTTTTGGAAGCGCTGGTATTTTCCCGGCGCGCTGCAAAGGATATCAACCGCCGGATCAAAAAGCCCGGCTTTACCGGTGTGCATGGTTTGCCGCCAAAACTGATCAACGGCACTGCGCCGCTGCCGGAAGGCACGCGCACACAGATCCGGGAAATCATGCAAAAATCGCATTTTGTCATTCCGGACAACACGGCTGCGGAAAAAGGGCTCAAAACCATTGAACAGATCCGCCGCCGGCTGGAAAACGATAATTTCAAAAAAGACAAGGACTACAGCGAAGCGAAAAGTCTTGCAACCGTCGCGGCGCTGATATTGAGAGGAGCCATCAAACGATGAAAATCAATCAATTTTATGTGGATGATGTTATAAAACGGGCGATCAATGAAGATATTAATTATATCGATGTATCGTCAGCGCTTGTCATCGATGAACAGCAGATGTCAACGGCGGTCCTTTTGTCCAAAGCGGACGGCATTTTATGCGGACTTGACGTTGCGCTGCGCGTTTTTACATTATTGGATGAAGATTTTAAAAGCAAGATTTATAAAAACGACGGCGATCAACTCAAAAAAGGAGATATCATCGCTGAATTGACGGGGCATACCACGGCGCTGCTCGGCGGTGAACGCACCGCGCTGAATCTTTTGCAGCACATGTCGGGGATTGCGACCGCAACAGCCAAAGCGGTGTCGCTTTGTGCGGGCAGCAAAGCCTGCATTGCAGACACCAGAAAAACACTGCCGGGACTGCGTGCCTTGCAAAAATATGCGGTGATGGTCGGCGGCGGCAAAAACCACCGGTTTAATTTGTCCGACGCCGCAATGCTCAAAGACAACCATATCGATGCGGCGGGCTCGATCACCAATGCAATTACCCGTCTTCGTGAAAAAGCGGGACATATGCTCAAAATCGAGGTGGAAACCCGCAATCTTGATGAAGTCAAAGAAGCGTTGCAGGTCGGCGCCGATGTGATCATGCTGGATAACATGTCTGTTGCCGACATGGAAAAAGCCGTGCAAATGGCAGACGGAAAAGCCGTGTTTGAAGCCTCCGGCAACATCACCGACGAAACGATTGCGGCGGTTGCAAAAACAGGCGTCGATATTATTTCCATCGGTGCATTAACCCACTCTGTAAAAGCATTTGACATTTCTATGAAAATCAAATAATTCGACGCATAATTCCCCCGGTCTTGTACTATAATCTTCTTTAGGTGAAATAATGTATAAAAATCGTTCCAATTTTTTGTAAGTATTTTTAACAAAAAAGTACTTGCAAAATAAACGGAAACTTGTTAAAATATACAAAAGAAGATGCAAAGACAAGAAGGGGGTTTTTCTTTGGCCAGCTTGCATGGGAAAGCAAAAAAGAATGATGCGGCAGTCTATCTGTTTCATCAGGGGGCAAACTTTCGAGCCTACTCGTTTTTAGGCGCCCATTTTGAAAAAAAGAACAAACAAAACGGGGTGACTTTCCGCGTCTGGGCGCCGAACGCAAAAAAGGTTTGTGTGGCGGGCAGTTTCAACGACTGGAACGATGGCACGCACGTCATGCACAAAATCAGTGAAAACGGGATCTGGGAGCTGTTTATTCCTGATCTGGAGGAATACAGCAGCTATAAGTATGCTGTTACCGGTCGGAACGGACAGACCATCATGAAAAGCGACCCATATGGATTTCATTTTGAAACCCGTCCGGGCAATGCGACCAAGCTGTATGACATTGAAGGCTATCGGTGGAACGACGGGGTTTATTTAGAGCAGAAGAAAGAACAGCCGTCCTATTTCCGCCCGATGAATATTTATGAGGTGCATCCCGGCTCCTGGAAACGGTATGCCGACGGTAACCCCTATGATTATGTGACATTGGCACAGCAGCTGTCGGATTATGTCAAAGAGATGGGCTACACCCATATTGAACTGATGCCGGTGGCCGAGCACCCGTTCGACGGTTCGTGGGGCTATCAGGTGACCGGTTATTATGCGCCTACCTCACGCTACGGAACGCCAAAAGATTTCATGCAGTTTGTCGACATCTGCCATCAAAAGGGGATCGGCGTGATCGTCGACTGGGTGCCGGCGCATTTCCCGCGGGATGAACACGGCCTGCGCTATTTTGATGGTGAGCCCTGCTATGAATATGCGGATCCCAGAAAGGGAGAAATGAAAGAGTGGGGGACAATGGTCTTCGACTGGGGCCGTCCGGAGGTCATCAGTTTCTTAATTTCCAACGCGATGTTCTGGCTGGATAAATACCATGTGGACGGTCTGCGGGTGGACGCGGTTTCCTCCATGCTTTATCTGGACTACAGCCGGCGCGACGGCGAATGGGTTCCGAATATCTATGGCGGAAAAGAAAATCTGGAGGCCATTTCGTTTTTCAAACATCTCAATGAAGCTGTTTTCCGTGAATATCCGGGCACTTTGATGATCGCGGAAGAATCCACAGCCTGGCCAATGGTGTCTAAACCGGTGGATGTCGGCGGACTCGGCTTTAATTACAAATGGAACATGGGCTGGATGAACGATATGTTAACCTACATGTCGATGGACCCGCTGTTTCGCAAAAACAATCATGATAAATTGACCTTCAGCTTTTTCTATGCGTTTTCCGAAAACTTCATCCTGCCGATGTCGCACGATGAAGTCGTGCATGGAAAATGCTCGCTGATTGAAAAAATGCCGGGCGAATACAACGATAAGTTTGCCAGCCTGCGCACGTTCTATGCTTATATGATGGCGCATCCCGGCAAAAAACTTTTATTTATGGGACAGGAATTCGCGCAGTTCAAAGAATGGAATTATGAAGAAGAACTGGACTGGATGCTCCTCGATTTCGAGATGCATAAAAAGATGCAGGATTATGTCAAAAAACTGAATCGCTTTTATCTGCAAACGCCGCCGCTTTGGGAACATGATTTTTCCTGGGAAGGATTTGAGTGGATCTCCAGCGACGATAACACCCAGAGTGTGATTGCGTTTCGCAGGATCGCGGATAACGGGAAAGAGATTATTATCGTGTGCAATTTTGTTCCCGTTTTGCGCGAGGACTATAAAATCGGCGTGCCGCGCGCGGGAAGTTACAAAGTGCTTTTGAATACCGACGATGTGAAATTCGGCGGCAGCGGCGTTTCTTCTAAACGAAGTTACCGCACGAAAAAGAACGGTATGCACGGATTTGATCAAAGTATCGCGCTGACATTGCCGCCGCTTTGTGCTTTGTATTTGGAATATACACCGCCCAAACCCAAAAGCGCAAAGCAGCAGGCGCCGAAAACTGCAAAAAACATTGCATCTGCAAAATCAAACGAGAGGAGCAAAAACAATGACCAAGAAGACTGATTGTGTTGCAATGCTGCTGGCCGGGGGACAGGGCAGCAGACTCGGTGTGCTGACCAAAAATGTCGCCAAACCCGCCATCCCTTTCGGCGGTAAATACCGGATTATCGATTTTCCGCTTTCCAACTGTGTCAATTCAGGGATTGATACTGTGGGTGTTTTGACCCAGTATCAACCCCTGGTTCTCAATGATTACATAGGTTCCGGGCAGCCCTGGGATCTGGACAGAATGAACGGCGGCGTGCATATTCTGCCGCCTTATCAGCAGATCAAGGGTACCGACTGGTATAAGGGCACAGCCAACGCCATTTATCAGAACATTTCCTTTATTGAACGGTATAATCCGGAATATGTCCTGATTTTGTCCGGCGATCACATTTATAAAATGGACTATGCCGAGATGATCGAATACCACGCCAACCACAATGCCGACTGCACCATCGCAGTGCTGGAGGTGCCGTTTGAAGAAGCGCCGCGGTTTGGTATCATGAACACGAACGACGACAACAGTGTGTATGAATTCGAGGAAAAACCGCCGCACCCCAAAAGCAACAAGGCCTCGATGGGTATTTATGTTTTCAATTGGCTGCAGCTGAAAAAATATCTGATCGAGGATGAACAAAATCCGGAATCTGATAATGATTTTGGAAAAAACATCATTCCCGCAATGTTAAAGGATCAAAAGCGGCTGTTCGCTTATCCGTTTGAAGGATATTGGAAGGATGTCGGCACCATCGACAGCCTCTGGGACGCCAATATGGATATTTTAAATCCGAAAATTCCGTTGGAGCTGGATGATCCGACTTGGAAAATCTATGCGCGCACCCAGGCCTATCCGCCGCATTTTGTCACCAGAGACGCGACAGTGCAGAATTCATTGATCAGCGAAGGATGCTTTGTCGCCGGAAAATTGCTGGATGCCGTGTTGTTTTCCGGCGCGACCGTTGAAAAAGGCGCAGTCGTGCGGGACAGTGTGATTATGCCGGGCGCGAAAATCGAAGCCGGTGCGGTCGTGCAGTATGCCATCGTCGCTGAAAATGCCATTGTTAAGAAAAATGCAGTGATCGGCGGACGCCCCGAAGAAAGCGAAGATCTGGAAAGCTGGGGAATTGTCACCATCGGACCGGATTATATTGTCGGTGAGGGCGAGATCGTCCCGCCAAAAGCCATGCTTGGAAACGGATAAGGAGGAAAACTATGCAATCGAGAAATATTTTGGGATTGATTTTCTGCAACTCCGGCGATGAAATGCTGCCGGAATTAACTTCCGTCCGGGCGATCGGCTCGGTTCCGTTCGGCTGCCGTTACCGCCTTGTTGATTTTTCGCTTTCCTCCATGGTCAATGCGGGTATTTCCAAAGTCGGTCTGATCACAAAACGCAACTACCAGTCGTTGGCAGATCATGTCGGCAACGGACGTCCATGGGATCTGGCGCGTAAAAACGGGGGACTGAGCATTCTATCACCTTATGTTTTCGGCGGCACCGGATTATATACCGGGCGAATCGACGCGCTGTCCGGCTGCATGCAGTATCTCGAAAAATCGAGAGAAGAGTATGTCGTGCTGACCAATGCGAATATTATTGCGAATGTCGACTTTGACGCAATGATCGACCAGCATCTGGCGCTGAACGCAGACGTTACCATTGCTTATAAAAAAGGGCTGCAAGGCAGCAAATACCTCAAAATGGACGGCGATAAAATTCTGGAAATTGCATCCAAAGAAGAGGCCGGAACAGATAATTGTTATATCGATCTGTTTTTGATCCGCCGGGAATTGCTGATTTCCATGATCAAGGAAGCGGCGGTTCATAATTATACAAATCTAACCGAAGATGTTTTGAAGCGGCAGGTCAAATCCTATAATTATTATGGGTTCGGTATAGACGGCTATGTTCGTATCATCGATGGGATGCAAAGCTATTTTGATGGGAACATGGATCTTTTGCATAAAAGCGTGCGGGATCAATTGTTTAAAATGGATGCGCCGATCTATACCAAACTGCGCGACGATATGCCTTCAAGATACGGATTCGATTCCGGCGTTGCCGATTCGGTCATCGCCGACGGCTGCGTGATCGAGGGTGAAGTCCACAATTCCATTATTTTCAGAGGCGTCACCGTTGAAAAGGGGGCAAAACTGGAAAACTGCATTATCATGCAGTCGGGCGTTATCCATGCCAATGCACAGTTGTCTTATGTGGTAGCGGATAAAAACGTTTCCATCAAAGAGGGCAGAACCCTCATGGGCTGCAAAACCTTCCCGATGGTCATCGGAAAAGGACTTACCGTTTAAAAATAGATTCCTAAATATCCGGCGAGTATTCGCCGGATATTTTTATGCATATTATTCACAAATAACCGCTGTAATGGTGCATAAAATTTAAAAATATTCAAAAATAAATGCATAAAATGCATTTTGTGCTTGACAAATGGGTTCTGGGGTGTATAATAAAACACATGGCGAAGCGACCGCCGCGCTTTTTGCGGGCGGGCTTGCTTTGTAAAGCTTTCCGGGACAGAAGTATCATGCCGTTAAGACCCGGAACAAATGAAAACAAACCGAAAGGGATTGAATCACAATGGCAAAAAAAGAAATCAAAAAGGTTGTTTTGGCTTATTCAGGGGGATTGGATACCTCAATTATTATTCCATGGCTGAAAGAAAACTATAATAACTGCGAAGTCATCGCGGTGTCCGGCAATGTTGGACAGGGTACCGAACTGGAAGGCTTGGAAGAAAAAGCGAAAAAAACCGGCGCTTCCAAATTGTATATCGAAGACCTGAACAAAGAATTCGTTGAGGATTATATCTGGCCGACCTTAAAAGCAGGCGCTGTTTATGAGGGGGATTATCTTTTGGGAACCTCTTTTGCACGGCCGATCATCGCCAAACGGATCGTGGAAATCGCAAAAGCCGAGGGCGCCGATGCGATCTGCCACGGCTGCACCGGTAAAGGCAACGATCAGGTGCGGTTTGAGCTTGCGATCAAAGCATTTGCACCGGACATGGAAATCATTGCCCCCTGGCGGATCTGGGACATCAAGAGTCGTGAAGAAGAAATCGAATATGCGGAAAAACATAACATTCCGCTGAAGATCAGCAGGGAAACCAATTATTCCAAGGATAAGAACCTCTGGCACTTATCCCACGAAGGTCTGGATCTGGAAGATCCGGCCAACGAACCGCAATATAATAAACCGGGCTTTTTGGAAATGAGCGTTTCGCCGGAAATGGCGCCGGATCGTCCGACCTATGTGAAGATCACATTTGAAAAGGGCATCCCGGTTGCGGTGGACGATCAAAAGATGGACGCTGTCGATATCGTGAAAACATTGAATAAGCTCGGCGGTGAAAACGGTATCGGACTGGCGGATCTGGTGGAAAATCGGTTGGTCGGCATGAAATCCAGAGGGGTCTATGAAACACCCGGCGGCACGATTTTGTATAAAGCGCATGCCGTTTTGGAAACCCTTTGCCTGGATCGGGAAACCCAGCATTATAAAGAGCTGGTTTCCAAAAAATATGCGGAACTGGTTTACTTTGGCCAGTGGTTCACGCCGCTCAGAGAAGCGCTGGACGCGTTTGTCGATAAAACGCAGGAAACGGTCACCGGAGAGGTCACTTTGAAGTTGTATAAAGGCAACATGATCAATGCCGGCGTGACATCACCGTATTCGCTGTATGATCCGGAAGTTGCGACATTCGATGAAGATGATGTGTATGATCAAAAGGATTCCGCGGGCTTTATCAACCTGTTTGGCCTGCCGATCAAGGTCAAGGCGCAGCTGGACGCAAAACGGAAAAAGCAATAAAAACGATGATAAACAGGGCCGGCATTGCACCGGCCCTAACGCAATATAAAGGATGATGACACAGATGAAATTGTGGGCGGGACGTTTTCAGTCCGAGATCGATCAAAAAACGAATGATTTCAATTCTTCGATTTCTTTCGATTGCCGGATGGTGCATGAAGATATCAAAGGTTCCATGGCACATGCCGCAATGCTTGGCGCGCAGAATATCATTTCGCCGGACGAGAGCAGAAAAATTATCGACGGACTGCAGTCCATTCTGGACGATCTGCAAAGCGGCGCGCTGCAAATCGATAAAACCGCCGAGGATATCCACACCTTTATCGAAGGGGAGCTGACAAAACGGATCGGGGACAGCGGCAAACGGCTGCACACTGCGCGCAGCCGTAACGACCAAGTCGCGCTGGATCTGCGTTTATATTTGATCGGAAAAACCGATGAACTGCACAATGCCGTCTGCAAACTGCTGGATGTGATCTTAAGACAGGCGCAGCAGCATGCCGACACCATCATGCCGGGCTATACCCATCTGCAGCGGGCGCAGCCGATCACATTCGGCCATCATTTGATGGCGTATGCCGAAATGCTGCATCGGGACCTTGAAAGATTGTCCGATTGCAAAAAGCGCATGGCGATATCTCCTTTGGGTTCCGGTGCGCTGGCGGGAACGACTTATCCGCTGGATCGGGAAAAGGTAGCGGAAAATCTGCATTTAAACGGTGTGACCAACAACAGCCTGGACGGGGTTTCCGACCGTGATTTTTGTTTGGAACTGTTGTCGGCACTGTCGATCCTCATGGTGCATTTGTCCCGTTTTTCCGAAGAGATCATTTTGTGGTGTTCTTGGGAATTCAAATTTATCGAATTATCCGATGCATTTGCAACAGGGTCGAGCATTATGCCGCAGAAAAAGAATCCGGATATCGCGGAATTGGTCCGCGGCAAATCCGGCCGTGTTTTCGGCGATCTGATGGGCATGCTCACCGTGATGAAAGGCATCCCGCTGGCCTATAACAAAGACATGCAGGAGGATAAGGAAGCGGTGTTCGACGCGGTGGATACCGTTTTGATCTGTGTGGATACCTTCGCCGCCATGCTCGACACCATGACCGTTTTAAAGGATAACATGCGCACTGCCGCCGCGAAAGGATTCATCAACGCAACCGACTGCGCGGACTATCTTGTCTATAAAGGATTGCCGTTTCGCGACGCTTATAAAGCGGTCGGCCAGCTTGTCGCCCTTTGCATTGAAAAGAATCTGACATTGGAAACGCTGCCGATTGAAGAGTACCAGAAGATCTGTGCGGATTTTGCACCGGATGTCTATGATGCGATCGCACTGGAAACCTGCGTGCAAAAGCGGCTGGTCAAAGGCGGACCGGCGCCGGACTGCGTAAGCCATGAAATTGAAGCCATGCGAAAAACGCTGAGAAAGGAAGCAGAAGAATATGACGGTTAAAGTGGGAATTGTCGGCGCGACGGGCTATGCCGGCGCTGAGCTTGTGCGGCTGCTGTTGCAGCATCCGCAGGCGCAGATTGCAGCATTAAGCTCCAAAAGCTTTGAAAATATGCCGTTATCGGAGGTGTACCCTGCCTACACCGGCTTTTGCGATATCGTTTGCGAGAATCAATCGGCATGTGTGGATAAAAGCGATGTGATATTCGCCGCATTGCCGCACGGACTTTCGGAACCGCTAGCAGAGGAATGTCTGGAAAAGGGAAAAAAATTCATTGATCTGGGCGCGGATTTCCGCCTGGAATCCGAGGCGGACTATAAAGAATGGTATGGCAAAAATTATGACTGCCCGGGAATCCACCAGGATGCGGTTTATTGCATTCCGGAACTGTTTCGCGGCAAAGTGGAGGGGAAAAGCATCATTGCCAATCCCGGCTGCTATCCGACTTCCGCGGCGCTCGGCTTGTTTCCAGCGCTGGAAAGCGGCATTGTAGAAGTGGATCCCATTGTGATCGACTCCAAATCCGGCGCGACCGGTGCAGGCCGCGGCTTATCGCAAACCACCCATTTTTGTGATTTGAATGAGGGCTTTTCGCCTTATAAGGTTGCCTGCCACCGGCACACACCGGAAATCGAGCAGTCGCTGTCTTGCGCTGCGGGCAAGCCGGTGAAGATCACCTTTGTGCCGCATCTTTTGCCGGTCAACCGCGGCATTATCTCAACGATGTATACCCGGCTTGCAAAAAAAGTCTTATTGCAGGAAATCCATGAAATCTATTGCGAAAAATATCAAAACGAGCCGTTTGTCCGCGTTTTAAAAATGGGTGACACGGCGAATTTGAAAAATGTGCGCATGACCAATTTGTGTGATATTTCACTGCATCTCGATGCGCGAACAAATACTCTGATCGTGGTTTCGGCGATCGACAATATGGTCAAAGGCGCCGCCGGTCAGGCGATCCAGAACATGAATCTGTTGTTCGGCCTGCCGGAAACCACCGGCCTGCAGCTGGTGCCGCCGGCATTTTAAAATACCGGCAGTTGATTGATTTTGAAAGGAACGAGAATCGTTTATGCTGGAACATATTCCCGGCGGCGTGACCGCCGCCAAAGGCTTTAAAGCCAACGGGATCCATTGCGGAATCCGCAAAAATAAAGAAAAGAAAGACCTTGCCATGTATGTCTGCGACACCATGTGCGCGGCAGCGGCCGTCTATACCCAGAACCTTGTAAAAGGCGCGCCGATCGTTGTGACAAAAGAGAATTTGCAAAACGGCAGAGCACGTGCAATGATCTGTAACAGCGGGATCGCCAACACCTGCGCGGCCGATGGCATTGAAAAAGCGACCGCCATGTGTAACATTGCGGCCGATGCGCTGCATATCGATCCGACCGACATTATCGTCGCTTCCACCGGTGTGATCGGTCCTTCTATCGATTTAACACCGATTCAAAACGGGATGAATGCGCTGGTATCCGGTCTGTCGGAAGACGGCGGCACCGCCGCCGCACAGGCGATCATGACGACCGATACCGTTGAGAAACAGGTCGCCGTCAAATTTGATCTTGCAGGTAAGGAATGTGTGATCGGCGGCATGGCGAAAGGCAGCGGCATGATCATGCCCAACATGGCGACCATGCTGTGCTTTTTAACGACCGATGTTTGCATTTCACCGCGGATGCTCCAAAAAGCGCTCAAAGCGGTGGTGAACGATACCTTTAATATGGTCTCTGTCGACGGGGACACTTCCACCAACGATATGGTGTCGATTCTGGCAAGCGGACTTGCCGGAAACAAGGAGATCAAGGATGACATCGGCGATTATGAAGTGTTCCAATCCGCTTTGTTTACCGTTATGCGCGAGCTTTCCCGCATGATCGCAAAAGACGGGGAAGGCGCGACAAAATTGATTGAATGCAATGTCAAAGGCGCCGCCGATACCGCAACTGCCAAAACCATTGCCAAATCTGTGATTAATTCATCGCTTTTAAAAGCTGCAATGTTCGGGGCAGACGCCAATTGGGGACGTGTGCTCTGCGCAATCGGGTATTCCGGAGCAAAGGCAGATATTGCCGGAACAAACGTGGCTTTTCGTTCGGAGAAAGGGAGCATCGACGTTTGCAAAAACGGCGCGGGAATTCTTTTTGATGAGGACAAAGCAAAGAAAATCCTGCTGGAACCGGAAGTGAAAATTGACATTTCCCTGTCGGACGGTTCTGGCACCGCTACCGCATGGGGATGCGATCTGACCTATGATTATGTCCGTATTAACGGGGATTACAGATCGTAAATATTCCAATCGCATTTTAAAAGGAGAATCTCGTAACATGGAAATATCCAATCTGGACAGATCCAATATTTTGATTCAGGCGCTGCCTTATATCCAGAAATATTATAACAAAACCGTCGTGATCAAATACGGCGGAAACGCCATGGTCAATGAAACTTTAAAGCAGGCGGTCATGACCGATCTGGTGCTGTTGTCGCTGGTCGGCGTCAAGGTCGTTCTGGTGCACGGCGGCGGCCCGGAAATCAACGCAATGCTTAAAAAAACAGGCAAAGAAAGCGTTTTTATCAACGGACTGCGCTACACCGACGAAGAAACGATGGAAATCGTGCAGATGGTGCTGGCAGGAAAGGTGAACAAGGATCTGGTTTCCCTATTGCATAAAAACGGAGGCAAAGCGATCGGCCTATGCGGGCTGGACGGCGGCATGATCACCGCTGCGCGGCATATGGTGCCGGATTTAGGCCGGGTCGGCGATATCTTGAAAGTGAACGTTGAGCCGATCAATGTTTTATTGAATAACGGCTATATCCCGGTCATTTCCACCGTTGCCGGCGGGGAAGACGGGGCCTATAACATCAACGCCGATACCGCGGCGGCGCAGATCGCGGCGGAACTTTCCGCCGAACGGTTGATTCTCATGACCGATATTCGCGGTCTTTTGCGGGATAAAGACGATGAGAACACCCTGATCGAAGCGGTCAATGTCAGCGAAGTGCCGCTATTGAAAAAAGAAGGGGTGATTTCCGGCGGCATGATCCCGAAGGTGGATTGCTGCGTGGAAGCGGTGCGGCGCGGCGTGCACCGTGCGATTATTATCGACGGGCGGATCGAACATTCGATTCTCATTGAATTGTTGTCGGACAAGGGCGTCGGCACGATGTTTAAATAAAGGATGATAAACATGACATTTGAAGAAATCAAACAGATGGATACCGCATCCGCCATGCCGACCTATGCAAGATATGATGTCGCGCTTTGCTCGGGCAGCGGCGCCACGGCGACGGACGAGAAGGGCAAAACTTATATCGATTTTGGCGCGGGGATCGGCGTGAATGCACTGGGATATGCAAATCCCGGCTGGGCGCAGGCGGTGGCAAAACAAGCGGCGACCTTGCAGCATGTGAGCAATTTGTATTACAATCCGACAACGGTGCAGCTGACCGACACGCTTGTGCGCCTGTCGGGAATGGGCGCCGTGTTTATGGCGAACTCCGGCGCGGAAGCGAACGAGTGCGCACTGAAACTTGCGCGCAAATACAGTTTTGATACCTATGGAAGCGGCAGAAACGAGATTTTAACGCTCAAAAATTCTTTTCATGGCCGAACCATGACGACTTTGACCGCAACAGGACAGGATGCGCTGCATCCGGACTGCTTTGGCCCCTATGCCGGCGGATTTTCCTATTGCGACACAACCTTGGAAGCGTTCCAAAATGCGGTGAACGACCGCACCTGCGCTGTCGTGATGGAACTGATTCAGGGAGAGGGAGGCGTCGTGCCGCTGGAACCTGCGTTTGTCAAGCAGGTATGTGCGATTGCAAAAGAAAAGGACATTCTGGTCATCATTGATGAAGTGCAGTCCGGTGTTGGCAGAACAGGAACATTTTTTTGCTATGAGCAATATGGTATCAAGCCGGATATCGTCACATTAGCCAAAGGTCTTGGCGGCGGTCTGCCGATCGGCGCATGCCTTTGTGCGGAGAAGCTCGAAGGCGTGATGACCTCCGGCACGCACGGGTCCACTTTTGGCGGCAATCCGGTCAGCTGCGCGGGCGCGCTGTATATTTTATCGCAGGTCAACGACCCGGCGTTTTTGCAGCAAGTGCGGCAAAAAGGCGATTTGTTAAAAAAGAAAATCGAAAGCTTCCGGCATGTCAAATCCGTCAGCGGATTGGGGCTGATGCTCGGTATTGAACTGGATGCGGGAATTGCCGGCGCCGAGGTGGCAAAACGGTGTGTTGCAAACGGACTGATCGTCTTAACCGCGAAAACGCGTGTGCGGCTGCTGCCGCCGCTGAATATCACCGACGACGAGATCAACAAAGGTCTTGCGATCTTGCAATCGGTTATTGAGAATTTTGAATAAAGGATGGAAACGTTATGAAACATTTGCTCAAGATGTTGGATTTGTCAAGTGATGAAATTATTGAGATTTTGAATCTTGCCGATCAGCTGAAATATGAATTGAAACACGGCATCAAACATCACCTTTTGGAAGGCAAATCATTGGGGATGATTTTTCAAAAAGCTTCAACCAGAACAAGAGTTTCGTTTGAAACCGGTATGTACCAGCTGGGCGGTCAGGCGCTGTTTTTGTCAAGCAATGACCTGCAGATCGGCAGAGGCGAACCGGTGCAGGATACCGCGCGGGTTTTGTCCCGGTATCTTGACGGCATCATGATCCGCACCTTTGAACAAAAGGAAGTGGAGGATCTAGCCGAATTCGGCAGCATTCCGGTTATCAACGGATTAACGGATTTTTGCCATCCCTGCCAGATATTAGCTGATTTGATGACCATCCGGGAATTCAAAGGAAAACTGGAAGGATTGAAAATGTGTTTTATCGGCGACGGCAACAACATGATGAATTCCCTAATCGTCGGGGGATTAAAAGCCGGTATGACCGTTTCGGTCGCCTGCCCGGACGGTTACCATCCGGACCAGACGGTGTTGCAGTTTGCAAAAGAACACGGCGGGTTTGAACTGTTTGACGATCCGAAAAAGGCGGCTGTCGATGCCGATGTTATGATCACCGACGTTTGGGCGTCGATGGGACAGGAAGGTGAAAAAGCAAAACGGGAAGCGGCATTTAAAGGGTATCAGGTAAACGAAGAACTTTTAAAACTTGCCAAACCCGACTGCATGGTGCAGCACTGCCTGCCGGCGCACCGCGGCGAGGAAATCACAGAAGATGTGTTCGAAGCGCATGCAAACGAGATTTTCGAGGAAGCGGAAAACCGGCTGCATGCACAAAAGGCAGTTATGGTGTTATTAATGAAAGATTAAGTTTCCGGTGTGCCGAAATTCTCGGCACGCCGGATTTTTATTGACTTTTAAAAGGCAGTCTTATAAAATAAAAAAGGAAATTCGCACAGCGTGAAAACGTGTTTCAATGAAAACGGAGGGAGAAAATATGAAATTTTTATTTCAGGGCGATTCGATTACCGACGCGGGCAGAACAGACCGCGACAATCCGCAAAGTTTAGGAGCGGGCTATCCGCTGCTGCTTGCGGCGGATTTAACCTACCGGCATCCGGAACATGAAGTTTTGAACACCGCTATCAGCGGCAACCGAATTCCGGATCTATTGGCGCGCTGGAAAAAGGACTGTTTGAATCTCAAGCCGGATGTGTTGACCATTCTGATCGGGGTCAACGACGTCTGGCATGAACTGGGCTCGCAAAACGGTGTTTCGCCTGCGTTGTTTGAGGAACTTTACAATATTCTGCTGCGGGAAACCAAAGCAGCGCTGCCAAACACACGATTGATTTTAATGGGCGCTTATGTCTGCCACGGCGACGCGACAAATGAAAACTGGGACTGTTTTTCCAAAGAAGTCGGCATTCGCCGGGAAATCACCCGGAAGCTGGCTGCCGCTTATCATGCGGACTTTGTGGATCTGCAAAAGGAATTTGACAAAGCGGCAAATCAGATCCCGATGCAGCATTGGACGGCCGACGGCGTGCATCCACAGCTCGCGGGTCACCGGCTGATTGCAGATGCCTGGAAAGCCGCCTATGGTTGGGAGTCATTATAAACGCAACGCTCGAAATCCCTGTTGGTTTCGGGCGTTTGTCGTTTTGACAGGGATTTTTAGGTTGACTTTTATGGTTTGTTCTTATACAATAGAATAGGAGTAAGTTGTGCGGTCGCGCGGTATGATGTTACCGTGAGGAAAGTCCGAGCACCGCAGAGCAGGATAACGGCTAACGGCCGCCGGGGGTGACCCTAGGGAAAGTGCAACAGAGAGATACCGCCGCGGTTTTCGCGGTAAGGGTGGAAAGGCGAGGTAAGAGCTCACCGGCGCATTGGAGACAGTGCGGCCATGTAAACCCTATCCGGTGCAACATTGACAAGGGGCATACGTCTGCTCGGCGTTACCCTGAAAAATGGCTAGAGGCGTGTGGCAACACCCGTCCCAGATAGATGATCGCACACGACAGAACTCGGCTTACAGACTTACTCTGCCAATGCGGTAGACACCGCAGCAAAGGCTGTCCGCCAGGGGCGGCCTTTCTTTTATCATAAAAAGAGGCTATCATGAAGAAAAACCAGATTGTGCAATTGGAAATCACCGGCATGACCAACGAAGGGTTCGGCGTCGGCCGGTATGAGAATATGGCGGTGTTTGTGCCGGGCGCAGCACCCGGCGACAGCATGCAGGTCCTGATCGTGAAGGTTTTAAAAAACTATTGTTTTGGCAAGCCACTGCAGATTCTCACACCGAGTCCCGACCGCATAACGCCAGACTGTGCGGTGTCAGCCCAATGTGGCGGCTGCTGCTACCGGCATATCACCTATGACGCGGAAAGCAGGATCAAGCAGCAGCGCGTGGTGGATGCAATGCAGCGCATCGGGGCGATCACAGCGCCGGTTTTGCCGGTCATCAAAGCAAACGCGGCCGACGGTTACCGGAACAAAGCGCAGTATCCTGTGGGCTGCGATCAATCCGGTCATTTATTCGCCGGGTTTTATGGGCTGCATTCCCACCGCATCGTGAAGCAGGAAGCCTGTTTGCTGCAGCCGCCGGAATTCGGGAAAATTTTAAAAGCCTGCCTTTCGTTTTTAAGTAAAAAAGGCTGCACGGCCTATGATGAAGCAACGGGAAAGGGGCTTGTCCGGCACATTTACCTGCGCAAAGCGGATGCGACCGGTCAGATCATGGTTTGTCTGGTGATCAACGGTACATCGATTCCCGATGAAACAGCATTCGCGGCATACATAACAAAAAGTTTTCCCGCTGTGCAAACGGTGGTTTTAAACTGCAACTGCAAAAAAACCAACGTGATTTTAGGGGATACCTGCCGTGTTTTATCCGGTCCCGGTTTTATCACCGATGTGATCTGCAAACTGCGCATCAAGATTTCGCCTTTGTCCTTTTATCAGGTCAACCGGGACATGGCGGAGCTGTTATATAAGACGGCGGCGGATTTTGCAAATCCCGCCGGTAAAACGGTGCTGGATCTGTATTGCGGGGCGGGCGCGATCGGTTTGTCGATGGCGCAAAACGCCAAAGAAATCATCGGTGTGGAAATCGTCCCGCAGGCGGTTGAAGACGCAAAGTTTAACGCACGGGAAAATCACATTCAAAACGCGCGGTTTCTCTGTGCGAACGCCGCAGACGCTGCAAAAACACTCGCCAAAGAGGGTGTGCGCCCGAACGTTGTGGTGCTCGACCCGCCGCGAAAGGGCGCTGCGGAATCTTTGATTGAGACAATAGCGGCAGATTTCGCGCCGGAACGCGTGGTTTATGTTTCCTGCGACCCGGCAACGCTGGCAAGGGATTTAAAACGGTTTGCCGATCAAGGCTATCAGACAGTCAAAATCCAGCCGGTCGATCTGTTCCCCCGTACTGCGCATGTGGAGTGCGTGGCGTTGCTGATAAGAAACAAAGAATGAGAAATAAGGAGATTCAAATCCTATGGAAAGCTTAAAGGTTGCTTTGCTGCAGCTGCTGCCCGGCAAAACGCAGGATGAAAACCTTGAAAAAGGGAAAAAAGCCTGCAAAGCCGCCAAACAAATGGGCGCGGATATCGCACTATTTCCGGAAATGTGGAATGTCGGCTATTGGATCCCGGAAGATATCGATGTGCTGAAATCCAATGCGATCACGTTGGAAAGCGATTTTATACAAGCGTTTCGTCAGCTTGCGAAAGAACTGCAAATGGCGATCGGCATCACCTTTTTGGAAGCCTATGAACCGCTGCCACGCAACAGCCTTTGCCTGTTTGACCGGTGCGGGACACAAAAGCTGCTTTATGCCAAGGTGCATACCTGCGATTTCGGTGAGGAATGCCGGTTGACCCCCGGCGATGATTTTGTTGTTACCGATCTGGATACCGGACATGGCACAGTCTCGGTCGGCGCGATGATCTGTTATGACAGGGAATTCCCCGAAAGCGCGCGAATCCTCATGCTAAAAGGCGCGGAAATCATTCTGGTTCCAAACGCCTGTCCGATGGAGCTGAACCGGATTTCCCAGCTGCGTGCAAGAGCTTTTGAAAACATGGTCGGCATTGCGACTGTCAATTATCCGAAAGGACAGCCGGACTGCAACGGGCATTCCACCGCGTTCGACGGCATCGCCTATGCGCCGGAGGACGACAGCTCCAGAGATATGCTGATAATTGAGGCGGGCGAAAGAGAAGGCATCTACATGGCGGATTTTCCAATGGAAGCCATCCGGGCATACAGAAAGCGGGAAGCGCACGGCAATGCCTATCGCCGTCCGCAAAAATATAAAATTCTTTTATCGGAAGAGAAAAACGAACCGTTTATCCGATCGGATTACAGAAAGTAAAAGAGAAAAGTTCGTCGCTTTTAAAAAAGCGAACCGATGCAAAAATAAAAGGAATGTCAAAATGGTAAAACAAGGAGGCGGTTATTTTCATGACACGCAAAAAAACAGCAGAGCCAGAAGTTAAGCGGATACCGATCATGCGCTGTCATCCGGATTATCAGTTGGGACTTACCGCCGAGCAGGTGCGGGAACGAAAAATAAACGGGTGGGAAAACGAGTCTGTTGAGCCGCCGATGCAGACAACCAAGGAAATCATCAAGGAAAATGTGTTCACCTATTTTAATCTGATTTTTGCGGTGTTGGCGGTGCTGCTGATCACAGCCGGCTCTTTTCGTGACCTGACCTTTTTGCCGGTCATTATCGCCAACACCTGTATTGGTATCATTCAGGAAATCCGTTCCAAACGCGTGTTGGAGAAAATGAGCATGCTCAACGCGCCGACCGCCCGTGTGGTGCGGGATGGAAAAGAATGGAACGTCAAATCCGAAAGCTTGGTGATCGATGATATCGTTATTTTTGCGTCCGGTAATCAAATCTGTGCGGATGCGGTCGTCGTTGCGGGCGAAGTGATGGTCAACGAATCGCTGTTGACCGGCGAATCGGAGGAAATCACAAAAAAACCGGGCGACCGACTGATGTCGGGCAGCTTTATCGTGGCGGGGCAGTGCCATGCAAGATTAGAGGCTGTCGGCGCCGACTCCTATATTTCCAAATTGACGCTGGAAGCCAAAGCAATGCAAAAAGGCGAAAAATCCGAAATGATCCGATCTCTGGATAAATTGGTCAAATTCGCCGGTATTGCGCTGATCCCGATCGGAATCATTTTAATGGTGCAGAGCTTGTATTTCAACGGGGAAAGCTGGCGCAGCAGCATTACCTCCATGGTCGCGGCGGTGATCGGCATGATTCCGGAAGGTCTGTACCTGCTTGCCAGCGTGGCACTGGCAGTCAGCGCCATCCGGCTGGCACGCAAACGGGTGCTGCTGCATGATATGCGCAGCATTGAAACGCTGGCGCGTGTCAACGTTCTGTGCGTGGACAAAACCGGGACCATCACCGAAAACACCATGAGCGTGCAGGAACTGGTGCCGGTGGAGAAAACCGACGAGGAGAACCGCGAAGCGGTCGTCGCCGCATTGTCCCGGCGGGTGGGGGATTTTGTAAAAGCCATGACCGGCGACAACAGCACCATGAAAGCAATGAAAAGCTATTTTAAGGAAGGAACCGGCGCGTCGCCGGTGCGGATCACTCCCTTTACCTCCAAAACCAAATACAGCGGCGTTACCTTTGAAAACGAAGCGCTGGTGCTCGGCGCGCCCGAGTTTGTGCTGCGGGCGGAATATGAGCATTACCGGAACACCATCGAGGGCTTTGCCAACAAAGGCTACCGCGTGTTGGTCTTCGGCGTTTACAGTGGGGTTTTAAATGGAGAACC
Organism: uncultured Clostridia bacterium; assembly: GCA_946493765.1. Classification (GTDB taxonomy): domain Bacteria; phylum Bacillota; class Clostridia; order Oscillospirales; family Acutalibacteraceae; genus RUG11462. The sequence continues at coordinate 68,055 of CAMMAZ010000003.1, read as the reverse complement.
GCTGACCGGTTGGGTGGAACCGCTGGCATTTATTTTGCTGGCGAATCCCGTGCGGGCAGCTGCACCCGCGACTTTCCGGTATTTTAAAGAACAGGGTGTTGACATCAAGGTTATTTCCGGCGACAACCCGATGACGGTGGCGGAAGTTGCACGAAAAGCGGGCATTGCAAATGCCGACGCATATATCGACGCCACACAATTGAAAACCCCGAAGGATATTTATCTTGCCGCGCGGGACTACACGGTGTTCGGCCGCGTGACCCCTAATCAGAAGCGTGAACTGTTGCAGGCGCTGAAAAAACAGGGCAAGACTGTCGCCATGACCGGTGATGGGGTCAACGATGTCTTAGCCCTCAAAGACGCCGATTGCAGCGTCGCGATGGCCTCCGGCAGCGACGCCGCGGTGCAGGCGGCGCAGGTCGTGCTGCTGGACTCGGATTTTTCCCGTATGCCCTCCGTCGTTTTAGAGGGGCGCCGAGTGGTCAACAACATCCAGCGTTCCGCAAGTTTGTTTTTAGTTAAAAATATTTATTCGTTTTTACTGGCGATCTTTTCGATGATCTCAATGATCCAGTATCCGCTGGCGCCCTCACAGGTTTCGCTTGTGAGTATGTTCACCATCGGCATCCCCGCCTTTTTCCTGGCCTTGCAGCCGAATAAAGAAATCATCAAAGGTCATTTTCTCACCAACGTGGTGGTAAAAGCGCTGCCGGCGGGTCTGACCGGCATGCTTGCGGTCAGCGCGTTGTCGGTGTTCGGACAGGTGTTCGGCGTGGGTTCGGACGATATTTCCACCGCTTCCACCATTTTGCTGGCGATCGTCGGGTTTATGATCCTGTTTCGCATTTGCCGGCCGTTTGATTCGCTGCGTATCGTGGTGTGGGTCGGCTGTATTATCGGGATCCTGCTTTGCGGGACGTTTCTGCCGGAACTGTTCGCCATCTCCAGCATGTCCACAAAATGTGTGCTGCTGTTTGTGGTGTTTTCCATTGCAACGGAACCGGTGCACCGGTATTTGACCATTGTTATTGAATGGCTGCGCGGATTGTATATCAAGCTGCAGCGAAAACTGAAAAAGAGAAGGGCAAAATGACGAGCGCTAGAAAACCGGCGGAATGTTGTCCGGCGTTGGTATAGGCGTGTTAGTTTTTGTCAATGATTTTGTTGTTACACAAACTTCTTTGCGTGGCGATCGTCGCCAATGTATCGCCCAGCTGGGCGAAAATAGCGGCGGTCACCGCAAGCTCATCATCCGTCAATTCGTTTGCAAGCAGATTAGCGGCCGCTGTTATGGCTGCGGTCAGTTCACATGCATTCATTTTTTTGCTCCTTTCGTTATAGCCGTCACCAACAGTATATGCCCGATTTTGATTTTCGGCCCGGAGATCATCGGTGGAACGATGCCGGGTTAAAATGGCGGTGCGGTGCTTCTTTTTGCAGATTGAAAACGCCGTATCTGTGCGGTTTGAAGATTTTTTGCAAGAATTTAAAAAATTGCAAAAAAATGCTTGCATTTGCGGATAAAGTGTGGTATAGTACTAAAGCACGTTGTGTGAACAGCGTGCGTGCATGCGTTGATGCAGGAGGTGGCCGTTCGTTAGAAACGGGGAATTTCTGCGGAGTATGTCCGATTTGAAACCGGGCGAAACAAACTGCAATTTGAAACAGTATTGCCGTTTCATGTTCATTACAGGGCAAACGGGCCCTGTGAATAGGATGAAAACGGTGTTGCGTCATCCCGGATTTGCACGTTTTGGTGCGGCAATCCGGTTTTATGTTGTAACAGCATGAAACACCCGGCTAAGGGTGCGGCGCAAAATGCAGTGTCCGCCTAAATTTTATGGAGGCGAAACAAAATGGCAAAAGAAAAAATCAGAATCAGAATCAAGAGCTACGATCACACGCTGGTTGACAAAGCAGCGGAAAAGATCGTCGAAACTGCGAAGCGCACCGGCGCCCGTGTGTCCGGCCCGATCCCGCTTCCGACAGAACGCGAGGTTGTCACGATCCTGCGCGCGGTCCATAAATATAAGGATTCCCGCGAACAGTTTGAAACCAGGATCCACAAAAGACTGATCGACATCCTGCGTCCGTCCAACAAAACGGTTGAGGCTCTCCAGGGCCTTGAACTGCCTGCCGGCGTCGAAATCGAAATCAACCTTTAATAAAGGGTTTTTAAAACGACGCTACAAGGTCATGTTGGTGCAAACCAACCAATAACCAAAGGAGGAAGAATAAATGGTAAAAGCAATCATTGGCAAAAAGCTTGGCATGACCCAGCTTTTTGACGAAAAGGGAAACGTTGTTCCGGTTACCGTCGTCGAAGCGGGACCGTGTGTGGTTTCTCAGAAAAAAACAATCGAAAATGATGGCTATGAAGCCATCCAGATCGGTTTTGGCGATCTGAAGGCCAATAAGGTGAACAAACCGATGAAAGGCCATTTTGCCAAAGGCGACGTCGCGCCGAAAAAGGTGCTGCGTGAGTTCCGTCTTGCCGATATCAGCACGTATAACGTGGGCGATATCATCAAAGCGGACGTGTTCGCACAGGGCGACAAAGTCGACGTTGTCGGCACAAGCAAAGGTAAAGGCACTGCGGGCGTTATCAAGCGCTGGAATTTCGGACGTCTGAAAGAATCACACGGTACAGGTCCTGTCCACAGACATGCAGGTTCTCTGGGTGCGTGCTCCTCTCCGTCCCGCGTGTTCAAAGGCAAAAAGCTTGCCGGTCATCTGGGAAATGAGCGGGTGACTGTTCAGAATCTGGCTGTTGTGAAAATCGACAGCGAAAACAATATCATTGCTGTTAAGGGCGCAATCCCCGGACCCAAAGGCGGAATCGTTATGATCTCCGACTCGGTCAAAGCATAAGAAAGGAGTAGAGAGATATGCCAAACGTAGCAGTTGTAGATATGGCCGGAATCAAGGTTTCGGATCTCACATTAAGCGATGCTGTTTTCGGCATCGAACCCAATGCGGCGGTTATGCATGCGGCAGTGGTGAATTACCTGGCCAATCAGCGGCAGGGCACCCAGTCGGCGCTGACCCGTGCGGAAGTTTCCGGCGGCGGCAAAAAACCGTGGCGTCAGAAAGGCACAGGCCATGCAAGACAAGGCTCCACCCGTGCACCGCAGTGGACACACGGCGGTATCGTCTTCGCTCCGAAGCCGAGGGATTATCGCCTTTCCTTAAATAAAAAGATGCGTCAGCTTGCCATCAAATCCGCTTTGTCCGATAAGGTCCTGCAAAGCGCGTTGATCGTTCTGGATTCCATGGACGTCAGCGAATACAAGACCAAAGTCGTGGCAGGCATGCTCAAAGCCGTTGGCGCCGGCAAAAAAGCGTTGATCGTTCTGGATGAAAACAACAGCTTTGCGGTGAAGAGCGCCGCGAACATTCCCGGAACCAAAACCGCGCAGACCAACACAATCAACGCCTATGACATCATCAATGCAGACACGCTGATTTTGACAAAAGCGGCGGTCGCAAAACTCGAGGAGGTGTATGCGTAATGGCGTTTGCACAGGATATCATCATTGCGCCGGTCATCACAGAAAAAAGCATGACCGCTGCACGTGAAAAGAAATATACCTTTAAAGTCGCAAAGGATGCGAATAAAATCCAGATCAAAAAAGCGATCATGGAAGTGTTCCCGGGCGTGGAAGTCAAAGCGGTGAACACCATTAATGTCAGAGGACAGCAACGCCGCTACGGGAAATACACCGGTTATACCGAGTCCTGGAAAAAGGCGATCGTCACACTGACGGAGTCTTCAAAGACCATCGATTTCTTTGACGGTATGCTCTAAGGAGCGACAACCTTACGTTCTTATTAGAACGGCGGCAACGTATGGGGACAGGCATGCCCCGCAAAGCTAAATGTTAGGAGAGTGAATCAAATGCCAGTCAAACATTATAAACCGACAACGCCCGGTCGACGCGGGATGACGGTTATTGATTATTCAGCTCTTTCAAAGGTTGCTCCCGAGCGCAGTCTTTTAGCGCCTTTGAAAAGCACTTCCGGCAGAAACAGCTACGGTAGAATCACCGTTCGTCACCGTGGCGGTGCCAATCGCAGAAAATACAGAATCATCGATTTCAAACGCAATAAATTCGACGTTCCGGCAACGGTTGTTTCGGTTGAATACGATCCGAACCGTTCCGCGCACATTGCGCTGATCCAGTATGAAGACGGTGTGAAAAGCTATATTTTAGCGCCGGTCGGCATCAAACCGGGTCACAAGATCATGAACGGCCCCAACGCCGACATTCTGCCTGGCAACGCACTGCCGCTTGAAAACATTCCGGTCGGTATCTTTGTCCACAATGTGGAACTGTATCCCGGAAAAGGCGGCCAGCTGGCGCGTTCCGCCGGCAACCAAGCACAGCTGATGGCGAAAGAAAACGGTCTGGCGCTACTGCGTCTGCCCTCCGGAGAACTGAGAAACGTTCCGGTCGGCTGCATGGCGACGATCGGCCAGGTCGGCAACATCGAACATGAAAACGTCAACATCGGTAAAGCGGGCCGGAAGCGCCACATGGGCTGGCGTCCGACCGTCCGCGGTTCGGTCATGAACCCGTGCGATCACCCGCACGGCGGTGGTGAAGGTAAATCACCGATCGGCCGTCCGGGTCCGGTAACCCCGTGGGGCAAACCGGCGCTGGGTTATAAGACGCGCAGCAAGCATAAAGCTTCGGATAAATATATCGTGAAGCGCCGCAACGCGAAGTAATCGGACGAAAGGAGCGTTTTTGTAATGTCTAGAAGTTTAAAAAAGGGACCTTATGTCCAGCCCGTGCTTTTAAAAAGAGTGCAGGAAATGAATGCGTCCGGTGAAAAACGGATTTTGAAAACCTGGAGCCGTTCGTCCACGATCTTCCCGGACTTTGTCGGTCACACCTTTGCTGTCCATGACGGACGCAAGCATGTCCCGGTTTACATCACCGAAGACATGGTAGGACATAAACTCGGTGAATTTGCACCGACCAGAACCTTTAAAGGCCATGCGGGTTCTAAAACATCCAATTCTGGTAAATAACGGCCGAAAGGAGAGGTATATCGTATGTCATTAAGGTCAAGAGCAAGGACAGAGGCGCGGGCAAAGGCCAAGGCGGAAGCCGGGCCGATGGCAAAGGCAGAGGCTAAATATGTCCGTATTTCCCCGCGAAAAGTTCAGATCGTTTTAGATTTGATCCAGAATCAGCCTGCGGATAAAGCGATGGCGATCCTGCATTATACACCCAAGGCCGCCAGCGAGGTTTTGGAAAAACTTTTGAAATCGGCCATGGCAAGTGCAGAAAACAATTACAATATGGAAACCGGCAATCTGTATGTGGCAGAATGCAATGTGGGCGCAGGTCCGATCTTAAAACGGATCCGTCCCAGAGCGCACGGACGTGCCTACCATATTTATAAAAGAACATCCCACATCACCCTGGTGCTCAGGGAAAAAGAATAAGGATAAGGAGGTATTAGCAAATGGGCCAGAAAGTCAATCCGCATGGACTTCGAGTCGGTGTGATTAAAAACTGGAGCAGCCGCTGGCTGACCGGGGATAAAGATTTCGGCGATACGCTGGTTGAAGACTATAATTTAAGAAAATTCTTAAAGAAAAAGCTCTACAACGCCGGCGTTCCGGAAATCGAAATCGAACGCGACGAAAAACGCGTGCGCATTTTCATCCACTGCGCAAAGCCGGGCATGGTTATCGGCCGCAACGGTGTGGAAATTGAAAAGTTGAAAACACAGTGCCAGGAAATGCTCAAAAAGCCTGTTGTGATCAATATCGTTGAAGTGAAAAACCCTGACCTGAACGCGCAGCTGGTCGCTGAAAGCGTTGCAGCACAGTTGGAAAAACGTATCTCCTTCCGTCGTGCCTTAAAGCAGGCGATCGGCAGAACCATGAAATTGGGCGCCAAGGGGATCAAAACACAGGTTTCAGGCCGTTTGGGCGGTGCTGAAATCGCTCGGTCGGAACATTATCATGAGGGAACTATTCCGCTGCAGACAATCCGCGCCGATATTGATTACGGTTTTGCAGAGGCCAACACGACCTATGGTAAAATCGGCGTCAAAATCTGGATTTACAGCGGTGAAGTGTTAAAGAGTGCGAAGAAAGTGACCCGTAGGGAAGGAGGCAGACGCTAATGTTAATGCCCAAACGTGTAAAATACCGCCGTCAGCAAAGAGGCCGTTTGACCGGTAAAGCGACGCGCGGCAACAAGGTGACATACGGCGAGTTCGGCCTCCAGGCCTTAGAGCCGGCTTGGATCACATCCAATCAGATCGAAGCCGCCCGTATTGCCATGACGCGTTACATCAAACGTGGCGGTCAGGTGTGGATTAAAATTTTCCCGGATAAACCGATCACCGAAAAACCGGCTGAAACCCGCATGGGTTCCGGTAAAGGTTCGCCCGAATACTGGGTGGCGGTCGTCAAACCCGGCCGCGTGATGTTTGAAATCGGCGGCGTCAGCGAAGAGCTGGCCAGAGAAGCGATGCGTCTTGCAATGCACAAGCTGCCGATCAAATGCAAATTTGTAACCAAAAAAGAACAGGATGGTGAGCAGGAATGAAAGCAAGTGAGTTAAGAGAATTGTCTGTCAAAGAACTTAACGAAAAACTGGTTGACCTGAAAAAAGAATTGTTCAACCTGCGCTTCCAGCACGCCATCAACCAACTCGAAAACCCTATGCGTATCAAGGCTGTGAAAAAAGATATTGCGCGGATCAACACTGTTTTGACTGCGAAAAGTCTTGAAAACAGCAAGGCGTAATCAAGGGAGGTAAAAACAATGGCAGACAGAAATTTAAGAAAAACCAGAGTTGGCAAAGTCGTCAGCGATAAAATGGACAAAACCATCGTCGTTGCGATCCAAGACAACGTAAAGCACCCGCTTTATAAAAAGATCGTGAAGAAAACGGTTAAGTTAAAAGCGCATGATGAACAAAATGCCGCCGGTATTGGCGACCGCGTGATGGTTATGGAAACAAGACCGATCTCCAAAGACAAAAGATGGCGTTTGGTGGAAATCTTAGAGAAAGCGAAATAAAGGAGGAAACCACTGTGATTCAACAACAGAGTTACCTCAAGGTGGCGGACAACACAGGCGCAAAAGAAATTATGTGCATTCGTGTGTTGGGCGGTTCCGGCCGGAGGTATGCGAATATCGGCGATGTCGTGGTTGCTTCTGTTAAGAAGGCTGCGCCCGGCGGTACAGTGAAAAAAGGCGATGTGGTCAAAGCTGTCGTGGTACGTTCAGTCAAAGGCCTGCGCCGCGATGACGGCACTTATATCCGTTTTGATGAAAACGCTGCCGTTATCATCAAAGAAGACAAGACCCCCAGAGGCACCCGTATATTTGGACCGGTTGCCCGTGAGCTGCGTGAAAAGGATTACATGCGTATCCTCTCGCTTGCTCCCGAAGTACTTTAACAGGAGGTACTGCATATGCGTAACAAGGTTCATGTAAAAACCGGCGATGAGGTCATGATCATTTCCGGTAAAGATAAAGGCAAGACCGGCAAGGTCATTGCCGTGAGTCCCGAAGAGGGCAAAGTGATCGTGGAGAAACGCAACATGGTCACCAAACATGTCAAACCCAAGAAAGCCGGCGATCCGTCCGGTATCGTAAAGGCTGAAGGCGCGATCTATGCCTGCAAGGTGCAGATTGTGTGCCCGAAGTGCAAGAAACAGACGAGAGTCGCGCACGACGTTTCAAAAGACGGTAAAAAGATCCGTACATGCGCGAAATGCGGCGCCGAGCTTTAAAAAGGAGGAACATAAAAGATGCCAAGATTTAAAGATATGTATATCAATGATGTTGCTCCGGCTTTGATGAAAAAGTTTCAGTATAAAAGCGTGATGCAGATTCCGAAGATCGATAAGGTCGTTGTGAATGTCGGCTGCGGTGAAGCGCGTGACAATTCCAAAGTCATCGACGCGGTCATGTCCGATCTGGCTACCATCACCGGTCAGAAACCGGTGGTCTGCAACGCGAAAAAATCGGTTGCAAACTTTAAACTGCGTGAAGGCATGCCCAACGGCGTGAAGGTTACGCTTCGGGGCGACAGAATGTATGAATTTATCGACAGACTGTTTTCCGTTGCATTACCGCGTGTGCGTGACTTCAGAGGAATCAATCCCAACTCTTTCGACGGCCGTGGCAACTACAGCATGGGCGTGAAAGAACAGCTGATTTTCCCTGAAATCGACTATGATAAAATCGACAAGGTCCGTGGTATGGACATCGCGTTCATCACCACCGCCAAAACCGACGAAGAAGCCCGCGAACTGTTAACGCTGATGGGCGCTCCGTTTGCGAAGTAAGGAGGAAACAAAGTGGCTAAGACATCGATGAAAGTCAAGCAGAAAAGAGCTGCTAAATTTTCAACAAGAGCTTACAACAGATGCAAAATCTGTGGCAGACCGCACGCTTATCTTCGCAAATATGGCATTTGCCGTATCTGTTTTCGAGAGCTTGCCTATAAAGGTGAAATCCCGGGCGTGAAGAAAGCCAGCTGGTAATCAGTAGACTTAAAAAGGAGGTTGATGGCATGCAAGTGACCGATACAATCGCAGATATGCTGACACGTATCCGTAATGCGAATGCAGCGAAACACGATTCGGTTGATGTTCCCGCGTCAAACATGAAAAAGTCTATTGCACAGATTCTTGTTGATGAGGGTTATGTTAAAAGCTTTACCGTTGTGGACGACGGTAAACAGGGTATTATCCGTATCCAATTGAAATATGGCGCAAACAAAACGCAGGTGATCAAAGGTTTGCGCAGAGTGTCCAAACCCGGCTTACGTATTTATTCCAATGTGGAAAATATGCCGCAGGTTATGCGTGGGCTTGGTATCGCCATCCTTTCGACATCGAAAGGTATTATGACAGATAAGCAGGCACGCCGTGAGAATATCGGCGGAGAAGTCCTCGCTTTCGTATGGTAAGGGAGGTAATGGAATGTCACGTATAGGCAAGAAACCGATTGCGGTTCCCGCAGGGGTTGAAGTCAAGCTGGATGGCAACACCGTTACTGTTAAAGGGCCGAAAGGCACCCTGACCCAGGTAGTGCATCCGAATATGACTGTAAAGGTCGAAGGCGAAGAGGTGCTGGTCACCCGTCCGAACGACGAGAAACAAAATCGTGCGTTGCACGGCTTGACCCGTTCTTTGATCGCCAATATGGTGACCGGTGTTACCGAAGGCTTCAAAAAGGAGCTGGAAGTCAACGGCGTCGGTTATCGTGTTGCCAAACAGGGCAAAACACTGGTTATGAACTTAGGGTTCTCCCATCAGGTAAAGATGGACGAGATCGATGGCATCACCATCGATGTCCCCGGTCCGAACCAGATCGTCATCAGCGGCCCCGACAAACAGAAGGTCGGTCAGTTCGCTGCTGAAGTTCGTGAGAAACGTCCGCCGGAGCCTTATAAAGGCAAAGGCATCAAATATGCCGACGAGCATATCCGCCGTAAAGAAGGTAAAGCCGGTAAAGGCGCCAAGAAATAAAAAGGAGTGAATATAAAATGGTGAACAGACCAGACAGCAATAAAGCTCGTCTTCACAGACATAAACGTGTCCGCGGTAAGATCAACGGCACTGCTGACCGTCCGCGTCTTGATGTATTCCGCTCCAACAGCAATATCTATGCCCAGATCATCGATGATACAAAGGGCGTGACGCTTGTTTCTGCTTCCAGTGTTGAAGCAGGTTTCGAAGGAAACGGCGGAAACAAAGAAGCTGCACGCAAGGTTGGTCAGACCGTCGCAAAACGCGCAGTGGAAAAAGGGATCAGCGAGGTCGTTTTCGACCGCGGTGGCAATATCTATCACGGCCGTGTCAAGGAACTGGCCGAAGGTGCCCGTGAGGGCGGCCTCAAGTTCTAAAAAGGAGGAGAATACTTTTGGCTAATATTGACGCATCTGTAATGGAATTACAGGAAAGAGTCGTTTCGATCAACCGTGTATCCAAAACGGTTAAGGGCGGCCGTATCATGAAGTTTTCAGCGCTCGTCGTTGTCGGCGACGGCAACGGAACAGTCGGTTTTGGTATCGGCAAGGCTGCGGAAGTGCCGGAAGCGATCCGCAAAGGTATTGAAGACGCTAAGAAAAACCTCATCAAGGTTTCTTTGCGGGGCACAACCATTCCGCACGAAGTCATCGGCGTGTTCGGTGCAGGCAGAGTTCTTCTGAAACCTGCGGCTGAAGGTACCGGCGTTATCGCCGGCGGCCCGGCGCGTGCCGTTATCGAAACTGCGGGCATCAAAGATATCCGTACCAAAGCGCTTCGTTCCAACAATCCCTGCAACGTCGTTCGTGCAACCATCCAGGGGCTTGCATCTTTGCGTTCTCCGGATGAAGTGGCTGCGACACGCGGGAAATCCGTGAAAGAAATTCTTTCAAAATAAGGAGGCAGCATCATGGCAACAAAAACAAAGGCTGCGGGCCTTAAAATCACATTGAAAAAGAGCTTGATCGGCTCCAAAGAAAAACAGATTGCGACTGCGCTTTCTCTTGGTCTGAAAAAGATCGGCGACACGACCGTGCAGCCGGACAATGCGCAGACAAGAGGAAAAATCACAAAAATATCCCACCTCGTTGAGGTAACCGAAGCTTAAACTAAGGAGGTGCGAACGTATGAAACTTCATGAGCTTTCTCCGATTCCGGGTTCTGTGAAAGAATCCAAACGAATCGGCCGCGGCCATGGTTCAGGACAGGGAAAAACGGCCGGCAAAGGTCATAAGGGCCAGAAAGCCCGTTCCGGCGGCAATGTGCGTCCGGGATTTGAAGGCGGTCAGATGCCGCTGGCCAGACGTGTCCCGAAAAGAGGTTTTAATAATATCTTTGCAAAAAATATCGTAACGATCGGTCTTTCCGATCTGGATGCATTTGAGGACGGCGCAGTGGTCGACACAAAGGCGCTGTGCGAAAAGGGCATCATCAAAAAGGCCAACGACGGCGTTAAAGTGCTTGCAAATGGTGAAATCACCAAAAAGTTGACAGTGCAGCTTGCGGCTTTTTCTGCTGGTGCGAAGCAGAAGATCGAAGCAGCAGGAGGAAAGGCAGAGGTGATTTAACATGTTTGAAACACTTCGCAATGCCTGGCGTATCAAAGAAATCCGCATGAAGATCCTGTATACGTTAATGATCATTTTGGTCTTCCGTATCGGTTCTTACCTGCCGGTTCCGTTCATCGATATTTCATCATTGGACGGCGCATTAGCAAACAGCGGTGCATTCTTTGAATACCTGAACGTTTTGACCGGCGGCGCCATGAACTACGGTGCGTTGTTTGCAATGTCCATCACACCGTATATCAACGCGTCGATTATCATGCAGCTGCTGACCGTTGCGATCCCGCCGCTGGAACGGATCGCAAAGGAAGGCGAAGAAGGTAGAAAGCGGATCGCAAAATATACCCGTTTTGCAACCGTTATCTTAGGTCTGATCCAAGGTGCCGCTTATTGGTACTGGCTGTATGCCAGCGATTATATTCTGGCATCCGGCAAAGAGCATATCTTTGCGGCAATCGTTATCATCCTGTGCTTTACCGCAGGCACCGCATTGATGATGTGGCTCGGTGAACGCATTGACCAGAAGGGTATCGGAAACGGTATTTCCATTTTGCTGTTTGCCGGTATCATTTCAAGACTCCCCTCCGGTATCGCGACACTGTGGACATACTTCTTCGACATGAAAAAATATGTTGCGGTCATCGGCATTCTCATCCTCTTCTTAGTGGTGATTGTCTTCATCGTCTGGATGCAGGCTGCGGAACGCCGGATCCCGATCCAGTATGCCAAACGTGTGGTTGGCCGGAAACAGTATGGCGGTCAGAACACCCACATGCCGATCAAAGTGAATATGTCCGGCGTTATGCCGATCATCTTCGCCAGCTCGATCTTGACCATTCCATCCCAGATTCTGTCCTTCATGGGCACAACAACCGATCCGTCCACCATCTATAAGTTTTTGGGCGTATTCAGTTATCAGAATTTGGGCTATGCATTGATTTACTTCGTTCTGATCATTGCGTTTGCGTTTTTCTATACCAATATCCAGTACAATCCGGTGGAAATGGCAAACAATCTTCGTAAAAACAGCGGGGCGATCCCGGGTATTCGTCCGGGTAAACCGACACAGGAATTCATCAAGAAAATTCTCTACAGAATCACGCTGATCGGTGCAATTTTCTTAGGTGTGATCGCTGTTTTGCCGATCATTTTGGGCCAGTTTACCGAGATCAACGTATCACTGGGCGGTACATCCTTGCTGATCGTCGTCGGTGTCGCGATCGATACCGTGCAGCAGCTGGAATCCCAGATGATGATGCGGCACTACAAAGGATTTTTGGATTAAATGACAAGCTTGCGGCGTGAAACGGTGTTTCACGCCGGACATCGAAAGGAAAGCATTGCATGAATTTGATATTTTTAGGCGCACCGGGCGCCGGCAAGGGCACCCAGTCTGAAATCATTGCAAAACGGTTGTCGATCCCGACGATTTCGACCGGCAATATCATCCGCGAAGCGTTGAAAAACGGCACGGAAATGGGTCTGAAAGCCAGAGCCTACACCGAAGCCGGCAAGCTGGTTCCGGACGACGTTGTCATCGGCATTGTTGAAGAGCGCTTAAAGCAGGACGACTGCAAAAACGGTTTTATCCTGGACGGTTTCCCGCGGACGATCCCGCAGGCTGAAGCGCTGGATAAAATGGGGATCACGATCGATAAAGTCATCAATATTGAAGTTAGCAGCGACTGCATTATGCAGCGCATGGCAGGCCGGCGCGTTTGCCCGTCCTGTGGTGCGAGCTATCATATCAAAACAAAAAAACCGGTCAAAGAAGGTATCTGCGACAACTGTGGGGCAGAACTTGTCATTCGCAAGGACGACAAGCCGGAAGTTGTTCTGGACAGACTCAATGTCTACCATGAACAGACGGAGCCGCTGGTGGATTACTACAAAAAGACCGGAAAGCTTGTTTGTGTCAACGGCGAGGGCAGTCTGGATGACAACATCGCCGAAACCATGAAAGCTTTGGAGGATTTGGCATGATTGTGCTGAAAACGGCGCGTGAATTGGAAATCATGCGTGAGGCGGGACGCATTTCCGCCGCGGCACTGCAGCTTGTGGGCGAGGCCGTCCGACCCGGCGTGTCGACATATGAGCTCGATAAAATCGCATATGACTACATCATCAGTCAAAACGCGAAACCGGGTTTTTTGCACTATGGCGGTTTTCCCGCAAGCGCATGCATATCCATAAACAATCAGGTTATCCATGGCATACCGAGTAAGCACACCATCGTCAAAGAGGGCGATATCGTCAGCGTTGACCTGGGTGCGGTATTCGAGGGCTATAACGGCGATAATGCCGCTACTTTTGCGGCCGGGGAAGTATCCGCGGAAGCAAAGCGGCTGATGGCGGTAACGCAGGAGAGTCTTTATGAAGGCATCAAAGCGGTGCAGCCAGGCGGCAGGATCGGCGATATCGGCGCAGCGATCCAGCGGTATGTCGAGGCACGCGGTTACTCGGTGGTACGTCAATTTGTGGGTCACGGAGTAGGTGCCTGCCTGCACGAAGCCCCGGAGGTACCCAACTACGGGACACCCGGACGGGGCGTCCGGTTAACGCCGGGCATGACATTGGCCATTGAGCCTATGGTAAACCAGGGAACACCGGAAGTGAATACTTTAAAGGACGGCTGGACGGTCGTCACGGCCGACGGCAAACTGTCCGCGCATTTTGAACATTCCATCGCCATCACCGAAAACGGCGTTGTGATTTTGACAAAAGCGTGATTTGAAAGGAAAACAACGGTAAAGGTTTACTACTTTCAGTTGTATGTAAAAGACTGTGAGATTCACAGCTTCGCAAGCAAGGAGGAAAACAGCATTGGCCAAATCGGATAATATTGAATTGCAAGGTGTTGTTGTTGAGGCGATGCCCAACGCGACATTCAAGGTCGAACTGCAAAACGGCCACACGATTTTAGCCCACATATCCGGCAAACTGCGCATGAACTATATCCGCATTCTGCCGGGCGATAAGGTGACGGTTGAAATGTCGCCTTACGATCTCACCAAGGGACGCATTACCTGGCGTTCCAAATAACGCTTCATCTAGGTGGAGCAGTAGGATACAAACCCCTGCCCGGTAAAGCCGGGACATTCAGGCAATTTGTATTTTGCAGGAAAGGATGATTCATAATGAAGGTCAGGCCTTCTGTTAAAAAAATGTGCGAAAAATGCAAAATCATTAAACGCAAGGGCAAAGTCATGGTGATCTGTGAAAACCCGAAGCATAAACAGCGTCAGGGCTAAGCCCGATTCAATGATACGGAGGTGTAAGAACAATGGCACGTATTTCCGGTGTTGACCTGCCCAACAACAAGCGGGTCGAAATTGGACTTACCTATATTTTTGGTATAGGCCGCACAACATCCAATAAGATTTTAGCAGATACCGGCATCAATCCCGACACACGCGTGAAGGATTTGACGGAAGATGATATTGCAAAACTGCGTGAATATATCGAACATCATGTCACAGTGGAAGGTGATCTGCGCCGTGACATTGCGTTTGATATCAAACGTCTGATCGAAATCGGAAGCTACAGGGGCACACGTCATAGAAAGGGACTGCCGGTCAGAGGACAGCGTTCCAAGACAAACGCCCGCACCCGCAAAGGTCCGAAGAAGACCATTGCCAACAAAAAGAAATAAGAAAGAGGGTTCATTCATATGGCTACTAAGGGTACAAAAACAACCACCCGCCGCCGTCGCGAGAAAAAGAATATTGAACGTGGCTGCGCCCATATTCAGTCGACCTTCAACAATACCATCGTGACCATTTCCGACACGCAGGGCAACACATTGTCCTGGGCGTCTGCCGGGGAACTCGGTTTCAGAGGTTCCAGAAAATCCACGCCGTTTGCAGCGCAAAACGCAGCGGAAACCGCGGCGAAAGCAGCGATGGAACATGGTTTGAAAACAGTTGAAGTTTATGTCAAAGGCCCGGGTTCGGGGCGTGAAGCCGCGATCCGTGCATTGCAAACCGCGGGTCTGGAAGTCAGCTTGATCAAAGATGTGACGCCGATTCCGCATAACGGCTGCCGTCCGCCGAAAAGAAGACGCGTATAACGACAAGGAGGTGCGTATATAACATGGCAAGATACACAGGTGCTGTTTGCAGACTTTGCCGCAGAGAAGGCGAAAAGCTTTTCTTAAAAGGCGACAGATGCTATTCAGATAAATGTTCTGTTTCCAGAAGAAATTATGCGCCGGGCCAGCATGGGCAGGGTCGCAAAAAGAATTCGGAATATGCAACGCAGTTCCGTATGAAACAGAAAGCAAAACGTTTTTATGGCGTATTGGAAAATCAGTTCCATTCCTATTTTGTCGAAGCGGAAAGAAGACAGGGCGTTACCGGTGAAAACCTGCTCCGTCTGCTCGAAACCCGACTCGACAACGTGGTTTACAGACTGGGCTTTGCGTCTTCGAGAAAAGAAGCGCGTCAGCTTGTTTTGCACAATCACTTCACCGTCAACGGCAAAAAGGTGAATATTCCTTCTTATGCATTGAAAGCCGGCGATGTTGTCGCTGTGAAGGAAAAGAGCCTTTCCAGTGAAAAGATCAAATCGGTGCTGGAAGCCAATTCCGCGCGTCCCGTTCCGCAGTGGCTGGATAAAAATCTGGATGCAAAAACCGGTAAGGTGATCAATCTTCCGAACCGTGAGGATATTGACACACCGGTCGAAGAATCCCTGATCGTCGAGTTGTATTCAAAATAATATGGGTTTATCCTGTATATTTTGCAGCAGCTCCGGCCTGTCCGTCCGGCAGATTTTCTGCCTAACCATACAGAAGCTTTTCTGTATACAAACAAGGAGGGTTATACATGATTGAAATCGAAAAGCCTAGAATTGAAGCTGAAGATTTAGCGGAAGACGGTTCCTATGGCAGATTTACCATCGAACCGTTGGAAAGAGGATACGGAATTACCCTTGGCAACAGCTTGCGGCGTGTGCTGCTTTCCTCCTTACCGGGCGTCGCCGTGACGTCGATCAAGATCGACGGTGTGGTGCATGAGTTTTCAACCATTCCCGGTGTGAAAGAGGACGTGACCGAAATCGTTTTGAACATCAAAGGTCTGACTGCTAAAATTCACGGTGAAACGCCGAAGATTTGCTATATCGAGGCGGAAGGTCCGTGTGAAGTAACGGCCGCGAACGTGAAGTGCGATTCTGAGGTCGAAATTTTGAATCCCGACTTGCACATTGCATCGATTTCCGAGTCCGGTAAGCTGTTTATGGAGCTTACCTTAGATAAAGGCAGGGGCTATGTTCCCGCCGAAAAGAACAAGCAGGCGCAGCAGGTGATCGGTGTGCTGCCGGTCGACTCGATCTACACGCCTGTTACCAAAGTCAACTATAATATCGAAAACACACGCGTGGGGCAGGTCACAGACTATGACAAGCTCACACTCGACGTGTGGACCAACGGAACCATTTCCGCAAAAGAAGCGGTTTCGTTGGCAGCCAAGGTACTCACTGAACATCTTAACCTGTTTGTCGACCTTTCCGGCGACGCCTATGAAGGCGACATTATGGTCGAAAAAGACGATAATGGCAAGGAAAAGGTGCTTGAGATGACCATTGAGGAGCTTGACCTTTCCGTTCGCAGTTTCAACTGCTTGAAGCGTGCAGGCATCAACACCGTTGAGGATCTGATCACCAAATCCGAAGAGGATATGATGAAGGTCCGCAATCTGGGCAGAAAATCTCTGGAAGAGGTTATCAACAAGCTTGCATCACTGGGATTCACCCTGCGGAAAGAAGAAGAATAACGGTTGCTTTGAAAGAATAAAAATTCCCACAACTTAAAAAAGGAGTGAGTGAAATGCCAGGTACAAGAAAGCTCGGCCGAACAAGCGATCAGCGTAAAGCGATGCTCAGAGCCATGGTGACCTTTTTGTATGAAAACGGCAAGATTGAAACCACAGTGACGCGCGCAAAGGAAGTCCGCGCGATGGCTGAAAAATATATCACCGTTGCCAAGAATGACAACCTGAGCAGCAGACGGCAGGTTTTAGGTTTTGTGACCAAGGAAGACGTTGTCGTCAAACTGTTCAATGAAATCGCCCCGTCCTATAAAGACAGAAACGGCGGTTATACCCGTATCGTTAAAACCGGTCCGCGTCGCGGCGACGCAGCACCGATGGCGATCATCGAGCTTGTCAAATAAGCAAAAATAAGCATGAAAAACACCGTGATGCTTTCACGGTGTTTTTTTGTGAAAATTTCATCAACCATATTGACTATTTTATAGACAAACAGTATAATGTGTTCATATTGAATATTGAATAGTGGAGGTTATTTTCCATGACAAGACGTGAATTGTTTTTTGCAGCGATGCGGCGGCAGGGCAGCGAATATATTCCTTTTGAGTTTGTCCTTTGTCCTGCGTTAAAGGAAGAATTTCAAAAGAGAACGGGACAGGCGGACTATGAAGCCTATTATGATTTTCCGGCTAAAAATCTGCGGCTGCCGTTTACCGGCGACCGCCATCGGTTCGACGGTTATTTTGCGGACAAAACCAATTTGAAGATCGATCCGATTTTTGGATTTGGCAATCGATTTGGCACCACACATCATTTTTCACATATGGAACCGTCTTTAGAGGATGCAGAAGATTTAGCGGATTTTGAAGCCTATCCTTATCCCGATCCGGTCGCCGATTTTGACTGGTCGGTGCTGCCGGAACAGATTGAAAATAATTTAAAAACCGATCACATCAACGTCGCTCCCATGGAAATGACCATTTTTGAAACCGCCTGGTATATCCGCGGGATGGAACAGTTTTTGATGGATATGATTGCCGAACCGGAAATTTGCGCCTATCATCTGGACCGGATCACGCAGGTGCGCTGCAAAATGGCGGAAAATTATGCGCTGGCAGGCGCGGATGTGTTGCGTTTGGGCGATGATGTCGCAACCCAGCTAAACATGATGATGAGTCCCGAAACCTGGCGCAGTACCTTGAAACCGCGGCTGCAAAAGGTGATCCGGGCGGCTAAAAACGCGAAACCCGATATCATGGTGTTCTATCACGGCGATGGCAACATGTTCGATATTTTGGGCGATCTGATCGAAATCGGCGTGGATATTTTAAATCCCATCCAGCCGGAATGCATGTCGCCGTTTGAAGTGAAAAAAACGTTTGGGGACCGCGTTTCGCTCTGGGGGTGTGTAGGCACACAAACCACCATGCCATTCGGCACGCCGCAGGAGGTCAAAGCGGTATGCCGTCAGCTGATTGAGGAAGTCGGAAAGGGCGGCGGTCTGTTTTTGGCGCCTTCACATATGCTTGAACCGGAAGTGCCTTTTGAAAACCTTGAAGCCTTTATCGACACGGTCAAGGAGTGGAACGCTGCACACGGCTATTAAAAATAATAAGATAATAAGCAAAAATAAGCCAGATTTATCTGGCTTATTTTTTTGTGAAACCCCGAACAAATGTTTGACAAATAGGTTCAAATGTGTTATACTAACAAAAGAAAAAGAAAATTTGTTCGGCACTTATTCATTGTCCGTTTTATTGGACAGGAGCTGTTGTATACTAAGGGCAGAAAAACAAAAAGGACGGGAAAAGATATGAAAACGCAATTTAGAAAACTTAAAAATTTAAACCGTGCGAAAATCGGATTTTCCATTGTGTTTGCAATTTGTTTTGCCATGGCAGTTGTGGCTGCAGCTGTTTCCGACAGCGGCGTGAGCCTGATGGAAGTGATGAAAAACGCACTGCCCGCGATTTATGGCATGGCGGTTTGCCTGACCGGTTTTTTATTGTGCGAAAGGGAAGAGGAAAAACTGATCCGGCGGTTGAAATTGCAGCGGCGCCGGCAGCAGCAAAAGTGCGTTGCGGTGCGGGGAAAGATCGCATAAAGCACACTGCCGATTGCATGCGGAAATGGGGAGAAAAAGCGGGTGGAACGTCCAGTTTTATGAAGCATCGCAGGTGCCGGATCGGAAATTGAAATTTGCCGTCATCGTATCGAAAGCCGGGGGAAAATGGGTGTTTTGCAAACATAAAGAACGCGCGACGTATGAAGTGCCGGGCGGACACAGGGAAGCGGGGGAAACGATTCTCGATGCCGCCAAGCGGGAGCTGAAAGAAGAAACCGGTGCGAAAACCTTCACGATTCAGCCGGTGTGCGTTTATTCGGTGACCGGTAAAAATCGGGTGAATCAAACGGGAGAAGAAACCTTTGGCATGCTATAAAAAGCGGAGATTTCCGCTTTTTCCGAAACCTTGCAAAGTGAAATCGAAAAGACAGTGCTGCTCGACGATCTGCCGGAAAATTGGACCTATCCGCAAATTCAGCCGAAGCTGATTAAACGGGTCATGCAGGCCGGTCTGTAAATGCAGGATGGTGTGCATCCAATCACAGTAAACAAAACAGCAAAAAAACAAACCCGCGGACATTCGATTGGAATCGTCCGCGGGTATTTGCTTTTTATTGTGATATTCTATTTGGAATCCTGCAGAAAAGAAACCAAATCCGCAGGATCGGAAATAATCTCTTTTGCGCCGTTATCACGCAGTTCCTTTTCATCCCGGAATCCCCACAAAACACCGACAGGAAAAGCCCCTGCATTGACAGCGGTCTGGATGTCCACTCCGCTGTCGCCGACAAACACACATTCTGCCGGCGTGACGCCGAGTTCTTTCATCACCAGCAGCACGCCTGCCGGATCCGGTTTGGTCGGCAGGTTTTCACGCTGCCCCAAAATAAAATCAAAACAGCCGGGATACAGCTTTTCCAAAATCAACTTAGCGGAAGCTTCCGCCTTGTTGGTGCACACGGCGGTTTTCAGCCCAAGATCGGACACCGCTTTCACCGCCTCCGGCACGCCTTGATAGGCGTGGGTTTTATCCAGTGCATGCGCATTATACCGTTCCATAAAAATAGCCAGCGCAGCGTCGATTTCCGCTTTTTCCTGATGTTCCGGCGGCATGGCGCGTTCGATCAGCTTGCGCATGCCGTTGCCGACCATCATTTTATAGTCGTCGATCGGGAATGTCGGGTAACCATAACCCGCCAACATGAAATTGACTGCATCTCCGAGATCGTCCAGCGTGTTGATCAGCGTGCCATCCAGATCAAAAATAACAGCTTTATATTGCATTTTTATCCTCACTTTTAAGAACGCAGAATTTCTTCCCAGAGTTTTTCGTAATAAGAACGGATTTCCGGGTCGATGTCATGGAAATACTGGGTGTTTGCCACCGCTTCATCATCGGGATATAAGATTTCGTTGCCCTTTAGGCTGTAATCCTCATGGTTGACGACGGCGGTGTTCGGAGAAGCATAGCAGATATACTCCGCATTTGCAAGGCCGACCTCCGGTTCCAGCAGGAAGTTGATAAAGAGCATTGCGGCATCGTAGTTTTGCGCGTTTTTCGGCACACAGATGGAATCGACAAAAATGTTGGTGCCCTCTTTCGGGTAAACAAAAGCGAGATCCTCGTTGGCGTCATACATCGTCAGAAAATCGCCTGCATAATACGGGGCGATCGCCGCGTTGCCGCCTTCCATTTTGTTGAACACTTCGTCCATGACTCTGGCCTGTAAAAGCGGAGTCTGTTCTTTTAAGAGATCCGCCGCTTTGTCCCAGTCTTCCTTGTTGGTGGAGTTCAGATCCTGTCCGAGCATGAACTGCGCGATCGCAAAAGCATCTCTGGAATTGTTGAAGGTCAAAATCTGATCCGCATATTTTTCGTCCCACATGATCTCCCAGCTGTCCACCTCTTCGGTAACGATGGTGGTATTGTAGATCAGACCGACCATGCCGACGTTATACGGCACCGAATATTCGTTGTTTTCATCAAAATAAAGGTTTTTGTATTTTTCATCGATGAATTTATAATTCGGAATTTTTGAAAAATCCAGCTTTTGCAGCAAATCCTCGGAGATCATGCGTTCGATCATGTAGTCCGACGGGATAATGATATCGTAGGACACCGCGCCGCTTTGCAGCTTGCTATACATAGTTTCGTTGCTTTCAAAGTTATCATAGTTGACCTGAATACCGGTCAGTTCTTCAAACTCGGCGATCACGTCCATCGAATCGTCGGATCCGTCGGAAATGTATTCTCCCCAGTTGAACACATTGAGGGTCGTGCCGGCGAGAGACGTGGTGTATTTGCTTTCAAGACTTGCAGCGATACCGCTGATGCTGTTGCCATCTGTATCCGATTTAACATCGGGCGCGCCGCAGGCGGTGAACACGCAGCAGACTGCGATCAAAAGAGCAAATAAAGAGATCAAACGTTTTTTCATCAAATCATATTCCTTTCTTTTTGTGGAGCTTTTTTATTTTCTGATTTGGCCTGCACAATATTGACCAGAATCAAAAGGAGCAGCACGGCGATAAAGATCACCGTTGACAAAGCATAGATATCCGGTTTCACGGATTTTTTGGTTTTGCTGTAAATCAACAGCGGGAGCGTTTGGAACCCTGTTCCGTTGGTGAAGTAGCTGATGACGAAATCGTCCAGCGACAGAGTGAACGCCATTAGAAATCCCGAAACGATCCCGGAAGAGATGTTGGGAAAAATGACTTTGAAAAAGGATTGCACCGGCGTGCAGCCCAGATCCTGCGCCGCTTCGGACAGGGTGTTGCCGACCTGCCGGAGCTTTGGCAGCACATTCAAAATCACATAAGGCAGGTTAAAGGTGATGTGCGCGATGAGCAGCGTGTAAAAGCTGAGCGATTCGGATGCCCCGATCAAACGGCCGATAAAAACAAACAAAAGCATCAGCGAAACACCGGTCACAACATCGGGATTCATCATCGGGATATTGGTGGTCGTCATCACGGCGGATTTTAACCATTTGGACCGCATGTGATAGATGCCGACCGCCGCTACCGTTCCGAGCAAGGTTGCGATGAGTGCGGAGATGATCGCTAAAATCAGTGTGTTTTTCAAAGCAGTCATCGTCTGGCTGGATTGGAACAGCGTTTCATACCAGCGGGTGGAAAAGCCTTCAAACACAAAGGTGCTTCGCCCGCTGTTGAAGGAGAAAACGATCATCACCGCCATCGGCGCATAAAGAAAAACGAACATTAAAATGGTGCAGATACGCCCGAACACTTTCATACGATGATCGCCTCCCCGTCTTCACCGGCAAATTTATGCATCACCGCAAGGCTGATCAAAATAATCAGCATCAGCACAAAGGAAAGCGCGGCGCCGGTGTTGGAATAGAGGTTGATATCGAATTTTTTCTGAATCATATCGCCGATCATCAGCGTTTTGGTGCTGCCGAGTTTGTCTGCGATATAAAAGGTGCTGACCGAAGGGACGAACACCATGGTAATCCCCGACACGACTCCCGGCAGACTTAAAGGGAAAATCACGCGTTTTAAGCGATCAAAACCGTTGGATCCAAGATCCGACGCTGCCTCCAAAAGGGCCGGATCGATCTTGACCATAATGGTATAGATCGGCAGGATCATATAGGGAATATAGTTATAGATCATCCCCAAAATCACCGCGCCGGAGGTGCCGATCAACGGCAGCGGACCGATCCCTAAATAGCCCAAAAGGGTGTTGATGATGCCGTTCTTTTCCAAAATCGTCGTCCAGGAATAGGTGCGGATCAAAAGATTCATCCACATCGGCAGCATGATGAGCATCATCATGATCGCCTGGGTGCGCGCTTTGGCTTTGGACATAAAATAAGCGACCGGATAGGAGGTCACCAGCGTGATCAGCGTCGCGACCACTGCATAGCCGATCGAACGCAGAAGAATTTCACCGTAATCCTTGATTTCCGCAATGTTTGCCAGCGTCCATGCGCCGTTTTGGTCGGTAAAGGCAAAATAGACCACGATAACCAGCGGAACGATAATAAATAATACCGACCAGAGAATATACGGTGCGTTTAAAATCTTTGTGCCAAGTGAGGAATGCTTCATTCGTCTTCCTCCTCTATGACATTCAAAGTATCCAGCTCGTCGCTGTAGGAACTGTAGTCGCCGTACAGTCCGGAATATTCCGATTTTTTCATGATATGGATGGCGTCGGGCTCGATCACCAGACCGACCGTTTCCCCGACTTGATGCTCATCCGTTGTCTGGATCATCCATTTGAAATTCTGGATATCCACGATGATTTCAAAATGGACGCCTTTAAAGGTCACCGAAGTGACTTCGCCTTGGAGCGTTCCTTTTTCCGGCGGCACGATGTCCACATCCTCCGGACGGATCACAACGTCCACCGGCTCGTTTTCACCAAAGCCGCTGTCCAGACAGGGGAAATCCATGCCGTCCAGCCGGACAAGATAGTCCTTTAGCATCACGCCGTCCAAGATGTTGGATTCACCGATGAAGTCGGCCACAAAGGCGTTTTGCGGTTCATTATAGATATCGATCGGGGTACCGATCTGCTGGATTTTACCTTCATTCATCACAACGACGGTGTCGGACATCGACAGCGCCTCTTCCTGATCGTGGGTGACAAAAATAAAGGTGATGCCCAGCTGCTTTTGAATATTTTTCAATTCATTTTGCATATCCTTGCGCAGCTTTAAATCCAGCGCCGCCAGCGGTTCGTCCAGCAGCAGAACCTTCGGGCGGTTGATCACAGCGCGTGCGATCGCAACACGCTGCTGCTGTCCGCCGGACAGCTTTGCGATATGCCTTTTTTCAAATCCCTGCAGATTGACAAGCCGCAGCATATCCGAAACCCGTTGCTTGATCTCTTTTTCCGGGACTTTTTTGACCCGCAGTCCAAACGCAATGTTATCATAAACGTTATAATGCGGGAACAGCGCATAACGCTGAAAAATGGTGTTCACCGACCTTTTATGCGGCGGAACACCATTGATTTTTTTGGAGTCGAATAAAATCTCTCCGGACAATGGGTCGATAAATCCCGCAATGAGCCGCAAGGTTGTGGTTTTTCCACAACCGGACGGTCCCAAAAGTGTGACGAACTCTTTATCCTGAATAGATAAACTGATGTTGTCCAGCACCCGTTCGCCGTCGAACTCGACCACAATGTCTTTTAAACTGATTATGTTTTGGTTCATAATTTTGCATCCCCCTTTGCGGTAAAAGACCGCGTATAGCCGTGTCCAGCTCTGCGCGAACCCACAAAACGCTAGTCAGCAACCTCCGCAAAGAGTTTGTTGCAATCCGTGTGTGTTTTGCACCGGATGCTAGTCACTGACTTCTCAGACCGTAAAAAAATTTAACGGTCACGGTTCCGTTCCGAACTGCATTTTGTGAACAGATTCAATTTTGAAAATGTTTTTGATTCCGCCGTGCAAATGAAACGCGGCGGAGGTTTTGGCACAGATGCAAAAATCGTGCAATTAGAATATTTTGGCGTTTCCGGCAAATTACCGGATCATAACCATTAATGACTATACGTCAATTTTTATGAAAAGTCAAGTATTTTTTTAAAAGTTCCTGAAAAAACAGTGACTTTTTGAAAAATACTCATTTTTTCTTAGGTTTTCACTTAAAAATCTCCCGTTTGCTCCTTTTCAAAACACAAAAGGCGTGCGGGTAACGAAATACCGGTAAAAGCATATGATGGTAATGAAGTTTCAGCCTTCATCGGAATGAATGACTGTGCTGCATTCCGATTAAAAATACATAGCACAATAAGGAGAAATGTTATTATGGCGGAAAACCATGTCCCGTCACAGATCAATGACGCTGTCTGCATCGACGCGGGCAGAGTGTATGATTCCTGTATGGACAGAGATTGTTTAGAGGGTCTGCGGGTCTATTTTAATCAGCAAGGGCAGGCAGCGATCCAAAACGCTGTCAGCGCCAGAGTCAAATGCGCGAAAGTATGCGACGTGCAGATCAATGTTGAACCGGTCAGCTTCAACAGAGGCTTTTTTTCCTGTGACTTGACCTTCTATTTTACCGTGGAATGTGAAGTCACAACCGCGCCCTGTCAGGGTCCGATGCTGTTTACCGGTATTGCGGTTTATAGTAAAAAAGTGATTCTTTGCGGCAGCGAGGGTTCGGTTCGCAGATTTTCCAGCACCGGGGAAAACAATGCGGCAAACAGCAACCTGCCCAAATGTGTTGTTGAATGCGTCGATCCGGTCGTTTTGGATTCCTGCATCTGTGAAAAATGCTGCTGCGAGCATCCGGCGCCGTTTCCGCGCAGCGTCGCGGCTTATGTCGACGGCGATATTCATATAAATGGCGACAGGGCGCTGTATGTAACGCTGGGACTTTTCAGCATTGTGCAGCTGATCCGCAATGTGCAGATGCTCATTCCTGTTTATGATTTCTGTGTTCCGCAGAAAGAATGTCCGACCACCACGGCCAATCCGTGCGATCTGTTTTCAAAGATCAGTTTCCCGACCGATGAGTTCTTCCCGCCGGTAGATATGTGCAAACCGGATTGCTGCTGCGATGAACAGGATGCGTAGAACCGACAGGCAAACCTGTGCAAAAATAAAAAGGAGCGTGCGCTCCTTTTTATTTTTGCACAGGTTTGCTTTATTTTGCTTGCATTTTTAAAAAAGAACAGGTATAATAGTGCACATGTCGGCATCTGCATGCAAAGAAAGGAAAAACGGTATCAAAAGCGACCGGCTTGTTTTCGGCTCCGATATGCAGTAGGCGCCATCCGAGAAAATCAATTGAGGCAAACGACACCGGCGTTTAAATAGGCAGCAAAACAAAGCCAAAGAACATAAAGAAACATGATATAGCCCGCTGGTCGGTAATAATAAAAATAAACCGCCGTAACGATAAACACGCAAATCCACAGTAAAATCAGATCCACGAGCGCCGCGCCGTACCACTGGAGTGTAAAAAACAAAATCGGATAGATAAGGTTTAAAAAAAGACTTGCAAGATAAAGTAATTGCACCCTTTTGTATCGCGCATTATGTTGCATTTGTTCACTTGCAAGATAAGAGGCGACACCCATTAATGGATATAAAACCGACCAGACGACTGCAAACACCACCGGCGGCGGGGACAGGGGCGGCAGCTGCAGCGACGCATAGACTTCCGCTGCGTTTCTCGAAAAATAAGCGGCGATGAATCCGACACAGACGGGTAAAGCTAAATGGAGCAGCAATTTTTTTAAATGGATCGTTTGCATCATCTTATATCACAACCCTGTTTCAACGTATTCTATAATATGCAAAATATAGAAAATTTAACACTTGTTTTTTGTCAAATAATGTTGACTATATTCACTAAGTAAGTTATAATAAAATCATAGAATCCAAGGATGTGAGGGAAAAATCGTGAACAGAAATCTGCCTGAAAAGATTTATAAGGAAACCTCGTGCCAAGTCGTCCACTATTTATACGATGCGACGCTGGAAAACGGCGTTGTGATTCATGTAAGGGAAGACGGTTCGGCTGTCGGAAGCGACGGCAAAATCTATTATAATATCAGCCGGGAGACTGGTAATGATGATTTGGAGCTGATCGGCTGGAGCAGTCAGACGGATCATCCGCAAATCATATAAAGCAGCATAGCGAAAAAAGCGGCCGATCAATCGGCCGCTTTTTTATCTTTCAGCATTTTGATGAATGCTTGCATCAACGGGGATAGATGCTTGTTTTTGTGGCGAATCAAAACGTAGCTTCGTTTTAAAGAAAAACCGTTGGTGGTCAAGCAGGAAATCTGTCCGCTTTGCAGTTCGTGTTCGATCAGCCGGTAGGGCAGCACGGAAACACCAAGCCCCTCGCGCACGGCATTGATCAGCGCGTGAGTGCTGGTGCTTTCCCATTTTGGCGTTACCTTGCAGTTGTGCGTTCGCAGCAGCGCGTCGAACAGCTCCCGTGTGCCGCTGCCTTTTTCCCGCAGCAGCAAAGGCGCACTTGCCAATTGTTCCAGCGATACCGGCTGCTGCAACAGCAACGGATGAGATGGGCAGCAAACGGCAACCAATTTATCCTGCATCCATTCCCATTTTTCAAGCTGCGGTGCATGTGCGATCCCTTCGATCAACGCAAAATCCAATTCGTTGTCCAGCACCTTGTTTTCAATCGTTTCGGAACTGCTCACCAAAACCCGGACATCCGCATTTGGATGTGCTGCCGCAAACTGTTTGACAAGCGTTGGCATATAGTGGGTGCCGATGGTGATGCTCGCCCCCACACGCAGCACGCCTGCATTTTGCGTGTCCGTGACGGTATGCTGCATCTCTTCGAGTAAATCCATGACCGATACCGCATACGCATATAGCTTTTTTCCGCTTTCGGTGATATAAAGCTTTTTAGACATACGATCGAACAACCGGACGCCTAACAGATCTTCCAGTTCCCGGATTGCCTGGCTGACCGCGGGCTGCGCTAAATACAACGCTTTGGCAGCCGCAGTGACGCTGCCGCTTTTGACCACCTGTATAAAAATGCGCAAATGCCGAAGCGTCATTTTTATTCCCTCACATATAATAAAAATAATATGACTTTAATAATAATATAATATTTTACTTATAAAATGTCAAGCGGTATACTAAAAAGAGAGTTTCCTGTTCAGTTGGAAAGGTAGGATCGTGGACATGCAAAAGGAAAAGTATTTTTATTTCAAATTATTCTGGTATATGTTTCGTTTGAGCGCCTGCACGCTGGGCGGAGGATATGTCATCGTTCCGTTCATGCGCGATTTGTTTGTTGATCGGCTGCATTGGATCGCAGAGGAAGAAATGCTCGATTATGTGGCTTTATCGCAATCCGCCCCCGGCGCGGTTGCAGTGAACGCATCTGTGATGGTCGGTTACCGGCTCGGCGGTATTCGCGGGCTTCTGGTCTCAGTCTGCGGAACGGTTCTGCCGCCGTTGCTGCTTTTATCAGTTTTATCTTATGTTTATTCTTTTTTTATCACCAACGCGGTTATTGCAGGTATTTTAAAAGGCATGCAGGCTTGCATTGCAGCGGTCGTTGCGGATGTGGTTGTGTCTTTAGCATCGCCTTATATCAAAACGCGAAAATTTTTATCTGTTGTGTTGATGGCGGCAGCCTTTCTTGCCGTTGCAGTTTGGAAGGTGAACGCGGTTTATGTGGTGCTGGCCGGTATGGGGATTGGAATTTTTTTAACGGTGTTGAAACAAAAGCGGGGGATGAAAAATGGTTTATCTTGAATTGTTTCTCGCTTTTTTGCAGATCGGGCTGTTCGGCTTTGGCGGCGGCTATGCCGCTTTACCGCTGATTCAAAATCAGGTTGTTGTCACGCATCATTGGCTGACGCTGCGGGAGTTTGCGGATGTGGTCACCCTGTCACAAATGACGCCGGGGCCCATCGCTGTTAATGCTTCCACCTTTGTCGGAACCCGGATCGCAGGGCCTTTGGGCGCGATGATTGCAACAGCCGGCTGCATCCTGCCGTCTTGCTTGATCATGTTTATTTTTGCGCTTGTTTATAAGCGGTATCAAAAACAAACTTTGCTCAAAGGCGTTATGGAAACATTGCGGCCGGTGGTGGTGGGACTGATCGGCAGCGCCGCCGTTTCTTTAATATTGCTGAGCTTTTTTGGTACCGATACTTTCCACAAAATCACAAGTCCGGATTGGATCGCTGTTTTGCTGTTTGCGGCGTCGTTTTTTGCGCTGCGCAAATGGAAGATCAGTCCCATGCTGCTCATGGGCTGCGGCGGTGTTGCGGGACTTGTGTTTTATGGTGTTTTACAGCTGTAAAATAAAAAACTTTCATAAAGCGCATTGCTTTTGTCACTTTGGTGTGCTATAGTGAAAAAAATAATGCGCGGCGGTTTGTGCTGCCGCAGATGAAGGGGAAGTGTTTTTCTTGGCGTTATTTCATGTAGACTTTTTTTCAAACGTGCTGGGACTTAGCATGAACATGGATGTGATTTTGCCGCAGAACACAAGCGGGCAGATCGGCATGGAAGGTCATGCGGATCAAAAGCTCAAAACTTTATATCTTTTGCACGGCAAAAGCGACGATCACACCATTTGGCAGCGCCGAACGTCCATTGAGCGCTATGCCACGGAATATGGCATTGCCGTTGTGATGCCGGCTGTGCATTTGAGCTTTTATTCCAATCTGCCAAACGGTATGCGGTACTGGGACTATGTCAGCGAGGAACTGCCGGGGATCTGCCGCACATTTTTTCCGCAGCTGTCGGCAAAACGAGAAGATAATTTTGCCGCCGGCCTGTCAATGGGTGGCTATGGCGCGCTGAAATTCGGTCTTTTGAAAAACGAGCAATTCGGTGCAGTTGCGTCGCTCTCCGGCGCGTTGGATATCGCCCTTTCTGTGGAGGATCCGGCATTTGCGAACAGCAAATTGTTTTATCAAAGTGTGTTCGGCGACATGGAACGGTTTGCCGGCAGTCCAAACGATCTGATGGCTGCCGCGCAAAAATTGCATGATACCGGCGGCGTGAAACCGAAAATCTATATCTGGTGCGGCAAGCAGGATTTTTTATATGCGCAGAACATTTCCGCTAAGAATAAGCTGCGTGCTTTGCAGTTTGATGTGACCTATGAGGAATCGGACGGCGATCACCAGTGGAAATATTGGGACGATAAAATCCGGCGTGTTTTAGAATGGCTGCCACTATGAAAAAAACGCTTCAAACTGTATTATCAGTTTGAAGCGTTTTTTCTTTTACCTTTAAAAACCGAATCCTTCATAAGTATAATCCCGCAGTTCTTCCTGTGTGAAATAGCCGGGACCAAGACTTTTGATGTGAATGCCTAAAAACACGCTGATGTGATTTTCAACGTCGACCAGGGTGTAGGCGCTGGCGGCGCCGTCCCATCCGAATTCACCGATCGGGCTTTTTGCACCGTGGGATTTGTCGATCAATGTGCGCACACCAAGTCCATAGCCATATTCCGGCTGCTTCCAGAAGGATTGCAGGCAAACGCCTTTTAATTGGTTTTCCCGCATTTGATCGATGCTTTCGCGCTTTAAAACCCGATAGCCGTCTTTGGAAACGCCGTCGCAGCTCAGCGCGTCGACCAATTTGATATAATCGTCCACCGGTGCGCAAAGGCCGGCGCCGCCGCTGTCGTAATGATCGGTAAAACGGTAACAGTTGGTTTGTTCCATGCAGTCAAAATGTTTTGTTTGTGCATTGTAGTTGTATTGCTGGGTCAGGCGTTTTTGCTGTGCGGGTGTTGGATGAAAAGTGGTCTCGGACATGCCAAGCGGGGTGAAAAGCGCATCCTGCAAATAACTGTGAAACGGCTTGTCCGCCACCTTTTCAACGACCGCCGCCAAAACGTCGTGACAAAAGCTGTAATTAAAATTCGCGCCGGGATCAAACTGCAGACCGTCTTTCAAAATCGCCTCCACAATTTTTTGCGTGCCGGCATTTTTGTCCTGCCGCGCTTCCTTTAAATGGGGAGAGTTAAAATCATAGGTCAATCCGGCAGTCATGGTAAACAAATGCCGCAGTGTCATCACCGTTTTGGGCGGCCGGCATCCGTTTTCGGTGTGCACCTTTATGTTTTTTGCCGCCGGCAGATACTTTTCAACCGGATCGTCCAATCCCATTTTCCCTTGTTCGATCAAACGCATGGCGCCGGTGCTGGTGACTACCTTTGTCGCGGAATACAGCCAGTTTAAATCGGTTGTCGATACCGGTTTTGTTTTTTTGGCATCCGAAAAACCGAAAGATTTTCGGAAAACCTGTTGGTGATTTTGATAAACGACATAATCAAATGCAGGGATCCCCCGTTTTTCAACGCCGTCAATATAGTCGGATAATGCTTTAAAATCCATGGTCATTGTGTTCCTATCTTTTTTGTTTATGATACCATGAATATAAAAAATGTCAACAAAAAGGGGATAGATTTTGCCTTTCCTATTCCGTTTACAACTCAATACGTGCTACTCAAAAAAAGTTAAAGTTCATTTGTGGCATCATTGCTTTCGTTTTGCTTTTTCATTTGCAGCGTTAATTTTTCAATGTTTGCAAGGGTATTTTTATTGATAAAATGCTCGATTTTTTCAACCTGTTCGAGTTCATCTGCCGTTTTGTTTAAAAGACATAAAAATTCATGCAGGACTTTATGCCGGTGCAAAAGATAATGCCCGGTATAAAGTCCTTTCTCTGTGACGGCGATATAACCGTATTTTTGAAAATCCAGATAACCGGCATTTTTTAAATTGTTCACCATTTTGGAAGCGGAGGAAGGTTTAACATGCAGATGCTGTGCGATTTCGTGAACACGCACGACCCCGCTATCCGCCGCCAGCCGGCAGATCATTTCCAGATAATCTTCCATCGATGCGGACAGTCCGTCGGTCGCAATCAGCTGATAGCCTTTTTGTGTGTAAAATCCATCCGAATGTTCCAAGTGGCATTTCACCTCGCTTTTTCGTTACAGTAACCAAACGGACAGCCTGGCAATATAATAGCATTGAGAAACAAAGTT
The DNA here is from genome assembly GCA_946493765.1 of uncultured Clostridia bacterium. GTDB lineage: Bacteria > Bacillota > Clostridia > Oscillospirales > Acutalibacteraceae > RUG11462. The sequence continues at coordinate 36,637 of CAMMAZ010000003.1, read as the reverse complement.
TCCTTATCCTAATTTATTGTAAGGTGGAATCGTTTATGAATACATCACAAAGCTTGTGCGATATAAATCCCGGCCAAAAAGCGCGGGTGACTGCCCTTTTATCAACCGGCAGCATCCGCCGTCGGCTTTTAGATATCGGTTTGATTGAAGACACGGAAGTGGAATGTGTCGGACGCAGTCCCGGCGGGGACCCGACAGCCTTTATGATCCGCGGCGCAGTCATTGCCATCCGCCGCGAAGACTGCAAGAACATATTGATCGGCTGTTAGGGGGATGCTTTGAAAATGGGCTTGACCAGCAAATCAACGGGGATCCATGCAGTGGATTCGGGATTGGAAATCAAAAAGCAGACCCCACAGGATAAAGTCATTGCCATTGCGGGCAATCCCAATGTCGGGAAAAGCACCGTTTTCAACGGCCTTACCGGTATGAATCAGCATACCGGTAACTGGCCGGGCAAAACGGTATCCAATGCGCAGGGCTATTGCGAGACAAAAGAAAATACATATGTTCTCGTGGATATTCCCGGCACCTATTCGCTGATGGCGCATTCCGCCGAAGAAGAGGTTGCCCGGAATTTTATCTGTTTCGGACAGCCGGATGCCACCGTCGTCGTCTGCGACGCAACCTGCCTGGAACGCAATTTGAATTTGGTGCTGCAAACCATTGAAATTTCAAAAAAAGTGATCGTTTGTGTGAATCTGATGGACGAGGCCAAACGCAAGCACATCAAAATCAATCTTAAAACACTGTCACAACGGCTGCAGGTTCCGGTGATCGGCATTACCGCCCGCAAGAAAAGCAATCTGTGTTTTGTAACGGATGCGCTCGACCGCCTATTTGCATCAAAAACACAAACGCAGCCCTATCACATTGCTTATTCAAAGCCGATCGAGGATGCGATCGCCGTTTTGGAACCGGTCCTGCAGGAGAAGACAGCGGGGAAAATCAACGCGCGTTGGCTGAGTCTGCGGCTGCTCGATAGGGACGATTCACTGCTGCGCGAATTACAGGCGCATCTGCAAACAGATTTGACAAAGGATCCGCAGGTTCAAAAAGCGCTGGCAGCGGCGCAGGCTATTTTAAAAGCAAATGGGATCAGCGCATCCAACATCAAAGATAAAATCGTTTCCTGCATTGTAAAAAAAGCAGAGGAAATCTGTTTTTATGCCGTGACCTATGAAAAATCGAATTACAATGCGTTTGACCGCCGGCTGGATGAAATTTTGACCAGCCGCTGGGCGGGATATCCGGTGATGATCGCGCTACTGCTTTTGATTTTCTTTATCACCATCACCGGCGCGAATGTGCTTTCCGATTTTTTGTCGGATGGATTGTTTTATATCGAAGACCGGCTGACCGACCTGTTTACCTACATGGGCGCGCCGGAATGGCTGCACAGCATGCTGGTGCTCGGCGTTTACCGTGTGCTGGCTTGGGTCGTTTCGGTGATGCTGCCGCCGATGGCGATTTTCTTTCCGCTGTTCACCCTTTTAGAGGATGCAGGCTATCTGCCGCGGGTCGCTTATAATCTTGATAAACCTTTCCGCAAGTGCTGTGCCTGCGGCAAGCAGGCGCTTTCCATGTGCATGGGGTTTGGATGCAATGCAGCCGGTATTGTCGGATGCAGGATCATCGATTCCCCGCGCGAACGGCTGATTGCCATGCTGACCAACAATTTTGTCCCCTGCAACGGCCGGTTCCCGATGATGATCACCATGATTACCATCTTTTTTATCGGTGTGTCCGGCGGGCTGTTCAATTCGCTTTTATCCGCGCTGTTTTTAACGGGGATCATTCTGATCGGTATTATCATGACGTTTGTGGTGTCGCGATTGCTTTCCAAAACAATACTCAAGGGCGTTGCATCCTCTTTCACTTTGGAACTGCCGCCTTACCGGCGTCCGCAGATCGGAAAGGTGATCCTGCGTTCCGTTTTCGACCGCACTTTATTTGTGCTGGGGCGCGCGGCCGTGATCGCGGCGCCTGCCGGTCTGCTGATCTGGCTGATGGCGAACATCAAAGTCGGCGATCTGTCGCTGCTGCATCACTGCTCCTCCTTTTTGGATCCGTTTGCAAGGCTTTTAGGGCTCGACGGTGTGATTTTAATGGCTTTTATTTTGGGGATCCCCGCCAATGAGATCGTGCTGCCGATCGCGATCATGGCGTATTTGGCGCAGGGCAATATCATGCAGATGGATGATCTTAACACTTTGCATCAGTTGCTGGTCGAAAACGGGTGGACGTGGATCACCGCGATTTCCACCATGCTGTTCTCTTTGATGCACTGGCCGTGTTCCACAACGTTGATTACCATTCACAAGGAATCGGGAAGTTTTAAATGGACGGCGTTGGCTTTTGCGATCCCAACGATTTGCGGCATGGTTGTTTGTTTTGTCTTCACAACAATTGCAAGATTGTTTTAAAACAAAAATGGGACTGTCACATTCGTGGCAGTCCCATCGTTCGTATGCTGTTTTTTATCGTCAATCCTGGTGTTTTGCAAATTCCCATGAGCTTTTGCACATCTCTTCAATACCGAGCTGCGCTTTCCAACCGATCTCATCCAAAGCCTTTTGCGGATTTGCATAGCATTCGGCAATATCGCCGGGTCGGCGGTCGCAGATAATCTTTTTCACATTGGTGCCGTTGACTTTATTAAATGTGTCGACCAGTTCAAAAACCGAATAGCCGACGCCGGTGCCGAGATTATAAATATGCACTTTTCCGGTGTTGATTTTTTGCAACGCCTTGATATGGCCTTTCGCCAGATCGACAACATGGATGTAGTCGCGCACGCCGGTGCCGTCCTTTGTGTCGTAATCTGTGCCGAAAACGGTGATCCCCTCGGTTTCTCCCTTTGCGGCGCAAATGATGCGTGGCATTAAGTTGTTGGGAATACCGTTCGGCTTTTCACCTAAAAGATAGCTCGGATGCGCGCCGATCGGATTGAAATACCGCAATAAAATCGCGCAGAAATACGGATCCGACACATGCACGTCCTGCAAAATGTTTTCGATCATCAGCTTTGTGCTGCCATATGGATTGGTGGTCGATAACGGAAAATCTTCAGTGATCGGAACGGATTTCGGTGCGCCGTAAACGGTAGCGGAGGAGGAAAACACAATATTTTTGCAGCCGTGTTTTTGCATCTGCTGCAGCAACGTCACCGTGCCGCCGATGTTCCACTCATAATATAAAAGCGGTTTTTCCACCGATTCACCCACGGCTTTCAACCCGGCAAAATGGATCACCGCCTCGATGTCATGCGCGGTGAAAATCCGATCCAACGCATCCGCGTCCCGAATGTCCGCCTCATAGAAAACAGGGCGAACGCCGGTGATCTTTTCAATTTTATCGATCACATCCGCGCTCGAATTATAAAGATTGTCGATGATGACGACCTCATAGCCCGACTCGATCAGTTCCACGCAGGTGTGCGAGCCAATAAAACCGGTTCCACCGGTCACTAAGATTTTCAAAAGATCAACTCCTTTTTTACTATCTTTATTTTATTATGCGCCGCCGCGTTTGTCAATAACAAAAAATGCGTTTTTTAACATGTGTTTTTCGTCAATTTTCTTTTTTTGGAATATCGGACACCGAAATGGAAAAAATGATAGAAAACAGCCGCAACGGAAAATCGGCAATAGGATTGCAAAAAGCGGCATGATGCATTGCTCCGGAAAGGAGCGACAGAAAAAGGAGTTGTTTGACTTGAAAAAATGCAAAGCGTTTTTGATTTTGCTGTTGACAGTATCTATGCTGTTTTCCTGTGTTTGTGATGCGGCAGCCCTATCTAAAATGGGTTCGCGCGGGAATGAAGTCCGGCAGATCCAAACGCGATTGAAAGACTGGGGCTACTATAACGGTAATGTCGACGGGATCTATGGGACCCAAACCAAAAATGCCGTCATCAAATTTCAGAAAAAACATGGCTTGACAGCAGACGGTATCGCCGGAAAAAACACCCTCGCCGCGATCGGGCTGCCGACCGGAACTTCCAATTCTTCCAATTCCAACTCGGATTATAATTTGTTGGCCCGTGTGATTTCCGCAGAAGCCCGCGGGGAAACGTATCGGGGACAGGTTGCGGTCGGCGCCGTGATTTTAAACCGCGTGTCGCACGCTTCTTTCCCGGATACCATCGCGGGGGTGGTCTATCAAAAAGGCGCCTTTACCTGCATGACAGACGGACAGATCAATCAGCCTGTCGCCGACAGCGCCTATAAAGCGGCGCAGGACGCGTTAAATGGGTGGGATCCTTCCGGCGGTGCGATTTATTATTATAATCCGAAGACCGCCCAAAGTTCCTGGATCCGGTCAAGACCGGTCATTACTACCATCGGCAGGCATGTTTTTTGCAGATAATCGACGAAATTTAAGTGAAGGGGAAGGAAGAATTAGGGCGAATGTATAAACTTTTTCCTCTGGGTTAAAAATTTAACAAAAACACTTGAAATTTCCGCTTTTTTGGTTTAAAATAAATAACAGAAATTTTTAAATTGGAGGAATTTTGAATTATGTCAGTTAAAGTTGCAATCAATGGTTTTGGCCGTATCGGCCGTCTGGCTTTCAGACAGATGTTTGGTGCAGAAGGTTATGAAATCGTTGCAATCAACGATTTGACCAGCCCGAAAATGCTGGCGCACCTTCTGAAATATGACTCTGCGCAGGGCAGATATGCGCTCTGCGACAAAGTGACTGCCGGTGAAGACAGCATCACAGTCGATGGCAAAACCATCAAGATCTATGCTGAAAAAGATGCAAAGAATCTTCCTTGGGGCGAAATTGGCGTTGACGTCGTTCTGGAATGCACAGGTTTTTACTGCTCCAAAGAAAAATCACAGGCGCACATTGATGCCGGTGCAAAGAAAGTCGTTATTTCCGCACCTGCCGGCAATGATCTGCCGACCATTGTTTACAGCGTAAATGAAAAAACATTGACCAAAGATGACAATATCATTTCCGCTGCTTCCTGCACAACCAACTGCCTGGCGCCGATGGCAAATGCGCTGAACAAATATGCACCGATCCAGAGCGGTATCATGTCCACCATCCATGCGTTCACTGGCGACCAGATGGTGCTGGACGGCCCGCACAGAAAAGGCGATCTGCGCCGTGCACGTGCTGCTGCTGTGAACATCGTTCCGAACTCCACAGGCGCTGCGAAAGCAATTGGTCTGGTTATTCCGGAACTCAACGGCAAACTGATCGGTTCCGCACAGCGTGTTCCGGTTCCGACCGGTTCCACAACCATCCTTGTCGCTGTTGTCAAAGGCAAAGATATCACAGTTGACGGTATCAACGCTGCGATGAAAGCTGCAACTTCCGAAAGCTTTGGCTACACCGAAGAGCCGCTGGTTTCCTCTGATATCATCGGCATCACCTATGGTTCGCTGTTTGATGCGACACAGACCATGGTCACCAAGATCGACGATGATCTGTATCAGGTGCAGGTTGTTGCTTGGTATGACAATGAAAACAGCTACACCAGCCAGATGGTCAGAACCATCAAATATTTTGCTGAATTGGCATAACAAAAACCAAAACTTTATGTTTGTAAAAAAGCGGAGTACTTTTGTACTCCGCTTTTTTAATGTCAACTTGCATAGAATTGGTTTTGTGATTTTGAATATTTGAACAATTGAAATATTTTCGTAAAGTATGGTATAATTTATATCTATTATTATGCACAAACAACAAAATGTTACGATCAAACAGTAAACGGAGGAACAAGGCATTGGAAAATTCGGCATTGCTGCAAAAAGCGGTAGATATTAAAAATGAAATCAAAAAAGTCGTGATGGGCAAAGATGAAGTGATTGAGAAAATTTTAACGGCTGTGATTGCAAAAGGACATATTCTGCTTGAGGATATTCCCGGCGTCGGTAAAACCACGTTGGCGCTCGCGTTTTCAAAAACCATGAGCTTGTCTTATAACCGGGTGCAGTTCACGCCGGACGTGCTGCCGACCGATATCACCGGTTTTTCACTGTATGATAAAAACACCGGCAAGTTCGTTTATAAACAGGGTGCGGCGTTTTGTAACCTGTTTTTGGCGGACGAAATCAACAGAACCTCTTCCAAAACGCAGTCTGCGCTGCTTGAAATGATGGAGGAGGGCAGTGTTACCGTCGACGGTGTGACAAGGGTGTTGCCGGAGCCCTTTATCGTCATTGCAACAGAAAATCCGATCGGATCGGTAGGTACGCAGATGCTGCCGGAATCCCAGTTGGACCGCTTTACCGTTTGTCTGTCTATGGGGTATCCGGATGCGATCAGCGAGGTGTCGATTTTAAAAAGCCGGCAGGGTGTCAATCCGTTGGACACGGTTGCATCCATTGCAACGATTCAGGATGTGATGGAAATGCAGGCGGCGGTTGAAAATATCTTTACCGATGATAAAATTTACCGGTACATTGCCGAGCTTTCGGCCAAAACCCGAGAGAATGAATTTTTAAAACTGGGACTCAGCCCCAGAGGTTCGCTCTCCATTGCCGCGCTGGCGCGTGCGCATGCATTTTTATCCGGTCGGAATTTTGTGATTCCCGACGATGTCGCAGCGGTGTTTGCCGACGCTTCGGCGCATCGCTTGGTTCTCAGCCCCAAAGCGAAGGCTGCGTCAATGAGTGCTGTGGGTATTTTGGAGGATATTTTAAAAACAGTCGGCGCGCCTGCCGTTGCAAAAAATAAATAAAACGTTTGGCCGCGTGTTTTGATGATTGATCGAAATGCGCGGCCGATATTCCACACCAGCAACCAGATCAATTGAAAGGGAAAGAAAGCAAACATGCTCATCTATTGGTTGATTTATATTGCAACGCTCATCGTTTCGTGTTGTTTCTTTGTTTTGTATAAAGATATATTGGCGCTGATGCTTTTGCTCGTCATTGCCGCACTGCCTTTTTTGCTTTTGCTTTTGCATTTGCTGTCCAGCTTGTTGACACGCGTGCGTATTGAGATGCACAACAGTGTGGTGAGCAAAGCGCAGCAATCGCAGATCGTGGTGCAGATTCAAAATCGATCGCCGGTCCCGGTGATCAATATCGATATTCATTTAACTTTGGAAAATCAGTTTTTGCAGACACGGCAGACCTGTCGGTTCACCGTCAGCGCGCCGCCGTTTTCCAATAAAAAAACCGTTTTCGCCTTATCCAGCGATCATGTGGGTCGCGTTGAGGTAAAACTGCAGAAAATCGTGTTTTATGATTTTATGCGTTTGTTTAAAAGAACCAAAAAGGTGCGGGAGCAGGCGGAGGTTTTGGTTTTTCCGGAAATGTATCCGCTGGAGGTTTCGCTGCGCCCGAACGCCTTCACATCGGTGGAATCGGATGTGTTTTCCAAGGTCAAACCGGGTGACGATCCGTCGGAAGTGTTTGCAATCCGGGAATATGCCGGCGGCGATAAATTAAACCGCATTCACTGGAAGCTTTCCGCGAAAACGAATGATTTAATGGTCAAAGATTATTCGCTGCCGGTTTCGGAATCGGTGCTGTTCTATGTAGATCTGGGCGTTGATTTCAACGACCCGGCCTGCTTGTCGCGGCTGGACACGGTTATCGACGCATTGTTTTCCATTTGCGGCTGCTTCGGGGAACAGGAAAAATACCAGCGGATCTGCTGGTATAACGCCCGGCAGCAGCAATTTATGTGCTATACCATTAAAGACGTTGACGATTTATATGAAGCGGTTGCAATTCTGTTCGGCAACGGGATTTATAACGGCGAAACGGTTGTGGATTTGGAACAGCAGCTGCAAAAAACCTTTGTTTCCAATCTGCTGTTTTTCACACCCGACACCGCGCAAACCGCCATGCAAAAGCTCTCGCATCTGCGGCTGTCCAAAACGTTGTGTACCGTTATCTGTGCGTCGGATCCGGCGGATATCACGGTGGAGGACCTGCATCTTGTCTGCGTGAATGCTGCCGACCGACTGGCCGCGCTGCAACAGCAGGAACTTTAAGGAGGGACGACTTTGAAAAAACAAACGACTGTTTTGTTTGACAGCGGTCTGCATATTCTGCCGGTTGCTGATCCGAATGTGAAAACGAAGTCCTCCTTTATCTCCCTTTTTGCACAGATGCTGACGGTGATGCTGTGCCTGACCGGCGCCGTATATACCTTTTGCACCATGATGCGTGTGGAATTGTTTGACCTGCCGGTCATGATCACCATTACGGCGACGTCCATTTTGTTTACATTGCTGTTTTACAAAATTGAAAAGAAACAATACTTGATATTAGGTGTTTTGATTGCTGCCGCTGTCGCATGGTTGGTTGCTTTCCCGACTTTGAAAAATGGTCTGTTTTCATTGATCGACAGCTCCAGAAAAATAATAGCGGGTTCCATGGGAAACACCCCGCCCGCGGCCTTAGCGGACAACAGTGCTGATTTGCAGTTTGCCGCCAATGTGGCCGTTTGTTATTTTGCAGTATTGGTTTGTCTGGGACTCAGCTTTTTTATTTCGGTGCGTCCCAATTTTCTGGGTGTTTTCCTTTTTACCTTTCCGTTTTTTGAAGTCGGCGCGGCATTCGGTTGTGCAACAAATAGCTATGCGTTCGGTTTGATGCTCGGCGGCTGGGCGGCAGCGTTGATTTTGCACTTTGCCAACCGCAAAAAGGTAAAGATCAAAAATCAGGCCGGGAAGAAGAGTACCGAAGGTGCGCCCGGAAAACGTCGGCGTGTCAATTACGCGCTGAGTGCGTTTATCAGCGGGGTAGCAGTATTTCTGATTTTCTGCATTTGCCATTCGGTGCTGATCTCTATGGGATTTGAACGAACTTCTTCACTCAACGATCTGCGTAATACCTTTATCAGTGAATATAATAATATTTTTGATTATATCACCGGTAACGACCGGGACGCCAGTCTAAAGGACGGCAGGCTTTACCAGCTGGAGGATTCAAAAATCAAAAACCGGCATTATTTCACGGTAGAAATGCCGGATTCTGCCGAACCGGTTTATTTGAAAGGCTATGTCGGCAGCATGTATACTGGCAGATCTTGGGAGGATTTTGAAGATTACGATGTTTATCAGGATTTGTTTGACGCGTTGGAAGAGCAAAATCTGATTTTAGCCGGTGTGAACGGTTCGATGCTCGACGCTTATTCCAACCAGTCCAAGTTTTCCAGCGGAACCTTTACCTTCAGTGACTTTCGCCGTAAAAAGGATTACACCTATTTAAGCTACGGCGCCTATCTGGACAGCAGCTTTTCCGCATTGCATGATACCTCTGCGCAAGGTGACGACAAATCGGATTATTTTTATAAAGCATATTTTTCTGCAGCAGATCTTTATGCGGTCGTTGCTTCGCCACTGCGTCAAAATGAAAAATTTAATAGTTTGATGCAGCAATATACTGATTTTGTATATAGACATTATCTGTCTGTCCCGTCTGGGTTAGAGGACATTACCGGTGTGATGCTGCAAACAGACGGGATGACACTGTCGGAAAAGGTGAACTTTGTGCGGGATTATCTAAGCGATACCGTTTCTTTTTCCAGATATGTGCAAAAGTTACCCGGAGACACCGATTTTATTCGTCATTTTTTGGTAGATCAGAAAAAAGGATATTCCGCACATTATGCGACAGCAGCAGCAGTACTGCTGCGGGCAGCCGGTATACCTACCCGGTATGTGGAGGGCTATGTGCTGGGCAGCCAGCAGATTTCACAGTCGCAAACGGCCAACCTATCAGGCTATAAGCGCGTGGAAGTGACCGATGCCAATGCGCATGCATGGATTGAGATTTATACCGAGGAAATGGGTTGGATTCCGATCGAAGTGACGGCCGGCTATTATGACGGCGGCTTTTCCTACACAGAATATATGTCGAATTTATATGATGATTTGCGGGATCTCCTGGAACAGCAAGGCGAAACGCCGGCAATGGAACAGGACAATCCTGAATTTGAATCCGACTTGGATGAGGGGGTTGGACAGCAGCCGCAGCCGGGAGATAACGGCGCACAGGGAGAGCTTGAAGTACCGCTGGAGGATGGTGATGGAGGCGATAATCACCAAAAATATGATGAGCCGGAGAAAGCTCCTCTTGCATTGTGGATCATATTTGCGGCGATCTTTGTTCTTTTGCTTCTGATTTTCGTTTATTGTCTGCTTTTGCGCCACGTGCATCAAAAACGGAAACGGAATTTGTCGTCGGGGACAGGTGTAGAACAGGTCAAAGCCGCCTATATTTTCATGATGCAGCTGTTGCAGAATGACGGATTTGATTGCCGACAGAAATCGTATCGGGCATTGCAGGATGCATTTTCCAAAGCATATCCCATCTTTTTAAAGGAATATGGAAAGCCGATCGAACCGATCTTTGCCATTTTCCTGCGTGCCGGTTTTGCCAACGGCCCGATTGAGGATGCCGATGTGCAAATGGCAAAAACATTTGTAAACGCTTTTCGTGAATACTGTTATCAACGACGGGGCTTCTGGGGCAAGCGCAAGTTCAAGTGGATAAAAATGCTTTAATTGAATGCTTGAATTTTTAAAACGTGCAAGTGGAAGAATCCGCTTGCACGTTTTTACTGTCCAAATCACTTCACGACGATTTAACATTGCCGGACAACATTTCCAAAATCTTTGCTTTTCTTAAAATTTATGTTAAAAAACGTCGATTCTTTACATGAATTTAACAGTGTTGCGCGATTACTTTTTACAATATATTGATATGATTAGGCAAAAAGGTTTTGAGAAATGAGTAGGTGAATGGTTTGAATTTTGAATTGAGTTGGTTTTTAGGACAGATGTTTTCCAACCCGATTTTGTTGGTAACAATTTTGTTCACACTAGGCGTTATTTTTGTTAACGGCTGGACCGATGCGCCCAATGCGATCGCGACCTGTGTTGCGACCCGTGCGATCGGACCGCGTGCGGCGGTTTTAATGTCGGCGGTGTTTAATTTTCTGGGCGTGTTTGTCATGACGATCATTAATTCCAGCGTCGCCATGACGATCAAGAACATGGTCAACTTTGAAGGGGACGATCATGCGGCGATCGTATCGCTTTGCGCAGCGTTGTTCGCAATTATCGTCTGGGCAACAGCGGCGTGGTATTTCGGTATCCCGACCAGTGAAAGCCATGCTTTGATCGCAGGACTGTCCGGCGCTGCGATCGCATTTCACAACGGTCTTTCCGGCATTAGCGCCAGAGAGTGGGGCATGGTGCTGTTAGGGCTTGTTTTATCTGCGGTCTTGGGTTTTGCAAGCGGATTTCTTTGCACCAAAATCACCATGCTGATCTGCCGCAACATGGATCGCCGCAAAACAGTCGGTTTTTTCAAAAATGCGCAGATTTTCGGCGGCGCCGCCATGTCGTTCATGCACGGCGCACAGGATGGGCAAAAATTTATGGGCGTGCTGATTTTAAGCGTGTTTTTGGCTAATAATGCGGGTGATACAACCGGCAGCGTTTCACCGCCGATCTGGATGATGCTCTTGTGTTCCATTGTCATGGCGCTGGGCACCTCGGTGGGCGGCTACAAGATCATCAAAGCCGTCGGTATGGACATGGTAAAACTGGAAAAATATCAGGGCTTTTCAGCGGATATTGCAGCCGCTGCATGCCTGCTTTTATCGTCGCTGACCGGTATTCCTGTCAGCACGACCCAGACCAAAACCACCGCGATCATGGGTGTCGGCGCAACAAAACGGTTGTCGGCGATCAATTTCGGCGTTGTCAAGGAAATGGTGCTGACCTGGGTGCTGACTTTTCCCGGCTGCGGCGTGATCGCATATTTGATGACCAAATTGTTTATGCAGATTTTTTAAAAGAGAAAGGAAATTAAAATCATGTCGAAAAAAAGCGAGAATTATTATTTTGAAAATTTTATCGCCTGTGCGCAGATTGCTTGCGAAGCGGCGCAGTTGCTGCAACAGATTTTAACGGATTATGCGGTTGATCAACTGGATGAAAACCTTCAAAAAATGCATGCGATCGAACACAAAGCGGACCAGAAAAAACATGAAATGCTGGAAAAACTGGTCAAAGAGTTCATCACACCGATTGAACGGGACGATATTGTGGAACTCAGCCAGTGTATCGATGATGTGACGGATTTCATCGAAGACGTGATGATCCACCTGGATATCGGACAAATGCAGACCATGCGGGAAGACTGTCTGCCGTTTGCGCAGCTGATTTTAAAATGCTGCAATGGCATGACGGACATGCTCACCGAATTCCAGACCTTCCGCAAATCCAAACGTCTGCGCCAGACGGTGATCGAACTCAATCACCTGGAAGAAGAGGGCGATGCGATGTATATCCGCGCGATGAAGGATCTGCACCAGTCGACAGAATCGCCGATCGACGCGATCGCATGGCGGGAAGTTTATAAATCCTTTGAGCGCGTCTGCGACGCATGCGAAGACGTTGCCAATATCGTGGAAAGCATTTTGATTGAAAATCTGTAAATAAAAATAGAAGATTCTGGTTATACTAGCTAGCGGAGTGATGATATGACCGGGATCTTTTTATATGGTGATGCATTGGATAAAACATTCGGCAAACAAATCTATGCGGCGGTGCGCCGGTATGCACCCGCCGCATATATCGGCGGACCGGGCCTGATTTTGGGAAATGTATCGGATGCCGGATTGTTGTTGATCGAGGCGAAAACATTGCCGCAGCAGCTGGAGCATGGCATGGTGCTGCTAAAGCCCGGGATTTTGCCGTCGCAGTGCGCGCTGCATTCCGGTAATTACACGGTTGTGGTTGCATCACAGCATAAAAACGCACTGAAACTTTTGAAAAATGTGAAGTGCAGTGTCATCACCTGCGGCATTTCATCCTATGATACGTTGAGTTTGTCCAGCAAGGATGATCAACACCCTTCCGTCAGCCTGCAAAGGAGCATCAAAAAGCGGGATGGGTCCATCCAGGAGGAGTGCGAACTGCCGCTGCATTTCGACCGGCATTATGACGAATATACCGCACTTTGCGCCGCAGCGGTGCTGCTTTATTGTTCCGGAGAAGATTTGTTGTTGAACTAATCGGAAATATCGGTTATAATGGATTACATCAAATCACATCGAGGAAAACGGCATGAAATATGATTTTTTAGTTGTCGGCGCAGGTTTGTTTGGTGCGGTTTTTGCCTATGAAGCCAAAAAGGCCGGCAAAACCTGTCTGGTGATCGACCGGCGAGGACATATCGGCGGCAATATCTACACTGAAAATATAGAAGGAATCCCTGTGCACCGCTATGGTGCGCACATTTTTCACACCGATAACCAATACATTTGGGATTATGTGCAGCAGTTTGCGACCTTTAACCGGTTCACCAATTCTCCGATCGCAAGATATAAAGATGAGGTTTATAACCTGCCGTTTAACATGAACACCTTCAATAAGCTTTGGGGTGTTGTCACCCCACAGCAAGCAAAGGAAAAAATCCGGTCACAGCAGGGCGAATTTACCGGAGAAGCGCAAAATTTAGAGCAGCAGGCGATTTCGCTTGTCGGCCGGGATATTTATGAAAAGCTGGTCAAAGGCTACACCGAAAAACAGTGGGGCAAACGGGCGGATGAACTGCCCGCATTTATCATTCGCAGGCTTCCGGTGCGTTTTACCTATGATAACAATTATTTTGCGGATCGGTACCAGGGGATTCCCGAGGGCGGCTACACGCAGATCGTTGAAAAAATGTTAAGCGGCATTGAAGTGCGGCTTGATACCGATTATCTGAAAAACCGCGCTTATTTTGACACATTGGCCGATCAGATCATTTTCACCGGTATGATCGACGCGTTTTACGACTACCGTTTCGGGCCATTATCCTATCGTTCGCTCCGGTTTGAAACACAGGTGCTGAATACCGATAATTTTCAAGGTAACGCCGTTGTCAATTACACCGAATATGAAGTGCCGTTCACCCGGATTATCGAGCATAAGCATTTTGCGGGGATAAAAACAGACAAAACGGTGATCACAAAAGAATATCCAAAGGAATGGAAACCGGGCGACGAACCCTATTACCCGGTCAATGATGCGAAAAACAACGCGCTGTATGAAAAATACCGCCAATTGAGCTTAAAGGAAAAAAATATTAAATTTGGCGGACGGCTGGGTGCGTACCGGTATTATGACATGCATCAGGTGATCGAAGCTGCGCTGCAACTGAAAAAGGAAGTTTTAAAGGTATGAAACATAGTAAAAAGGCTTTTATCAAAAAGGTCGTCTTTTTTGCATTGTCCGGCGCGATGATTTTGTTCATCTGGTACAATTCATTGCAGCCGCCGGATGCATCGGCACAGGCAAGCGGCGCGGTGTCGGATGCGATCCGTTCTGTTTTTGATGCATTACATATACCATTATCCCCAGACGCGTTTATTTTGGTTTACCTGCGCAAGATCGCGCATTTTCTCGAATATGCGGTGCTTGGAACGCTTTTGTCTTTTCTGGTGATCTGCAATTACCGCGTTCGTCTGCAAAACATCATCAACATTTTGTTTGTGGGCGTTTTAACGGCGGTGTGTGATGAAACCATCCAGATTTATACCGGACGCGGCAGCGTGCTGACCGATGTCTGGATCGATATTTCCGGTGTGTTCGCAGCGGTGTTTTTGATTTTTCTGTTCCATCGGTTGTTTGCAACACGCCGTCGGAGAGCTTAAAGAAAAACGCCGGCGCCGCCCTTTACAATTGAAATAAAGTGTGCTATAATGGCAGGGTCGTAAATTTTTGGCGATCTGCCGCATGCAGAATTTCGGGGGTATCCCGCATGATGATGGAGGATTTAACTTTATAAATGGGTAGTATAATCGATCATGTAAAAAAATACCGTTTTTTGCTCAACGAGCTGGTCAAAAAGGGAATCAAGCTGCGCTATCGTCGGAGCTATCTTGGCGTTTTATGGACGCTGCTCGAGCCGCTGCTTACCATGATCGTGCTGACGATCATCTTCGGGCCGCTGCTCGGTTATTCCGATGATAAGCTGTTTCCGGTCTATGTTTTGTCCGGCCGGCTTTTATATAATTTTTTCTCATTAGCGACAAAGGAATCCACCCGTTCGATTCGGGTGAATGCCGCCATGATCAAGAAGGTCTATGTGCCAAAATACCTTTATCCGCTGTCCTATGTGCTGTATAACTATGTGATCTTTTTGATTTCATTGATCGTTTTGGCGGTCGTTTCGCTGATTTTAGGGCTCTTTCCGACTGTCAAGCTACTGTTGATATTTATCCCGCTGATCAATGTTTTTCTGTTATCTTTGGGTGTTAGTTTGATTTTGTCGACCATCGGCGTCTTTTTCCGGGATATGGAGTATCTCTGGAACGTTGCGCTGACGCTGATCATGTATACCTGTGCGATCTTCTATAAAACCGATCGGTTTTCGGACACCTCCTGGATTATTTGGATTTTCAAACTCAATCCGCTTTATGGCTGCATTGACAATTTCAGAGCGGCGATCGGACTGGCCGACACGTTCTATACCCATTGCTTCAATTGGAATTTTGCATTGTATTGCTTTGTGTTCGGTATATTGACCATCGTCATTGGCGGGTTGCTGTTCCGGAAATGCCAGGATCGGTTTATTCTGCACATTTAAAAGGAGGATTGAAATGGAAAAGGAAGTCATTCGCCTTGAAAATGTGGGCATGAAATTCAATTTAAGTTCTGAAAAACTGGATAATTTAAAGGAATTTTTTATTAAATTTGTTAAACGTGATATTCATTATGATGAGTTTTGGGCGCTGCGGGATATTTCCTTTTCGCTCAATAAAGGGGACAGGCTCGGCATTTTAGGGCTCAACGGCGCCGGAAAATCCACGCTTTTGAAAGTCATTGCCGGCGTTTATAAACCCACGGAAGGCACCGTCAAGCGGGAGGGGGTCATCGCACCGCTGATCGAGCTTGGCGCAGGATTTGATATGCAATATACCGGTGCGGAAAACATTTATCTGTATGGCTCGGTGCTCGGCTATTCCAAGGAATTCATTCGGGAACGCTATGACGAGATCGTTGAATTTTCGGGGCTGCGCAAGTTTATCGATGTGCCGCTGAAAAACTATTCCTCCGGTATGAAAGCAAGACTCGGCTTTGCGATCGCAACGGTGATCGAACCGGACATTCTGATTCTGGACGAAGTGCTGTCGGTGGGCGACGCGAAATTCCGCAAAAAGAGCGAGGAAAAAGTGCTCAGCATGTTTGACAAGGGCGTGACGGTCCTGTTTGTTTCGCACACGCTCGACCAGGTCAAACGCATCTGCAACAAAGCGATCATTTTGGAACACGGCCGGATCATTGCTTCGGGAAATGTTGATGAGGTTAGCAAGATTTACATGGAAAAAACGAAGTAATGTTTAAAATTTAGATAAACATTTTCAATTGATTTGCTTTATAATGAGAGCAAATCAATTGTGTTTTTTATAAGCCTTTTTTCATTTTATATGCGGCCATGCGGCCGATGTGGGGAAATATATGAAAAATGTTAAAAAATGGTTAAAAAAGATTTTGCTGCCGGTTTATGCGCTGCTGATGCGCTGCTTTGACATGGTGCAGTATAAATGGATTTTGCCGGCTACATACAATCGGCATGCGAAAAAGCCGGTTGACAAACGCAAGGTCGTGTTTGTGGAAACAAGGCAGAATCAAATAACAGACAGCTTTTCGCTGCTGCATCAGGCGCTGCAAAACGATGCCGACACAGATGTTTACACCTTCTTTTTGCAGGACATGACAATCGGAAAATTAAGACAATTTGCGCGCGCCGTTTCCTTGATGAAATGCATCGGCGACGCCAGCGTGATTTTTGCCAACGATTCCAGCTGTGTGTTCGGGGCATTCCAGATGCGATCGGAAACACGGTTTATTCAGGTGTGGCACGGCTGCGGTGCGTTCAAAAAATGGGGATTTTCCAATGCGGAAAAGAAATTCGGCGCCACAAAAAAAGCGTTGGATCGGTTTCCGATGCACCGCAACTATTCGCTTGTCACCACCAGCAGCGATGAAGTGAATTGGGCCTATGCCGATGCATTCGGTTTTGCACCGGACAACGCTATTGTGCAGGGGGTAGGGGTCAGCCGGACCGATGTGTTTTTTGACGAAAACGCATTGCAATCTGCCCGCTTGCAGGTGCACAGCGTTGTTCCGGCATCCAGAAACAAAAAGATTATTTTGTATGCGCCGACCTTTCGCGGCCATGTGAAATCTGCCGTGTCTCCGGACAGGCTCGATATTCAAAAATTAAAAGAAAAATTGGGCAACGAATATGTGCTGCTTTTTAAGCATCATCCTTTTGTCAAGCATCCGCCGGAGATTCCGGAGACCTGTGCCGACTTTGCGTTTGATGTGACAAAGGAGCTTTCGATCGAGCAGCTGATCATGACGGCGGATATTTGCATTTCCGACTATTCGTCGTTGGTTTTTGAATATTCGCTGTTCACAAAACCGATGTTGTTTTTCAGCTTTGATATCGACACCTATCGCGACTGGCGTGGGTTTTATTATGATTATCGCAGCTTTGTGCCGGGACCGATCGTGATGGATACCGATGCGATCATCGATTATATCGAGCATTTGGAGGAACGGTTCGACCCGCAGACAGTGATTGATTTTAGAAATAAATTCATGCGCGGCTGCGACGGCCATGCCACCGAGCGTATTTTAGCCTATGCCAAAACCGGTGTTTTGCCGCAGAAGGTATATGCATGAATTTAAAAAAGCAGGGATGTAAAAGATGTATAAAGTCCTGATCGTAGAAGATGACGCGGTGATTGCGTCTGCTGTGCAAAAACACATTCAGTCCTGGGGATATATTGCCCAGTGTGTCCGGGACTTTCAGCATGTGCTGCAGACGTTTGTGGAATTTTCGCCGCAGTTGGTTTTGATGGATATTACGCTCCCGTTTTATAACGGGTATCACTGGTGCGGCGAAATCCGTAAACTTTCTAACGTGCCGGTGATTTTTATCTCTTCCGCCGCCGACAACATGAACATTGTCATGGCGTTAGAGCACGGCGGCGATGATTTCATTGCCAAACCGTTTGATTTGAATGTTTTGACCGCCAAGGTCAAAGCCGTTTTGCGGCGCACCTATGATTTTGGCGGGCAGTCGGATTTCATGCAGTGCGGAGAAGCGATCCTGAACACCGGCAGCGCGCAGCTGACTTTCGGCGGGCAAACGGTTGAACTGACCAAAAATGAAAATCGGATCCTACAGGCGCTGTTTGAAAACAAAGGGAAGGTCGTCACACGGGACGCGTTGATGACAAGGCTGTGGGAGACCGACAGCTTTGTGGATGAAAACACGTTGACGGTCAATGTCACCCGCTTGCGCAAAAAGCTGGACGGGATCGGCATGACCGATTGGATTCAAACCAAAAAGGGAACGGGGTATCTGTTAAACGAACATGGAGAAAAGTAATGTTTTTTCTGTTGCCGGGCAATATCTAAAACAGCATATCAAATCCATTGCGGTCGCCGTTTTGTGTTTTGCCCTTAGCCTAACGGTGTTTTTCCTTTTCCGGCTGGACACGAGCGCTGTTTTTTATGCACTGCTTTTATGTGTGTTTGTGACCGCCGTTTTCACCGCATTCGATTTCACACGGTATTACCGCAAGCATCAGCAGCTGGCCGGTTTAAAAAAGGAAATTTTATATTCGACCGATCATCTGCCTGTGCCGAAAAATTTGATCGAACAGGATTATGTTTGTTTGATCGAAAGCCTTTTTTCCGATAAAGTCGAAAACAAGAGCAAAGCGGATAAGGCCTATCGGGAAATGATCGATTATTATACCCTTTGGGCGCACCAGATCAAAACGCCGATCGCCGCCATGCGCCTGATTTTGCAGTCGGAAGATGCAACACAAAACGCGCAGCTGTTGGCGGAATTGTTTAAAACCGAGCAGTATGTGCAAATGGTGCTGTCCTATCTGCGGCTCGGCAGCCGCTTTACCGACTTTGTGTTCCGGGAATACGCGTTGGACGATATGGTCAAACAGGCTGTGCGAAAATATGCGCCGTTGTTTATCGCCAAAAAGATCAGGGTGGATATCCGGGACACCGGCAAAACGGTGGTGACCGATGAAAAATGGTTTGTGTTTGTGCTCGAACAGTTGCTGTCCAATGCATTAAAATATACCGCAACGGGCACCATCTCTATTTTTGAACAAAACGGGGAACTGGTGATTGCCGACACCGGTATCGGTATCGCACCGGAGGATCTGCCGCGTATCTGCGACAAGGGCTACACCGGTTATAACGGCCGCACGGATAAAAAAGCGACAGGCATCGGCCTTTATCTGTGCAAAAGAATTTTAGACAAGCTCTCGCACAATCTGCGTTTTGAATCGCAGGTGTCGAAAGGCACAAAGGTGTTCATTTCTCTGGAACGCGAGCAGCTCACAATCGAATAATCCTTACAAAAATGTAAGAAAATCGCCGGAAATGTAAGCCAAATCGATGGCAGCGCATTCCGGCTTTCTGTTATACTAAACCCACAATCAAAACAATAACTTGAGAAAGGAACATCAGTTATGGCAATCTTAAGAGTGGGCGATTTAAGCAAAGTCTATACCACCCGTTTTGGCGGCAACACCGTTGAAGCGCTCAAAAACATCAGTTTTTCGGTGGAGGAGGGGGAATATGTCGCCATCATGGGCGAATCCGGCTCCGGCAAAACCACGCTATTGAATATTTTGGCGGCGCTGGATAAACCGACCAGCGGGGAAGTGCTGTTGAATGAGAAAAGCCTGTTATCCATCAGTGAAAAAGAAATTTCCGCGTTCCGGCGGGAGCATCTGGGTTTTGTGTTTCAGGATTTCAACCTTTTGGACACCTTTTCACTGCGGGATAACATCCTTTTGCCGCTGGTGCTGTCCGGAACGAACTACAAAGAAATGGAGCGCCGCCTAAAACCGCTGGCGCAGCGTCTGGAAATTGCCGATTTGCTGCAAAAATTTCCCTATGAGGTTTCCGGCGGTCAAAAACAGCGTGCCGCCGTCGCACGGGCGGTGATCACCAATCCGATGCTGCTGTTGGCCGACGAGCCGACCGGTGCGTTGGATTCCCGCGCGACCGACGGTTTGCTGCAACTATTCACACAATTGAACAACGACGGACAAACCATTTTAATGGTCACCCATTCCATCAAAGCGGCAAGCCATGCCAAACGGGTTTTGTTTATCAAAGACGGCGAAGTTTATCACCAGATTTATAAAGGCACCGGCACGACGGACGAAATGTATCAGAAAATTTCCGACACCTTAACGGTGATCACAACGGGCGGTGAGAGAAGATGAACAAATTGTTTTATCCAAAACTTGCAGCCACCAACATCAAGAAAAACGGGAAGATCTACCTGCCATATATTCTGACCTGTATTTTCACCGTCGCCATGTTTTATATCATCTGTTCGCTGTATAAAAACAAAGGGCTGGAAGGCATGCGCGGCGCGAACACACTCATTACCACATTGGGTTTCGGCGTGTGGGTGACCGCTATTTTCGCCGTGATCTTCCTTTTCTACACCAACAGCTTTTTAATGAAACGCCGCAAAAAAGAATTCGGCCTTTATAACATCCTCGGCATGGAGAAAAAGCATATTTCCAAAGTCGTGTTCTGGGAAACGGCCTATATTGCGCTTTTCAGTCTCGCTTTCGGTCTGATCTGCGGCATGGTGCTGGATAAACTGATGTATCTGCTCGTCAGTTACATGCTGGATATTGAGGTCACGCTAAACTTTTATGTTTCGGGCTATGCCCTTACTGCGACACTTTTGCTGTTTTGCGCGATTTTTTTGCTGATTTTTTTAAATTCCATGCGGCAGATTCACCTTGCAAAGCCGGTGGAGCTTTTAAAAGGCGGGAATGTAGGGGAAAAAGAACCCAAAACCAAATGGATTTTGGCGATTTTGGGATTTGGATGCTTGATTGCGGCATACACGATTTCGATCACTGTGGAAAATCCGGTCGCCGCTATGAGCTATTTCTTTATTGCCGTGATTTTGGTGATTATCGGCACCTACATGGTGTTCACAGCAGGCAGTATTGCAATTTTGAAGCTGCTGCGTAAAAATAAGGCTTATTATTATAAACCGCGGCATTTCATCAGCGTTTCCGGCCTTTTATACCGCATGAAACAAAACGCGGTGGGGCTTTCTAATATTTGCATTTTGTCCACCATGGTTTTGGTCATGATCTCCTCCACCGTGTCGCTTTGGATCGGCATGGACGACATTTTAAACAGCATTTATCCAAAAGACATCAACATCACGCTGCGGGAAGTAACGCCGCAAAACTGCGAGAAAGTGGAACGCATCGTGGAGGAAAACCTGTTGGAGAAAAATTTAGAGGTTCAAAATCTGCAAAACTTTTCCTATCTTTCTTTTTCCGCTTATCGGGACGGTTCCAATTTCAAGGTCGCCGAAGATTCGGATGTGATGACAAGCGTCAGCTCGAACAACTTTATCATTTTGAATTTTCTAACTGCCGAAGATTATAATTGGCTAACAGGGCAGTCCGCTGTTTTAGATACCGATGAAGTGATCGTGCTGTCGCCGGATCGGGAATACACAAGCGACACCCTAACGGTTTTTGATAAAACTTTTCAGGTCACGTCCGCGCTGGACGGTGAAGAAATCGGATCGCAAAGCGCTTTTGATACCTACGATGTCGTGGTGCAAAACGCACAGGTTTTAGCAACCCTTTCCGACCTGCAAACGCAAAACTATGGGGAACTTGCCACCGATATTTATTATGAATACCGGTTCGATCTGGACACGGATGCGCAAACCGAGATCGCAGTGCACAGAGCCATTGCGGACGACTTAACCGATGCCGACATGGGGGTCTATATTCAAAGCCGGGAAAATTCCAAATCCGACTTTTTGGGCAGCTACGGCGGCCTGTTCTTTATCGGTCTGTTTTTAAGCGTGCTGTTCACCATGGCGACGATCCTGATCATTTATTACAAACAGATTTCCGAAGGATACGACGATCAGGAACGGTTCCAGATCATGCAGAAGGTGGGACTGAGCAAAAAGGAAACGCGCAAAACGATCCATTCGCAGATTCTAACGGTGTTTTTCCTGCCGCTGGTCACGGCGGGGGTGCATATTGCCTTTGCGTTTCCGGTCATTGCAAGACTGCTGCGTTTGTTCAACCTTTCCAACACAATGCTGTATGCCGTGTGCACCCTTGCAAGCTTTTTGTTGTTCGCGCTGCTGTATGCGGTGATCTATTCCCTCACGGCAAAAGCTTATTATAAAATCGTCAGTTCCAAATCATAAAAAAACGCCGGAGGAATTTCCCTCCGGCGTGTTTTCATGCAGGATCATATAATAGCAGTCCAAAATAAAAAAGGGTGTTTTTTTCACCACGGTAATCGATACCGGCTTGTGATGCGATCTCACTGACATTGATGCCAAACCCCTCCACCGCCGGATAGAGTGTTTCCGGCATGCGGCAGGGAGCAGTGGGATACGTGCAGGTTTTGCATTTTGTGCAGCCACCGTTTGCCAGCAAAAGAAAATGGGAATATCGCTGTCCTGCTGCTGCATGCACTTGATCGCAAAGGGATTTGAAGGCCTGTTGACCGGCGATCATTCCTTCATAATCAAAAGGATCCTCTAAACTGTATTTCCCGCTGAATACCGTTGCGTTTTGAAAAGAACAACATTTTTCCCGGCAGACATCCAGCGTCCCGACCGCGGGCGGGCAGGCCCAGGTTTTTCCGTAAACCCGGCAGACATTGTCCGCGCATAGCTTTCGGATTTCGGGATAAAAAACAATGTTCTTTGGTGCGATTTCTCCATGCTGGTAAACACCGATCTTTTCCATCCATTCCTTTTCCATTGCAAAGCCCCCTGTGTGTCTTTTCCATCCACTATGTTTTTTAGATTATAACATACCGTCCGGCTTTTTTCCAGTGTATCGCTGCAATTTCCAGATGAAAAAAGACTTGTTAAACGGCGGGTTTTGTGTTATGATGAAAAAAATAATAAACGGAGGCGGCAGAATGATTCGGTGATCCATTTTTCAAAAGAAAATATCGCAGGCTGTTCGGTTTTGGAAAACCGGGCTGTGTTTTTGTTGGAATTTGGATGATCGAGAAAGAATGCCGCGTCGCAAGAATGCTGTCTTGCGGAGCCAGTTTGCGTTATCATCCTTTTCCGACAGGGAAAAGGATTTTTTATTTTATTTTGAAAAGGAAAGATAAAAATGCAAGCACAAATGCAAATCATCAATCTGCGGGAACATCCCGAAATGCTGGATAAAGCGGCAGATTATTTTGCCTCCAAATGGGGCATCGACAGAAAAATTTATGCAACGTCCATCAAAGAAAGTATCGAGACGCCGCAGCCACTGCCGCGCTGGTATCTGCTCCTGCAGCAGGACCGCATTATCGGCAGTTTTGGACTGATCGAAAACGACTTTATGCAGCGGCAGGATTTAAAGCCGTGGCTTTGCGCGCTGTTTATCGAAGCGGACAAACGAGGCAACGCGCTTGGGGCGAAGCTTTTAGCGCATGGAAGATGCGAAGCGCGTAAACTTGGATTCAAAAGGCTCTACCTTTGCACCGATCTTAAAGGCTATTATGAAAAATACGGCTGGCAGTATTTCGGTCTGGAAAAAACAGAAGACGGCGACGATATCGGCGCTTACACCGCAGAGAGTGGGGAGGCAATCTAAATGGCGTTGGAAGAAATGGATGCGTTTTTTAATAGAAGAGCCGATATTTATGACGCGCATATGCTGCAAGACCTGGAACTGGACGCATTCTACCGGGAAATCACAGACTGTGTGCAGCCAACCGGCAAAGATTTTTCACTGCTGGATATCGGCTGCGGCACCGGCATTGAACTGGAAGGGTTGTTTGCAAAATATCCCGGCATGCGGGTGACCGGCGTGGATTTATCGGCCGGCATGCTGCAAAAACTAAAGGAAAAGTTTCCAAAAAAGGAAATCGAATTAATCTGCGGTTCTTATTTTGACCTGCCGTTTGCGAGTGATTATGACGTTGTGCTGTCCACCTATTCGCTGCATCACTGGAATGCGTCGCAAAAGCTGACGCTTTACCAAAAAGTTTTCAAGGCTTTAAAAAACAGCGGCGTGTTCATCAACGGGGATTACACCTGCAAAACGCCCGAAAGGGAACGCTATTTTCAGGACGAGCTTGCCCGCCTGCGAAAGCAGGAGCATTTGCAGGATAATGTGCTTTATCATTACGATATCCCGCTGACCGCCAACACCGAGCAGACACTTTTGCACGCCGCCGGTTTTCAAAAGGTGTGTCTGGTGCGGGAATGGGAAAACACCAGCATTTTAACAGCGCGAAAATGCCTGTAACGCCTATTATGAAAAAGCAATAAAAGCAGAAAATAAAGGTGTTCCCGCCGGAAGTTATTTCTTCCGGCGGGAACACTTTTTTCATGCTATATCACTTTGTCGATCATATCGGGCAGTTGTGCAAACGACGGTAGGCGATAGACCGCTTTTTCAGCATTGCCAAAACCATATGCCGCATGGATAAAAGGTATGTTTGCATCCACACAGGCAAGATAATCCTGCTGTGTATCGCCGACATAAGCAGCGCCGTCAAGCGCGTTTCGCTTCCTAACAAGCTTTATATTTTCCGATTTTAAAAGGCCGGTTCTGCCGAACATTTCATAGTCGTCAAACAGATCCTGCAGATTTGTGGCGCTGAAAAACGCTTCAATATATCCGCTTTGCGCATTGGTCACAATAAAAAGATGAAACCCTTTGCCCTTGAGCTGTTCCAGCGTTTGCCGGACCTGCAGATACAAACACCCCGGATGGGATGCAAGATAAGCATTTTCATATTGTTGGCACTTTGCCTGGAGTGCATCCCTGTCATGCTGTTGCAGATTGGGAAACAGCCGCCTAAAGATCTGATCCATTGGCAGGCCCATGCAGGATTTGATTTCAGCAACGGTCAGCGTCTTGTTCACAAAATGAAAACTGTCGATCACTTTTTTCCAGGAGGCGGCTATTTGAACCGTCGCATCCCACAATGTACCGTCCAGATCAAAAAGAATACCTTTTTTGCTGTTCATAGATTGTCTCATATCTTTATTTGCCATTGCATTGCTTTAAATATTCCAGATTCTTGCGGATCAGTTCGGTGCGCTGCACAACGCAGTCGTGCGAACGCAGCGGGTCGCTCGGTGTGTTGAACGCATAATCCAGCAGTTTGTCAACGGTGGAGGTGGCGACATGGATGCGGGTGTCGGAGCTTGCATAATAAATAAATACCGTTCCGTTGTCGTCCGCGATGGCGCCGTTTGTAAACAAAACGTTGGAAACGTCGCCGACGCGCTCTGCGCCCAGCGGCGCCATAAAATAGCCGGAGGGTTCGGCAATCACCTTAAACGGGTCATTTAAGTCGGTCACAAAGACATATAATACATACCGCAGTCCTGCGGCGTTTTCCCGCACCCCGTGCGCAATGTGCAGCCAGCCTTTTTCGGTTTTGATCGGCACCGCGCCCGCGCCGTTTTTGCTTTCTGCAATGGTGTGATACCGCCGGCGGCTCAGCACGATTTCCTTGTCGACAAAGGGATGTTCAATATCGTCGCAAAGTCCCAAGCAAATGCCGCCGCCGGAACCCGCGTCGATGAAACCGTCCTGCGGGCGGGTGTAAAACGCATATTTTCCGTTGATGAATTCCGGATGCAGCACCACGTTGCGCTGCTGCGGCGAATTGGTCTTGATGTCCGGCAGCCTTTCAAAATGCACAAGATCTTTTGTTCGCACAAGCCCGCATTGGGCGGTGCTGGCAAACGACATGCCGCTGTTTTGTTCGTCCGCGCATTCGCTGCAGAAAACACCGTAGATAAATCCGTCTTCATGGCGGGTCAGACGCATATCATAGACATTGGTTTCCAAAGGGCTGGTATCCGGCAGCAAAACCGGATAATCCCGAAACTTGAATCCGTCGATCCCGTTATCGCTTTCTGCCACGGCAAAGAAAGATTTCCGGTCGTTGCCCTCCACTCTGGCCATTAAGCAGTATTTTCCATTTAGCTTGATCGCGCCGCAGTTGAACACCGCGTTAACCCCCAGCCGTTCCATGAAATAAGGATTTGTCGCCTCGTTCATATCATATTTCCAAAAAAGCGGAATATGGTCGCGGGTTAAGACCGGATCGCGATAGCGGTCGATCACACCGTTGTAAAACGCTGCTTTTTCATTTTTGCGGGCAAGCAATGCCTCATATTTTTGCTGTTGTTTTTTCAAATTTTCCCAAAACATGATTTTTCCTCCTGCATTATATTTTAAATGGTGGTGAGCAATCCGTCTAAAACGCCGCTGATTTGGTAAGCGCCGCTGCCGGCGGGAATAAACAGACTGTCTCCCTTTTGATATGCCACGGTAGCATCTTTGTTTTGAATGGTGCCGCTGCCGGACAGCACCAAAATCGAATGAAAGGATTGCGCATCGGCTTCCAAAGTTTTAGATGTCAAAACCGCCAGCCGGTCAACGGTGAAGATAGGGCAGGCGGCGACATGGTCGCCAAAATCGTATGCTTCCGGCGGGGACAGCTTTGCCACATCCAGCGCCTGTTTGATATGCAGCTGCCGCGGATTGCCGTTTTGATCGCGGCGGTCATAATCAAAAATTCGATAGGTCACATCCGAATTCTGCTGGATTTCAGCGATCAGGTTCCCTTTGCAGATGGAATGCACCGTTCCGGCCGGGATAAACACCGCGTCGCCGGGTTTGGTTTTTTGATAATGCAGATGCGCTGTTAAAGTACCGTTTTGGATGTATCTTTCAAAATCGGATTTTGAAAGAGGCGCTGCACAGCCGTAGTAAATACCGGCGTCCGGTTCACAGCTGATAAAATACCACATTTCCGTTTTGCCGAATTGTCCTTCGTTTTGCAGCGCATAGGCGTCGTCCGGATGCACCTGCACCGAAAGATCGTCCGCCGCATCGATCAATTTGATCAAAATGGGAAAATCGGAAAACGCCGCGCCGTGGGCGCCAAGGCAGCCTTTACCGAGCGTTTGAATCAGCGTGCCAAGCGGCATGCCGTCGTATGGCCCGCCGTCGACAATGCTCTGTCCGTTTTTATGGCAGGACAGCACCCAGGCTTCCGCGACATGATCGTTGTCGCTATTAAACCCGAATTCTGTTTTCAGTCGTGTGCCGCCCCAGATCGCACTTTTCAGCGCAGGTTTTAATTTAAAAATCATTTTTTAACGTTCCTTTCCCGGATTTCAGGTTTACTATAGCATACCGGTTTTTGAATTGCAATACCATTTGGAAAAATCCTTGACAAATTAAAATGTCGGTGCTAAAATATGAAATTGAGAATCATTTTCATTTTGAAAGGTGAGAAAAGTGACGGTTTCGGGATACAACACAAAGCAAAAGGATGCGATTTTTGCGTGTTTAAAAGAAAATGCATCTGTGCATTTGACTGCCGAAGAAGTGTATGCGCATTTAAAAATGGATGGAAAAAGCGTCGGCAAATCGACGGTCTACCGGCAGCTGGAAGCGCTGGTTGCCGACGGAACGGTTAAAAAATATGTATCGCCCGACGGGAAAGGCGCCTGCTATCAGTTCGCGTCGGATGCCTGCCGGGAACATTATCATTTAAAATGCAGCGGGTGCGGCGCGCTGATCCACACCGGTTGCAGTGCGATCAAGGCGTTTGCCGACCATTTTTATCAAGAACACCATTTCAAGCTGGACATGACCAAGACCGTGCTTTATGGATTGTGTGAAGATTGTTTGCAGAAAGGGATAAAGGGTTGATTGTGAAAACAAAGATTTTAGCGCTGCTGCTGGCAGCCGCGCTTTTTTGCAGCCTGGTTTCCTGCGGACCGCCACAGGCGGCGGATGCCAATAAGCTGCAAATTGTGGCAACACTGTTCCCGCAATATGATTTTGCAAGGGAAATCGTCGGAGATAAGGGGGAGGTAACGCTGCTTTTGCCAAACGGCGTGGATGTGCATTCTTTTGATCCCACAACGGCGGACGTGATTACCATCAACCAATCGGATTTGTTTATTTATACCGGGGACGATATGGAGGTCTGGGTGCCGCAAATCATCGACGCCAGCGATACTGCTTTGCATGTGCTCAACGTGTCGCAGGGCATCACGTTATTAGAGGAATCGCATGACGGGCATGCGCACGGGGAACATGCGCATGCACACGATCCGCATGTTTGGACGTCGCCGAAAAACGCGATGATCATGGTCGATAATATTTTAAACGCCGTGTGTGCACTCGATCCGGATAACGCCGCTTTTTATAAAGAGAATGCCGCGCGCTACACAAAAGAACTTGAAAAACTGGACGCGCAGTTTTTGCAGATCGCCGGCACGGCCAAAACAAAGACGATTTTGTTTGCCGGGCGGTTTGCCTGCAACTATTTTGCACAAGAATACGGGTTTTCGCATATTGCCGCATTCGATTCCTGCAGTGAGAACGCCGAACCGGCGTCTTCGGTGGTGGCGGAACTGATCGATCGGATCAAAGCGGACGGTATCGAATATGTTTACTATGAAGAACTGACCGATCCGAAGACCGCACGGGTTTTATCGGAGGAAACCGGTTGCAAAAGCCTGTTGTTTCATTCCTGCCACAACATCTCAAAGGCGGAAGCGCGTGCCGGTGCAACCTATTTGAGTCTGATGCAGCAGAATGCTGAAAATTTGAGAAAAGGACTGTGTTAGAAATATGCCGCTTGTTGCATTTGAAAACGTCAGCATCAGTTACGACGGCGTTTATGCCGTGCATGATGTGAATTTCACCGTTGAAGCCGGAGACTATCTTTGTATTGTCGGGGAAAACGGAGCCGGTAAATCCACCGTGATCAAAGGCTTATTGTCTTTGGTGCCGTTAAAATCCGGCAAAATCCATTTGATTCCGCCGATGACAAGGCGGGACATCGGTTATCTGCCGCAATATAAAAATGTGCGCAATGATTTCCCGGCGTCGGTTTATGAAGTGGTGTTGTCCGGCCGGCTGTCCAAGCGCGGGATTTTCCCGTTTTACCGGAAAAAAGACAAGCAAGCCGCACTGGAAAGCATGCGGCAGCTGAATATTTTAGATTTAAAAGATAAACCCTATTGCGATCTGTCCGGCGGGCAGCAGCAGCGCACGCTGCTGGCACGCGCGATCTGTTCGGCGGGAAAACTGCTCGTGCTGGACGAACCGGTCGCAGGACTGGATCCGAAGGTCACGCAGGAGATGTATGACATTGTAAAACGGCTCAACCAGCAACAAGGCGTTGCGATTGTGATGGTGTCGCATGATATTCATGCCGCCGTTTTATATGCGAACAAAATCCTGCATATGGATCAGACGGTGCAGTTTTTCGGCAGCAGGGACGATTATGTCAACAGCGCGCCGGGCAGAGCTTTTTTAAAAGGCTAGCGAGAGAAAGGAATTTGAAATTGATTGATTTTATTGTGCAGATGTTTTCCTATGGATTTATCCGCCGTGCGATTTTGGTCGGCGTTTTGGTGGCGCTGTCGGCGGCGTTGCTCGGTGTTTGCCTGGTTTTAAAACGCTACAGCATGATCGGCGACGGGTTGTCCCACGTCGGATTCG
Source organism: uncultured Clostridia bacterium (assembly GCA_946493765.1). Lineage (GTDB taxonomy): Bacteria > Bacillota > Clostridia > Oscillospirales > Acutalibacteraceae > RUG11462. Next base: position 7,087 of record CAMMAZ010000003.1, on the reverse strand, counting down.
GTGCGATGGCGATCGCGTTGGCGCTTAATTTCACACCGCTTTATTTTTCGATTCCAGTGGTGATTATCGCTGCGTTTTTTCTGTTAAAGATCAGTGAAAACAGCAGTGTCAAAGGGGATGCGGCGATTGCGATCATTTCCAGCAGCGCCATTGCCATCGGCATGATCGCCATTTCCTTAAGCGGCGGAACCGATATTGACATCAATGATTTTATGTTCGGCTCCATTTTATTGGTGACCGACACGGATTTGTATATCAGTATCGGCGTTTCCGTGGCGGTCATTGTCATGTTTATTCTTTTATACAATAAAATCATGGCGGCGACCTTTGATGAGGATTTTGTCCGGGCGACCGGTACCAATGTGAAGGCCTATAACATGTTGGTCGCGCTGCTCACGGCGATCATGGTTGTGGTCGGCATGCGCATCATGGGCACGCTTTTGATTTCCAGTTTAATTATTTTTCCGGCGCTCACATCGATGCGGGTTTTTAAAAGCTTTAAAAAGGTAGTGGTGTGTGCGGCGGTCGTTTCGGTGTTTTGTGTGCTGGCGGGATTTGTGGCCGCGCATTTGTTTGCACTGCCGCCCGGTTCCACCATCGTCGTTGCCAATTTAGCAGTATTTTTAGTTTTTTCAGTGACTGGCCGGTTGGTTAAAGCCTGATTGTAAATCGTATTTTGCAGAACAATCTATATAAAATAAAAAGAAAAGGGGGAGATTGTAATGATTTGTGAAACACCTCCGATGGGATGGAATTCCTGGAACACATTCGGGCGTGAAATCAACGAAAAAATGATCAAAGAAATGGCGGATGCTATGGTTGACACCGGCCTTTTAGACTGCGGATACAATTACCTGGTGATCGACGACTGCTGGGCCGAGCGCCAACGGGACGCCGACGGCAAACTGGTGCCGGACCGACAGAAATTTCCCAACGGGATGAAAGCGGTTGCCGATTATGTGCATCAAAAGGGACTGAAGTTTGGAATATACAGCTGTGCGGGTATGATCACCTGTGCCGGATATCCTGCGAGCTTTGAACATGAATTTGTCGACGCGCAGACATTTGCACAGTGGGGCATTGACTTTTTAAAGTATGACTACTGCTTTAAACCCGGTTCGGTGTCCGGTGATGTGCTGTATAAACGCATGGGCGCTGCGCTCGCCAACTGCGGGCGGGATATTCTGTTCAGCGCCTGCTCCTGCGGTAAGGACGAAACGAAAAAATGGATCAAAACCACCGGCGCCAATATGTGGCGGTCGACCGAGGATATTTACGATACCTGGACGTCTTTGCGGGAGCTTGCGATGCTGGCAGATCAATCGATCAAATACAGTGGGAAAAATTGCTTTTTTGATATGGATATGCTGATCGTCGGCATGTATGGCAACGGAAATGTGGGACTGACCGGCTGCACTGATACGGAATATAAAACACATTTTTCGCTTTGGGCGCTGCTGGGGTCGCCGTTGATGATCGGCTGCGATATTCGCAATATGAATGATGCGACAAAGAAGATTTTAATGAATAAAGACGTCATTGCCATTAATCAGGACAAAGCCTATAACCAGCCTTACAGCGTTGCAGAGCCTTTGAGTTTTTCGGATGATTACAAAAATGAATGGCCGATCTATGTGAAACTGTTGGAAAACGGCGATTTTGCCATCGGCATGTTTAATTTCACGGATGATCCGACCAATATGTACTGCTGCAATTTGAAACTGGATTTGTTAGGCCTGTCTGAAAGCACGGGAAAAACACTGCTGCTCACCGACCTTTGGAACGGCGAACAGACAAAAGTGAAAAACGGATTGCATATTGTTGAGATCGCGCCGCATGACTGCCGGTTGTACCGGGCAAAGGTGGTCGATCGGTAAATGGCTGTTTGTAAAAACTGCGGGGCGACGCTTTGTGCGGATGAAATCTCTGTTTTTTTAAAATTGGTCAGCCGGGAAGCAAAAACGTATTTATGTAAACAATGCCTGGCGGACACCTTTCATTGCGACACCGCCCTGATCGATCGAAAGATCGAGCAATTCAAAAGAAACGGGTGCTTATTGTTCACATTGGGTGTGCAAAAAAATGAATAACAAAGAAAAAAGCGGAAGGCATCGCCTTCCGCTTTTTCGTTCAAACAACCTTAGTTGCAACCGCATCCGCAGCCGTTGTTGTTGTTACCGCAACCGCCACAGCAGATCAGGATGATAACCAAAAGGATGATCCATTCGCAGCAGCCGTTGTTGCCAAAATTAAAACAACCCATTCTTCGTTTGCCTCCTTTCCGCCTTCAACAATAATGTATGTGATTTTCCGGATTGTGTTACTGTGCCTGCTGTTTTAAAATAAAGAAAAAACGAGAAAAAATATGAAAAAAAGAAGATATAACGAGAAAAATAAAGATAAATATAAATAGAAAAGAATTTTTAATCAAAATTGGACTTTGACTTTCTTTGACTTTTGACGTATCATAAGGTCAACAAAGGTCAAAGAGCAGAATTGAAAGGATAAGGAGTGGTCGAACAATGAGACTGAGCGATTTAATCAGCCAGACGATTCTGCAAATGTTGGAGGAATCGCACGGGGAAACGGAAATCAAAAGAAACGAACTGGCCGGGGAGCTCGGTTGTGTTCCCAGTCAGATCAACTATGTGATCCAATCCCGGTTCACACCGGAGCAGGGCTATATTGTGGAAAGCAAGCGAGGCGGCGGCGGATATATCAAGATTACGAAGATTCGGCTGGATCGTTCCAGTGCGCTGATGCACATTATCAATTCGATTGGAAACGAGCTGAACACCAACACGGCGCGGATCCTTTTAAATAATCTGGCTTTAGAGGATTTGATTTCAAAAGAAGCGGCAAATTTGATCGGCGCCGCAATAAACGACAATTGTTATCAGGACATACCGCCTATACTAAGAAATAAAGTGCGGGCGGCAGTATTCAAGCAAATGCTGGTATCATGTATTTAAACGGGAGGTATGCGTTATGTTATGCAGAAATTGTGGAAAAAGACAGGCGACGACCCATATCAAGAAAGTAATCAATGGGCAGGCGCAGGAATATCATTTATGCGCGCAGTGCGCGGCACAGCTGGGGGTGGCGAATTTCAATCCCTTTGAGATGAGCGATCTGTTCGGTTCGCTTTTCACCAATCAGCTTCCGCAAAATATACCGGCGGAACGCTGCGAAACCTGCGGCAGCTCGTTTGCGGAAATCGCCAAACGGGGAAAAGTCGGCTGCCCCGACTGCTATAAAAAGTTTTATAATCAGCTTTTGCCCTCATTGCGGAAAATGCACGGCAAGACAAAACACGCAGGAAAAGTGCCGGCATGCGCACCGGAAGCAGCGAAAACGTCTTACCGGCTGAATGAACTGAAAGATCAGCTGCAAAAAGCAGTTTCTTCGGAGGATTATGAACAGGCGGCAAAGCTGCGGGATGAGATCCGACAGCTTGAAAAGGAGGGAAACGAGAATGCTTAAATGGTATGAAGAGGGGGTAAAAACGGATGTGGTCGTCAGTTCACGTATCCGGCTGGCCCGAAATTTGAAAAAGTATCCGTTTCCGAATAAGCTGTCACTGGAACAGAAATTTGAGGTCATTCAGGTGATCAGCGATGCCATCTTAAAAAGCGGCGATCCGAGTGTTGCAGGATTCCGTTTTATCGATATGGACAAAATCTCAAAGTTTGATGCTTATGCGATGGCAGAACGGCATCTAATCAGTCCTGATTTTGCAGAAAACGGACAGGGACGCGCCTTGATTTTGTCGGAGGATGAATCGGTCAGTATTATGATCAACGAAGAGGATCATGTGCGGATTCAGGTGATGGTGCCCGGATTTGATCTGATGACAGCTTACAAACGAGCAGATCAGATTGATCGGATTTTGGAACAGCATGTCGAAATCGCTTTCGATGAAAATCTGGGGTATTTAACCGAATGTCCGACCAATCTTGGAACCGGCATGCGTGCGTCCGCCATGCTGCATATCCCGGCGTTGCAATCGATCGGCGCTGTCGGCCAGATCGCAAACACCGTTTCCAAAATCGGTTTGACGATGCGCGGAACCTTCGGCGAGGGCAGCGAGGTCAAATGCGATATGTATCAGCTGTCCAACCAGGTCACCCTTGGCATTTCGGAACAAGCGGCTATTGAAAATCTGCAGGGAATTATCCGGCAGATCGTGGAACGCGAGCGCGAAAGCCGGAACAACATCGATCACGACCGGTTGGAGGATGTTGTATTCCGCGCACTCGGCATTTTAAAATCTGCGCGGCTGCTTTCGGGCGATGAATTGTTGCAGCTGATTTCCAGAGTTCGGCTGGGGGTTGAAATGGACATGATAAAAGACATTGGCTTTGATGTTTTGAACACATTGACCTTTAACTGCCAAAGTGCAGCATTACAGGCGCAGTCCGGCGGACCGCTGGACGCGGACACCCGAGATAAGATGCGTGCCAGAATTGTCAGAGAAAAATTAGCATAATCGAAACACCTGTTGATCACACAGGACGGAAAGGAGATTTGTTTTATGTATAAATTCAATGGATTCACAGAAAAAGCGAATATTGCGCTGAATTTTGGTATTGAATCGGCTATGGAGCTGGGCCATACCTATATCGGCAGCGAACATCTGCTGCTCGGCCTTTTAAAGGAAAATCAGTCTGTAGCGGGCAGTATTCTTGAGAAAAACGGTGTGAATGCGCAGGATATCACAGAACTGCTTGAAAAAACAGTCGGCAGAGGCATGCAGACCACTTTAACACCGGATGACATGACGCCGCGTGCAAAACACATTTTAGAACTCTCCATCGCGTGTGCAAGAAGCATGGGTGTCAATATTGTCGGCACCGAGCATATCCTGCTTGCAATCATCAAAGAGGGGGACAACTATGCGACCCGCTTTTTGGGAGAACTTGGCGTTGCGCCGGAGACGATCGAGCGGGATATTTTAAGCGCCGTTGGCGGTTTTTCCGAAACCGGCGAAGCGACAGCCAGCGCAAAACCGAACAAAAAAAGCAAAACGCCGAACCTTGATAAATTCGGACGCGATTTGACGCAGCAGGCAAAAGAGCACAAGCTGGATCCTGTGATCGGCAGAGCCAAAGAAATTGAACGTGTGATCCAGATTTTAACCAGAAGAACCAAGAATAATCCCTGCCTGATCGGTGAACCGGGCGTTGGTAAAACGGCGGTCGCAGAAGGGCTTGCCATCAAAATTGCCGACGGGGAAGTGCCGGAGCTGTTGAAAGACAAACGGGTCGTATCATTGGATCTGACCGGCATGGTCGCTGGAACCAAATACAGAGGCGATTTTGAAGAGCGAATCAAATCAGCTTTGGACGAAGTGATCAAATCCGGCGATGTGATTTTGTTCATCGATGAGCTGCACACCATTGTCGGTGCGGGCTCGGCGGAAGGGTCGACCGACGCTGCCAATATCTTAAAACCGTCTTTGGCACGCGGTGATTTTCAGATCATCGGTGCGACAACCCTCAACGAATACCGTAAATATATCGAAAAAGACGCGGCGCTGGAACGCCGGTTCCAGACCGTCATGGTCGGCGAGCCTTCTAAAGAGGAAGCGGTTCAGATTCTAAAAGGCCTGCGTGATCGGTATGAAGCGCATCACAAGGTCAAAATCACCGACGAAGCAATTGAAGCGGCCGTGAATTTATCTGCGCGTTATATTTCCGACCGGTATCTGCCGGATAAGGCGATCGACTTGATCGACGAGGCGGCTTCAAAAGTGAAACTGCGCGCCTTCACCGCGCCGGACAGCGTGAAAACACTCGAACAGCAGTTAAAAGATATATCCGCTGAAAAATCTGCGGCAATCAATGCGCAGGATTTTGAAAATGCGGCTAAATTGCGGGACAAGGAAAAAGAATTGTCCGATCAGCTGCGTGAACAAAAGGAAAAATGGCAAAAGGACAATGCCGGTATTTCCGGAGAAGTCACGCCGGAAGAAGTTGCGGCGATTGTGTCCGGCTGGACAGGAATTCCGGTCGTGCAGTTAACGGAGGAAGAAAGCCAGAGGCTTTTGCGGATGGAAGAGATTCTGCATAAACGGATCGTCGGTCAGGATGAAGCAGTTTCCGCCGTTTCCAAAGCGATTCGCCGCGGCAGAGTGGGCTTGAAAGACCCGAAGCGTCCGACAGGCTCCTTCATTTTCCTTGGTCCGACGGGCGTCGGTAAAACGGAGCTTTGCAAAGCGTTGGCGGAAGCCATGTTCGGCGATGAAAACGCCATGATCCGTTTCGATATGTCGGAATACATGGAAAAACACACTGTTTCCAGACTGGTCGGTTCCCCTCCGGGATACGTCGGCTATGACGAGGGCGGCCAATTGACCGAACAGGTCAGAAGAAAACCGTATTGCGTGCTGCTGTTCGATGAAATCGAAAAAGCGCATCCGGATGTGTTCAACATTCTGTTGCAGATTCTGGAGGATGGCATTTTGACCGATTCCCAGGGTCGGCGTGTGGATTTCAAAAACACCATCATTATCATGACCTCCAATGTCGGCGCACGTATGATCACCGACCGGAAGAGTCTTGGTTTCGGAGAAGAACAGAAAACCGGCGCGGATGATCAGAAAATCAAGGAAGACGTGATGCAGGAACTGAAACGGGAATTCAAACCGGAATTTTTAAATCGTGTGGATGATATTATCGTGTTCCGCCAACTGGTTAAAGCGGATATCGTGGAGATCGCAAAACGGATGCTCGGCAGTCTTGAACAGCGTCTGAAAGATAAAAATATCACCATCACCTTCACGCAGGCGGCGATTGAAAAAATTGCAGACGCCGGATTTGACCCTGTTTACGGCGCAAGACCGCTTCGCCGCGCGATTCAATCGCAGATTGAAGATTCGCTCAGCGAAGAGATCCTGGAAAACAAAATCAAAGAAAACGACAATGTCAGTTGCGACGTTGCGGAGGATAAATTTGTGTTCAATGTGCAGTAAACCGTGTAATTGGGCGGGCAGAAAGTCATTTCTGCCCGCCTGATTTTCATGTGAATGATATTTGTAGGTTTGTCAATGATGTGTTACAGAATTAGAAAACTTCACCGCAAGCAA